>CAZWXG010000061.1:0-12094 GCA_964637825.1 uncultured Acidobacteriota bacterium
CCCTAGGCTCCCAGCCTCCCTTTGGCGGCCAGCGTGTCGGCCACGCGATTGAGCCCGAAATCCTCCAGCGTCGGGCGCGTGGGCCAGCCGTTCTCCTTGTCCCAACCTTCCAGGGCGTAGAAGTGGGTCTTGAAGTCGTCCACCCCCTTGCGGTCCAGGTGCATGTCCGGGGCCGCGTCGTGGCGCCATTTGCCGTTTTCGTAGATCGGCACGCCGCCGTAGATGGCCATGCCCGAGGCCCCCGGCTGGTACATGTAGGGGAAGAAATCCTCCGTCCGGCGGCTCCTCCCGTGCATTACGCGGATGGCGCGCTCCAGGGTCCAGATCTTCTGCCCCGTGCGCATGGTGTCGGCGAAGGAGTCCGGTTTTCCCGTCACGGCCCGGTAATACCGGGTCTCGATCTCGGGGCTGTCGCTTCCCAGTTCGGGGAGGAACATCTCGCAGAACGCCATCGACTCGTTCCAGAAGGAGGAATAGTGCCGACTCCAGGCCACCTGCTTGGCCTTGTGCGGCGAATAGATGCCGGTCTTCCAGGCTTCCTCCCCCTTCCACGCGTAGTTGAACATGAAGATGTCGCCCGTGTAGGGGAGGGTCTTCTGCGCGAGCGCCTCGAGCGACTGTTCGATCGAGAGCCCCCCGGCGGGGGTGCCGACGGGGGCCATGAACCCGTGCCAGGCCGGATCGCCCGCCCCGAGGATGTAGGCGTAGGCCCACTCCACCCAGGGCATGGTCCAGTGACTCGTGGCTCCCCAGGCCGGGAGGCGCAGGGCGCCGCTCTCCCGGTCCGTCTCCAGCCGCCCCCAGCGCTCGGCCGCCCGGCAGCACCCTTCGGCCAGGGCGTCGCCGATCCCCTGGCGCCGGGCGATGGCGTCGAGCAGCGCCAGGCGGAAGCTCAGCTCCCCCCACTGGCCCACGGGGAGCGGGGAGGAGTCGATCTCCCGGCCGGGGCCCAGCACCCCCTGTTCGTGGAGCGTCTCGAGGTACCAGCCCAGACCGGAATCGGTCGGCACCTTCCCCTTGAAAATCGGCGGCGCGCCCGGGATGTCGACCTTGAACGCGTGGAAATGGGCCGACCAGCTGCTGAGACCGTATTTGATCAGCGCTTCGCTGGCCAGGTCGGCCGCCTGCGGGGCGGAGCCGCCGAAGAGCCACCCCTGGTCGGCGCACATGGTTTCGCCGCCGTAGTAGTTGTTGCGGCGCCGGTCGGCGCGCAGGCAGGGCATGCAGCAGGCCGCGCCGGCCCCGGGCGCGGGGGGGGCTCCGGGTGCGGAGGCGGCCGCCTGCATCTGGTGCAGCCGGGCCTCGACGATGCCCCCCGGGTCGGCCACCCCGACGGCGCCGGTCCCGGCGACGCTGACGGCCTTCAGGTTCTTGGCCCCGAAGACGGCCCCGAAAGCGCCGACGCGTGCGCTGATCCCGCTGCCGGTGATCAGGGCGGCCAGGCGCGAGCGGGTCTCCCCCACCGGGCCGATGCAGAGGACCTGCGGGCGGGCGGTGGTGGGTGCGCCCCCGATCTCCTGCCACTCGTCGCCGAAGCGGGTCTGGCCCCCGACCATCCGGGTGATCCGGTCCTGCGTCTCCCAGGTGTCCAGGCCCCACAGTTCTTTGGCGTCCTCGATCTTCACCCGGTCGTTGACGATGTTGATCCACACCGGCCGGTCGGCCCTGCCCGTCACGACGACCCCGTCCCACCCCGCATGCTTCAGCATGTTGCCGAAGCGTCCGCCGAAATTGCAGCGCCAGAATTCCGCGGTGGGGAAGGTCTCCGGGGAGAGCCCGCACACGCTGGTCCTTCCCGCTCCGGGGACTCCGGTGCCGGCCAGGGGCCCGGTCATGATCGGGAGGACGTTGCGGGGATCGAACGGGTCCTTGAGGTCCCACTCGCCCGGGGCGACCGCCAGTTCCCAGAAGATGGCCGTCCCCATCCCGTAGCCGCCCCCGAACTCCTCGTACCTGGAGGTGTCCATGGTGCCGGTTTCCCCGGTCGTCAGGTTGACCTTCAGTATCTTGCCGGTATATCCGTTGGGCATGGTCCCTCTCCTCCCTGATGTGCCTCTCCGGGCCGCCGAGGGGAAAAACGACATCCCCTTGATGCGGGGGGCGCGGATGGAGCCGTCTCCGATGATTCAGATATGGTGTCCCGGGGCGATGGTCCCCGATGGCGGTCGCGATTTTACTACAGTTTTCCGGAAAAATGGGAATTTTGCGGCGCCGGGCGGCGCCAGGCGGCGCCGGAAGGTCGCGGGGTATGTTCCCGGAGGAGACTACGCCAATGGGGGGGAAAGCCGAGACGCGGAAACGTTTTCGGGCTGCCGGGGCAAGACAGGGAGCCCGGCCGGCCCGGGATGAACGGACCGGCCGGGGCCCCGGGGGCGGTTATTCCACCGAGACGATCTTCACGTCGAACTTCAGGTCCTTCCCGGCCAGGGGGTGGTTCATGTCCATCAGGACCGTGTCTTCCCTGATTTCGACCACGCGGACGGGCATCGACTGGCCTTCCGGACCGCGGGCCTGCAGCATCATCCCCGCCTCGATCTCCAGGTCCGGGGGGAGGGCGGACTTCGGCACTTCGTTGAAGGCCTCGGGATTGACCGGGCCGTAGGCGTTTTCGGCCGCCACGAGGATCGATTTTTCCTCCCCCGCGCTCATCCCCTCCATCCCGGCCGCCAGGCCCGGGATGATCTGCCCCGATCCGTGGGTGTACGACAGGGGCTCTTCCCCGTCCGATGTCTGCAGCACCTCGTCCTCCACGGTCAGGGTGTAGTGAAACGACACTTTTTTCCCGTTCTCGATAGCCATAGTCCTCCCCTGCGGGCGAAATCCGGAATGTCCGGTCTTCAGGCGTCCGCCCCGGAGCGGGGGGGCCCGAAAAGAAAAAGGCCGTGCAGCTCCATCTCCCGAACCACACGGCTTTCAGGATGCTCCACCAAGGGAGCGCCGGTTTTGAGGGCTTGCGCGCCCTGCCCCTGCAGCCTAGCCCGAGGGGACGGGCATGTCAAGATTCCCCGTCCTTTCGGGGATATTTCGCGCTTCGCCCGTCCCGGGCAGGTTGCTATAGTAACGACCATGGCGACGGAAACGCATGCGGGGAGGGGCTGGAGCGGGTGGCTGCTGCTGCCGCTCGTTCTGACGGCCGTGGTCTACCTCGGCACCACCACCGACCGCGGGGTCACCGATTACGACGAGGCGTATTACGCCCAGCCGGCCGTGCGGATGGCCGTGGAAGGGGACTGGGTCACCCCTTACGCCAACGGGGTCCGCTTCCTGGAAAAGCCCCCGCTGCTGTACTGGGTGACCGCCTCGAGCTTCAAGGCCTTCGGCCTGCGGGAGTCCGCCCTGCGCCTGCCGACGGCGCTGGCGGTGATCCTGCTGGTCTGGGTCGTCATGCTCACGGCCCGGCGCGCGCTCGAGGGGGAGGGTCCGGCGCGGGGGCGGGCTGCGCCCGGGTTGGCGACGGCGGTGGCGGGGCTCGCGACCGCCTTTTCGATGGGGACCTATCTCTTCACCCGGGAGACCCTGCACGACATCTGGCTGGTGCTCTTTCTGGCCGTCGCCATGTACGCGCTCCTGGAGTGGTACCTGGCTCCGGAGCGTTCCCTGCGGCCCGCCCTGCTGTTCTACGCCGCCATGGCGGGCGCCTTCCTGTGCAAGAGCCTCGTCGGCGTCGCCTTTCCGGCCGGGATCGCCGTGCTGTTCTGCCTCCTTTCGCGCCGGCGCCCCTCCCTGCGCTCGCTCCACCCGGTCGCCGGAACCCTCCTCTTCCTGGTCCTGACCGTCCCCTGGCACTGGCTGGCGGAGGTCCATAACGAGGGCTTCCTCCACTTTTTCTTCGTCGGCGAGCAGTTCCTGCGCTTTTTGGGGAGGCGGGAACCACCGGTTCTGTGGTCCGTCCCGCTCGTGACCTTCCTCGGGCTGATCCCCGTATGGTTTTTCCCCTGGACCGTGTTCGTCCCGGCCGCGTTTTCGCCCCGCCGGCGGCCGGAGGGGGGGAACGGGGCCGTCCTGGTGCGGCTCGCCCTGGTCTGGATCGTGGTGGTGATCGGGTTCTTTTCCCTCTCGGACCGGCTGGAGCACTACGTCTTTCCGGCGCTCCCGGCGTTTGCGCTGCTGGCCGCCGTGGCGTTCTCCCGCCGGGGGGGAGAACGGGCCGTGTTGTGGGGATTCCGGGCCCTGGCCGCGGTCGGGGTCCTGGCGCTCCTCTGCGGGATCGCCGCCGGCGCCTGGTTCGCCGCGGGGAACGAACTCCCCTCCGGTCCCGCCGGCCCCTCCGACCGCCTGGCGGAGACCGATTTCAGCATCCTGGCCGAAATGCCCCCGGGCCTGGTGCGGGAGTTGCTCGTTCCCGCCGCCGTGACGATCCTGGCGCTGGCGATCGGGTTCCTCTCCGCCCTGAGGCTCGAGACGCTGGGGCGGCGCAGGGGGGCGGTCGCGGCCGTCGCCGCGGTGATGGTGGTGATCTGCGCCCTGACGCACTGGAGCCTCGTCCTGTGCGAGGACCTGATCTCGTCGAAACAGTTCGGTCTGGCGCTCGCGCGCGCGGCCCTTCCCGGCGACCGGCTGGTGGTCATGGACGACTACGAGTCGGCCAATTCCCTGAGCTTTTACCAGCCGCTTCCGGTGGAGATCACGGACGGGACGGCCTACGCACTCCTGCCGGGGCTGAAATTCCCGGACGCCCCGAAGATCCTGCTGAGCCCCGGGGAGTTCGGCGAGGCCTGGCGCTCCCCTGGACGGGTGTTCGTCCTGCTGCCCGAGGAAAAGATCGGCCGGCTCGAGCCGGCCGGGACGGAAGTGATGCGCCGGCTCGACCGCGTGCTGGTGCGCAACCGCTGAGGGGCCGCGGCCGTGGCGACCGGCCGTTTTGCGCTGGAATCGGCCCCCGGTTCGGATAAGATACCTCCATGCCCAGAGATTATCCCGTCAGGCCGCTGGTGGTCATCCCGACCTACAACGAACGCGAGAACATCCGGTCGCTGGTCCCCGCAATCCTCGGGACGGACGGGCGGCTCCACGTCCTGGTCGTCGACGACGGGAGCCCCGACGGCACGGCCGCGGCGGTGCGGGAACTGATGGAGAAGACCGATCCCGGGCGGCTGTCGCTGAGCCTCCGCCCGGGGAAACTCGGCCTCGGCACCGCCTATGTCCATGGATTCCGGTGGGGGCTCGACCACGGCCACGATTTTCTGATCCAGATGGACGCGGACTGGAGCCATCACCCCCGCTACCTCCCGGACATGCTCCGGCTGGCGGGGGAGGCCGATTTCGTGATCGGGTCGCGCTATGTCGAGGGGGGCGGGACGCTGCACTGGGGGACCGGGCGCCGGCTCCTGTCCCGGTTCGGCAGCTTCTACTCGCGCGCCATCCTGGGCGTGGGGATCGCCGACTTCACGGGGGGCTTCAACGGGTGGTCGGCCCGGCTGCTGCGGCGCATGGGGCTGGACACGCTCCGGAGCAACGGGTACAGCTTCCAGATCGAGATGAAATACCGGGCCCACCGGCTGGGGTGCCGGCACCGGGAATTCCCCATCGTCTTCGACGAGCGCCGGGAGGGGAGGAGCAAGATGTCGGTGGCGATCGGGATGGAGGCGTTCTATCGCGTCTGGGAACTCCGGTTCAGGCGTTAGGCCCCCGTTTCCCGGGCAGGCGCCCGCGCCCGGGAAACGGGGGCGCACGGTTCATTCGCCCCCGAGCAGCTCCCGGACCTTGGTCAGCAGCACGGCGGGCTCCACCGGCTTTTCGATAAATCCCTCCACCGGCATGAAGTCCCGGCTGATGTCGTTTTCGGAGAATCCGAAGGACATCTTGCTCGTCTGGTTCACCGCGCTCAGCAGCAACACGGGGATGTCCCTGACCTTTTCGTTCTTTTCCAGCTCCCGGGCGGCGACGAACCCGGCGCTGGGGTCTTCCGGAAAGATGATGTCCAGGATGATGAGGTCGGGGTTCAGTTCCATGGCGCTCGCCACGATGCCGTCCGTGTCCGTCTTGCACGAAACCTGGTGGCCATTGGCTTCGAGAACCATCTTCAGATTGTCCACAATGTCCAAATCGTCATCGACTACCAGTATGTGAGCCATGATTCGCTTTCTCCTGTGAGGCGTCAATAATGTCGAATCTTACCGTGAAACTGCTCCCGCTGCCAACTGTGCTTTCCACCTCGATGGAGGCCCCGTGCAGCACCGCGACTTCCTTGGCGATCGACAGCCCCAGGCCCGAGCCGTACGCGTAGTGCGAGAGCGCGTTCCGGCTGCGGAAATGGTCGTCGAAGATCTTCTCGAGGTTGTCCTTCGGGATGCCGATCCCGTTGTCCTTTACCGTGACCGCGACCTTCCCCCCCTCCGGTTTCACGAAGATGTCCACCCGTCCCGTCTCCTTGTGGGAATAGAAGACGGCGTTGCGGATGATGTTGGAGAAGAGGGACTGCAGGTGCGCCGCCGACCCCAGGATCCGGACCGGGGGCGCGTTTTCCGCGTGGTTGGTCACCGTCACCCCTTTCGACTTCCCGATCAGCTCCCCCTCCCGCGCCTGCTCCGCGACGATGTCCACGATGTTGACGGGGGTCATGTGCATCTCCTGCACCACCAGGGTCCGGAGATTGCTGAGGTGGATGATGTCGGTGATCCGGGTGGTCAGCTGGTCGCAGCGCTCGCCGATGCGCTGCACGACCTCGCGGGCCTTGTCGGGAAGGGGGCCGCAGTAGCCGTCCCTCAGGGTGTAGACGAAGCTCTTGATGACCGCGAACGGGGCCTTCAGTTCGTGCGTGGCCATCAGCGTAGCCTGGGTCTTTTCCTTGTCGAGCCGGATCAGCATCCGATGCGCGTCCTCGAGCTGGTGCTCCCGCAGTTTCAGGCTGGTGGTGATTTCGCTGACGAGGTACCAGCAGAAAAAGAAGACCCCCGCGCTGGCGAACACGAACCCGAACGTGATTTCGGCGCTCGCGTTCGCCAGCGCTTTGAAGCCGCCGCCGAAGATCGTCCGCGCCGGCAGGATCCCCGCCCATTCCAGGGTCAGCGGCAGGACGGCGTAGAACCACGCGGCGGCGGTGATCATCAGGGAGCGCCAGCGGGAAAAGAAGAGGGTCGACAGGATGATGTGGGCCAGAAAGAGGGCCGCCATCGGGGTTTCGATGCTCCCCAGGACGTAGTTCAGGTAGCTGAGGGCGGTGAAATCGGCGATCATCTCCGCGGCCAGGAGAAACTGCAGCTCCCGCTCCCGCCCCTTGTCGCCGAAGAGGTTGCGCCCGATGCGGGCGTAGGCCAGGTTGGTGGCGGACAGAAACGCGACCACCACGAGGAAGTCGACGGGGTTGAGGTCGGCCGGAGCCTTTTCGAAGAGCGCCACCAGGCCCCCGGCCGCGCAGGCCAGGATGGCGTACCAGCGCATGCTGATGAACCACCGGGCGCGGGCGACCATCTCCTGGGAGCGGAGATCGGAGGCGTAGGTGGTCACCGCGCCCCAGTCGTAAAAGAAAGAATGCTTTTTCCCCTCTTCCACTTTCCCTCCCCCCTGTCCCGGCGCTCGCGGCGCCAGCGTATCATAAGATTGCGAAAAAAGGACGACAACTCCCATGGGCGGCCGGGCCGCGGTGGTTTCACGCCGGGGGCGGGGAGGAGGGCCCGGAGGCGCACTCCCGGCCGAGCTGCGCGAGCAGGAGCGGGAACCGGGCTTCCATGTCGCGCGAAATGCCGCGGCCGGGAGAGAGGTCGAAGGGCTGCACCCCGAAAATGCGGACCGGGTGGTCGTAGCCCAGGGCGCGCGCGATCCCCAGCCCTTCGGCCAGGCCGAGGCCGTGGGTGGATACGGAACTCGTCCTGATGAGGAGGGAGGCCTCGCGGTCGGAAAAGGCGCGGCATTCTCCCGGAGCGAGACGCATGTCGGCGGCGTCCACCAGCACGACGGGACGGTCCCACCCGAGGAGCGCGAGGGCGACGGTGGCGGCGTCGGCGTTTTCCATCAGGACGCAGCGCGAGACGAAGGCGGGTTCGCGGGAAAGGGCGGAAACCAGGGCGAGACCGATCTCGTCGTCGCCGCTGTGGCGGGTGCCGAGCCCCACGATCCGGGGCCCGGCACCCGCATCCGGCATGGCCGGACTAGTCGACAAATTCGACATCCAGCATGTGGACCGAACAGGAGATGCAGGGGTCGTAAGCCCGCAGCAGCATCTCCATGTGGAGCGTCAGCTCCTCCTTCGACATGGAGGGGAGCATCTGCGGGACGAAGGCCTTCATGTCCTGCTCGACGTTGTTGATGTTCTGGCTGGTGGGGATGATGGCGTTGCCGGCGACGCACCGGCCGTTCTCATCGAAGGTGTAGTCGTGGAACAGGATCCCCCGCGGGACCTCGCACGACCCGACGCCGCGCCCGGCCTTGGCCTCGTAGGCGACGTCCTCCTCCTTGAGCCCCGATCCCAGCACCTCGTCGAGCATGCGCGCGCTGTTGTAGGCGCAGTGCACGACCTCGACGACCTGGGCCACGTTGTTCATGTAGGGGTTGTAGCAGGGGGCCTTGAACCCCAGGTCCTCGGCCGCCTGTTTGGCTTCCGGCAGGAGCTGGTCGAAGTTGTTGTTCACCCGGGCCAGCGCGCCGGCGAAATAGGAGTCCCGGTGCCACTTGGACCACTTGGTGGTCGAGTGCGCCACCGTGAACTCGTTGGTCACGTCGAGATACCGGTCCACGGGGAGGCTCGACTTCGTGTCGGAGCTGTAGATGTCGCCGTCGTACAGGGCGTATTCGTCCGGGTGCTTCAGCGACACGTACTCGGTCTCCCGCTCGTAGGGGGGGATCTTGAGGGTTTTGGCCACCTTCAGGGTCTCCTGGATGTCCGGGAGCGCCTCCTGCACCCGCTTCCGGAGCCCCGCGATCTCGTCCAGGGAAGGCAGCTTGCGCCACCCCTTGAGGGTGTTGGCCATGGGGTGGAGCGTCCGGCCGCCGAAGACGGTGGTGTAGTCGTTCGCCAGCTTCTTGAGCCGCAGCGCGCGCTTGACGACCTCGGGGTGGGTCCGGGCCAGGGGCAGGACGCTCTTGACCCCCAGGAAATCGGGGACGGCCAGGAAGTAGACGTGCAGGACGTGGCTCTGCAGAAACTGCGATTCGGTCAGCAGCTTGCGGAGCAGGACCGTCTGCGGGCTCACCCGGATGCCCAGGGCCGCCTCGACCGCCTTGGTGGCCGTCAGCTGGTGCCCCACGCAGCAGATGCCGCAGATGCGGCTCACGATCCAGGGGACCTCGGCCGGGCGCATTCCCTTGACGAAGCTCTCGAAGAACCGGTTGGCCTCGGTGATGGAAAGCTTGACCTCCTTGACCGCCCCTTCGCTGGTGCTGACGATGATGCGCCCGTGGCCTTCCACCCGGGTGACATGCTTGACGTCGATGTTGTACGTTTTCTGTCTCAAATCCATAATCAGACTCCCCTGCCAATCGGTTCGGCACCCATGAAGAGCCGGTAGCGGCTCCGGATATCCCTGTCGTCGATCTTGTGTTCGCGCATCAGTTCGATATGGGCCTCGACGTTGGCGTGGGGGAGCGAACCCCGGCAGCCGTCGCAGACGTAGCCCTTGTTGACGCAGATGCTGTCGCATCCGCCCCAGGTCACCGGGCCCATGCAGGTCAACCCGCGCTCGAGCACGCATTCGTTCTCGTTCATCTTGCAGTCCACGCAGACGGCGTTGGGCGGGAAGAAGGGCTGGGTCCCCTGCAGCAGCGATTTCACGAGGTGGAGGAACTCCCGCGGCACCACGGGGCAGCCGCGCAGGTAGGCGTCCACCTTGACGATGGCGTCGAGCGGCCGCACCCGCGTGTGGGACCAGAGGCCCCAGTGATCGGGGTCGACCTGGACCCGGTTGCGCGCCTCTTCGCCGTAGACCTCCCCGTAATTGACGGCGGGGGCCACGAAGTTGGAGCGGGCCTGGACGTTCCCGTTGCAGGCGCAGGCGCCGAGGGCTACCAGGTAGGTGGATCGGGCGCGGATGTTGCGCAGCCTCTCGATGTCCTCGTCCCGGTGGATGCTCCCCTCGATGAAGGCCACGTCGTAGCGCGGCGCGGTCTCGGAAAGCGCCTCGCGGAACTCCACCAGCTCGACCAGGTTCAGGATGTCGAGGAGGATGTCCTCGCAGTTGAGAATGGCCAGCTGGCACCCTTCGCAGCTGGCAAAATCGAAAAAGGCTACCTTGGGTTTCATAAGAGCGCCTCCGGTAAGAGTGCCAGATCAGAAAAACGGAACACCGGTCCGTCCTGACAGCAATAGATTTTGTTGATTTGGCAGTGTCCGCATTTGCCCACCCCGCATTTCATCCGCCGTTCGAGGTCGACGTAGATGTGGTCGTAGCTCACGCCGCGGGCGCCCAGGGCGGTGATGACGAATTTGTACATGACCGGGGGGCCGCACAGGGCGGCGACGGTCTTTTCCGGGTCGAGCTTGAGCTTGGGGATCGGTTCCGTAACCAGTCCGACGCCGAACTCCCAAGGCATGTTTTCCGTGCCGTCCACCAGCCGGATGACCTCGATGCCGGCGTCGGTCCACGCCTTGAGCTGGTCGCGGTAGAGTTCCTCGGAGGGGTTGCGGCACCCCGAGATCAGGGTGATCTTCCCGAACCGGCCCGCCTCGGCGACGACGGGGGTGATCAGGGAGCGGAGCGGGACCAGCCCCAGGCCCCCGGCCACGAACAGGACGTCCCGGCCGTAGAAATTCGCGGGGTCGAACCCGGAGCCGTAGGGCCCCCGGATCCCCAGCGTGTCCCCCACCTTCAGGTCGTGGAGCACCTGGGTCAGGCGCCCGATCCGGCGGATGACCATTTCCAGCGTATTGTCGTTGCCGGGGCCGTTGCTGATGGAGATCGGCGCTTCCCCCACCCCCATGACGGAGACCATGACAAACTGCCCGGGGTGATGCCCCAGCGGCTTTTCCAGCTCGACGCGGAAATACCGGTCCTTGGCGGTCATGTCGGCGATTTCGACGATCCTGCCCGGTTGGGGCATGAAGGTGTCCCGGGCCAGCTGGTGGTAATATTCGGTACCCGTATTCATCATCGAGCTCCCTCCTGGATCAGGTCGGTGACAATGTCAAAGATGTCGATGTGCGAGGTGCACTGGCGTCCGCACCTGCCGCAGCCCACGCAGGCCGCACCGCGCTCGTACTTTTCGGGGAGGTAGGTGAATTTGCGGTTGACGCGGTGGCGCTGGCGCGCGGCCGGTTCCGGCCGGAAATTGTGGCCGCCGCCCACTTCGGCGAAGTGGGGCAGCATGCAGCCGTCCCAGGAACGGCTGCGGTTGCCGGAGGCCACATCCAGGTGCAGGTCGTCGGCCACGTCGAAGCAGTAGCAGGTGGGGCAGACCAGGTTGCAGGTGCCGCAGGAGAAGCAGCGCTTCACGTGCTTGTCCCACACGGCGCTCTGGTACTTGTCGGCCACGATCTTGGCGATATCGGGCAGGGGGGCCGGGAAGCTCCGGCCGAAAGGTTCCGGCCTGGCCGTCACCGCCCCGATCCGCCGGGCCGCCCCGTCCTCGCACTCCTTCCAGTCGACGCCCGCCGTCAGCTTTTCCCCCAGCCTGGTCTTGACCTCCACCAGGAGGTCCCCCCCCTTGACCGGGGTGACGTAGACGTCGGCCCCCTCGGTGTGGTCCAGGGAGTCGACCGCGGCGCAGAAGGCGCGTTCGTCGCAGGGGGTGTTGCACGCGTAGCCGATGATGGCCGTATTCTCCCGCCGCGCCAGGTAGTAGGCGTCGGGCACCCCTTCCTTGAAGAAGAGGTCCATCAGGAAGATCCCCTTGAGGTCGCAGCTCCTGACTCCGGCGATGATGCGGAAGGAGGTGTCGAGCGACGGCCGGACTTCGGTCTTCCCCTCGGCGTCCGTCCGGAAATGCAGCAGTTCCTCCCGGGCCGGGACCAGCAGCTTGACCGGGGGCACCACGGTCGGGGTATAGCGGTCAAACTGGATCTCGGACCCGGGTCCGACCCGAGTGAACCGGTAACTCGCCTCCCCATGTTTCTCCGGGAAATAGAGCCGGTTTTCGGCCGCCAGCCGTTTTATCCAGTCAATAATGTCTTTTGGGGTTGCCAGGTAATAACTCATCAGCGGTCCTCTCTCCCTTTTCCAAACCT
>CAZWXG010000061.1:12194-14596 GCA_964637825.1 uncultured Acidobacteriota bacterium
AGGGGTCAGGCGAACACGAAGGTTTCCAGCACGATGATGAGAATGCCCGTGATCGCGCCCCCGGCGATGACGCCGGCGCAGACCGGTTCCAGGTTCTGCACCATCACCCGGTAGGGCAGCCGCGCGGGATTTTTCAGGACGCGGGCGGAGGCCCAGAAGAGGAAGGAGCCGAGGAACATCGCGAAACAGGTGTTGAAGGGGATCACGAAGGCGAGCCCGATGCCGACCCCGGAAAGCCAGAACTTTCCCCGGGTCCGGATACGGACGAGCTCCAGCCCGATTCCCAGGAGGGCCCCGGCGAGGGCGGTCCAGCGGGCGGACATGCTCAGGTTCTCGAGGCCGGTGGTCAGGACCTCGGCCACCGCCTTCCACATGATCGCCGCCGGCATGGGGTACTGCTCGCTCGTCAGCCCGGCGGGGTTCCCCCTCAGGAAGACGAAGTAGAACACGGGCACGGCCACCAGGGCGCCGGCGAGGATGCCGAGGACGTGGCCGATCGCCTGCTGCCGCGGCTTGGCGCCCAGCATGTACCCGGGCTTGATGTCCATGAGGAGGTTGGAGGCGTTGCTGGCGGCTTCGCCCGTGATGGCCGCCGTCATGACGTTGGTGGTGATGTTGCCCGGGGCCAACGCCCCGAAGGTGAGCTGCGTCAGTTTTCCCAGCGCCCCGGTCGGGGTGATGGAGGTCAGGGCGGTGGAGTGGGCGGCGATGAGGATGAAGACGAAGACCAGGGGGACGGCGATGACGCCCATGAGGACGCCGACGCCGAAATAGACGTGCGACAGCCAGACCAGCAGCGCCCCGACGATGGGCACGCCGACGAAGGAGAGCCAGAGGGGGAGCTCGATCTCCTTCAGGATGTCGCCATGGCCCGGGTTTCTCTTTCTCCGGAGGGCCTTGAACGCGTCGAGGATGATGCGGGGCCGGGCGAAGAAGGCGCACAGGGAGGCCGTCGTCATGATGGCGACCCCGCCCCAGAGCGCCCAGAGGGTGATCCGGGAAAACCCGTAACGGACGACGCCGTCGACCGCGCTGCCGGTGATGTCCCCCCGGTGGATCATCCACGGGGCGAGGATGAGGTAGTTGATGACGGAACCCACCATGAGGGAGACCCCGGTGCGGATCCCCATGAGGCCGCCGGCCGCCATCATGACGAAATCGGTGTCCGGGCGCACGGTCAGTTCCCGGAGTTCGATCCCGCCGAGCTTCACCGGCCAGAACCGGTAGACCCAGCCGTCGAGGAATTCGGGGATGTGGAAGGGGATCCTCATCCTGGACATGAGGGTCTCGCTCTGCATGACCTTGAGCAGGGCGGCGGAGGCGCCGGCCACGGTGAGGACGAGGGCCTTGAAAACGCCGTCCTTGGCGTCCCCGGAATGGAGCGCGTCCATGACCACCCCGGCCGCCTTCCCCTCGGGGAAGGGGTGCTGCTCCTCGTTGATGAAGCGCTTCTTCAGGGGGAAGGCGAACAGGACCCCCAGCACCCCGACGAGAAAGAGCCAGGCGTAGATCAGGGGCATCGGCAGGACCCGGCCGGTGATCATCATGTAGGCGGCCAGGCTCGAGATCATCGGCGCCGTCATGTACCCGGCGGCGGTGGCGATCGACTGCATGCAGTTGTTCTCGAGGACCGTGAACTCCTTCCCCAGCCGGAGCGCGACGGCGAGCTTGAAAAAGGCGAAGGCGAGGATGACCGACGTGATCCCGACCCCGAGGGTCCAGCCGGTCTTGGCGCCCACGTAGAGGTTGGTCAGCGAGAGGATCCCCCCGATGACCATGCCGAACAGGGCGGAACGGAGCGTCAGCTGGGGCATGTCGCCCCTCCAGACGTTTTCCAGCCACCACCGGTCCTTCTGTTCGAGCGTCCATTCCCTGACCTGCTGTTCGGTGAGCTGTTGGATCGCCATATCCCTTTTCCCCTTCTGCGAATCCCCGGACGGGGTTCGATGCGCCTATTCGACCAGACTTATCGGCGAAGTGCAAGGGGCGGAACAGGAATGTGATGCCTCCCCCTGCCCGGGGGTGAACCACGGCCGCAAACCGGGCTAGTGCGCGCGGTCCGGTTTCGGTATAATGAAGCCGGAAGCAACAGAATGCCCCGAAGGCGGGAAGCCTTCTCCGAGGAAAGGATCGTGCCTGTGTTGAAACGAATTTTCTGCATCTGTGCCCTGGTGGCCGCGCTGGGAACCATGGCGGCCGTGAGCCAGGATAAAGAGGTTTTTACCGCCGACAAGCACAAGGAGATGGGGCTTGAATGCTCCACCTGCCACGGGAATGAGGCCCCCACCGCCGCCGTCCCCGGCAAGGTGTGCCTCCCCTGCCACGAATCGCTCGAGGCGGTGGCCGCCAGGACCAAGGATTATACGGTGAATCCGCACGAGAACCACCTCACCAACTCCCAG
>CAZWXG010000062.1:0-14434 GCA_964637825.1 uncultured Acidobacteriota bacterium
CTAGGGAGCGTAGACGACCCTGACCTGAAAAGCGAAATCGTTTTCCGATTTCCCCTCCACGAAGCCTGCGTTGCGCTTCACGTCCAGGCCCGCTTCCGCGTACAGGTGGAAGGGACCGGAGAGGGTTTTCTGCCCGCCCAGCCGCAGCAGGGTGCGGCCCTCGTCGGGGCGGTTGAGGTCTTTTTCGATATCGACGTTGTTCCCCAGGGAGTTGTAGATCATCCGGTAGTGGTCGCCCATGCGCTCGAGGCGGCGCACCCGGACCTGGACGAACTCCCGCAGGTGGAACTGGTAGCGCGCCGTCACCGTCCCCGACCAGGTGTCCGAGCCGGCGTCGTAGCCGAGGAATTTGCCGTCGAGGGCGAAGCCGTCGGTGTAAAACCCGTGCCGGTAGGGGAACTGGCCGCTGTAGACGAGTTCCGCGCGCACGGAGAGCCTCTCCGCCCCGTCGATCTTCGGGAAATAAACTCCCCAGAGCCAGGCGGCGTCGCTTTTGACCATGTACTTCTTCTCCGCCTGGGTGTCCTCCAGGAGCATCTTCCCGTACAGCTCCATCCCCATCGCTTGCGGGATGCGCACGGTGGCGTCCATCCCCATCAGGTGGTTCGAGTTGGCCCGGTCGTTGACCGTCGGGGAGAGAAAGCCGATGAAGGAGCCCACGGCCGTGCCGAAATCGGGGCTTTTCGCCCCTTCCCCCCCGAGAAAGACGGCGTGGTCGAAACCGATGTTGACCCACCGGAAGGGGAGGTAGTCGAGCCGGTAGCCCGAAAGGGTCGCGCCGGGGCGCCCGTAGTCGTCCCCCAGCCAGGAAACGAAAGCGGTCGCGCGGAAATGCCCCGCGTGCCGCAGAAAGCCGGGGAACCGGAACGGGGCGGGAGAGGAGACCTTGACCATGTCGAGCGCGCGGGCGTTGGCGCTGAAAAAGATCCCGTTCTCCCCGGGCCCCCACCGGAGGTCGTCCCGGCCCGCGAGCAGCTCCACGTTGCGGTACCCGGTCTTGGCGTACCCCCGGGCCAGCCCGACGCCGGAGTCGCCGCCCGAGCGGGCGAAGAGCTTCGGCTCGAGGTAGGCGGCGAAATGGGGCGAGGCCCGCAGGGTGTGGACGGAACGAAGGTAGAGGTTCGCATGCCCGTCGAAACGGTCCCCGTTCTGGTAGGAGAGGAGCGGCTGCACCCGGCCGGCGGTTCCCCCGAGCCCGTTATCGGGCATCGGCGCCTCCTCCTGGTCGGTCGCCGTCCAGGCGAGCGCGGCGGAGTCGAGGGGATCGAACCGGAAGCCCCCGTCCCCCGTGGAGTCCCGGAATTCCCGCTCCAGCTCCGCGATCATGGAATCCCATGCTCCCCCGGAGGGTCCGGCGCTCTGGCGCGCCTCGGCCGCGAGCCGGGCGATGGTGGAGCGCGCGAGCGGGCGCTGCTCGGGCATGTAGGTCCGGATGAGGCCGGCGGCGTGGAGCTTGTCGAGGTAGAGGTAGACCGCGTCGTCGTAGCAGTTGACCTCCACGCCGGCATAGGCTCCCGGGCAGGATAGAAGCAGCAGCAGGGCGGGCAGACGCCATCCGGATTTCATGAAACTCCCCTCGCGCGATATTGGCCGTTTGCGATTTCCGTAAGATCTTACTATATTTGAGGCGAACCGCCACCGGTTTCGCGGCGCTGCGGCATACGGGCGGGGGAACGGGGTTTCAGGGAGGTCGGGTCAATGGCGCAAAGACGCAGAACCGTGGGGGTGATCCCCGCGCGCTTCGGCTCCGAGAGGCTGCCGGGAAAGGTCCTGCTCCACATCGGCGGCCGGGCGATGGTCCACTGGGTGTACGACCGCGTGCGGCAGTCGCCCCTGCTCGACGAGGTCGTGGTGGCCACCGACAGCCGGAGCGTGCTGCAGTACTGCCAGGGCTATCACATCCCGGTCCTGCTGACGGGCGAGCACGCCTCGGGCAGCGACCGGCTCTACGAGGTGGTCGAGCGGACCGACGGGGAGGTGTACGTCAACATCCAGGGGGACGAACCCACCATCACGCCCGGGCACGTGGAGCTGCTGCTCGGGCCGATTCTCGACGGCAGGGCCGAGGTCTCCACCCTGAAGACGGCGCTCGACGCGTCCGCCTCGGCGGACCCCAACTGCGTCAAGGTCGTCACCGACAAAAACGGCCGGGCGCTCTATTTCTCCCGCTTCCCCCTCCCCTACGACCGCGACGGCGCGGGGGGCGTCGCCTACTTCAAGCACATCGGGCTCTACGCCTACACCCGGGAGGCGCTTCTGCGGTTTCACTCCCTGCCGCAGTCCCCCCTGGAGCTGGCGGAAAAACTGGAGCAGCTCCGCTTCCTCGAAAACGGCACGGCGATCCATGTCGCCGAGACCGCGGAGGACACCATCGGCGTCGACACCGAAGAGGACCTGGAGCGCGCGCGCCGCTTCCTGGCCTGAACCCTTTCCGAATGTCGGCAGGGGGTTATCTACTCCCCCTCACGGCCTGCAGGAACGCGCCGAAATAGCGCCGCCAGGAATCCGCCGTCGACTGATAGGAATTTTCAAAAAAAAAGTGATCCGCCAGTGCCTCCCGGACGCGCAGGATTTCCCCGAGGCGAGGCCGGTTCTTGCCGTCCGCGACGGACAGATCCAGGAGTTCCAGTGCACGCTCGAACGCCCGCCCGCTGAAATCGGATCTCCCTTTGGATCGCCATGACAGGGCCCTCTCGATCTCGCTGCCCACGTTCGCCATCTGCTCGCAGAACGAGAGCTGAAACCATTTTCCCGCCGCAAGATCCTTATGCATCGTCATCGGGTCACCAGGGAGGCCGCAATCTCGACGATCTTCTCACGGATTTCGGGATCATCCACACCGCGACTACGGTTGCCGACCGAAGGCCGGAGGTTGATCATGGAATCAAACTCGATGAAATCCTCCCCCTCGAGGTCGGGATAAAAGTTGATTCCCCACAAATCATTCTGGCGGGAGCCGGACTGGACCAGCAGGGCCTCCTCGTCCGCATGCAGTTCGGCATTCACGACCATGATCTTGCGATCCACGTCCACCACGGCCTTGACGAGATCCCCGAAGGTTTCAGCGGCCATCGTGCGAAGATCCGCAAGACTGATCCTGTGCGCCTCATCAACGATCTGCATCCCCCCCCCTTGTCGTAGAACGCCCTTCCAGGGAAATATACATCGGCACAGCCCATCATCCAAAAGGATCGATCCCTCCGGAGGCAGAATTGCGGGCCGGGGACACGGCTGCTAGAATAGGGAGTCCAACGCACCGGACATGGCCAAGGGGGGACCGAGAACCAGAAATGTACTTTCTGTATAGCCTGCTGCTGGTGGTCTGGGGCGTGTTGCTCCTCCCGTTTTTTCTCTACCGGTCCTGGCGCCGCGGGCGGCGGCTCGAGGGGCTCGCCGAGCGCTTCGGGCGGCTGCCGGCGTCGATCGGGCCCTCCGACGGGGGCGTCGTCTGGTTCCACTCCTGCTCGGTGGGCGAAACGCTCAGCCTCGAGCCGCTGGTAGCGGCGCTCCGGGCCCGCCTGCCCGGGTCCCGGTTCCTGTTCTCGACCGTCACGCCGACGGGGCGGCGGGTGGCCGAGGACCGGTTCGGGGCCGGCGGCGTCTTCTACTTCCCGGTCGATTTCGCCTTCGTCGTCCGGCGCGTGCTCGACCGGGTCCGGCCCGCCGTGATCGTCATCATCGACACCGAAATCTGGCCCAACCTCCTCGCCGTGGCGAAGCGGCGCGGCATTCCCGTCATCCTGATCAACGGCCGCATCTCCCCCGCCTCCTTCCCCTGGTACCGGCGGGCGCGCCCCCTGCTCCGCCACGTCCTCCGGAACTACGCAGCCCTGCTGATGCAGTCGGGCGCGGACGCCGAGCGGATCCTCGCCATGGGGGCGCCCGGCGACCGGGTCCGGGTGACGGGCAACCTCAAATTCGACCGGGAAGCCGGCAGCGCCGACCCCGCCCTCCTGCGCGACTTCGAGAAGGGTTTCCTCGCCGGAGCCGGGCCGCTGATCGTGGCCGGGAGCACCCACCCGGGGGAGGAGGCGCAACTGCTGGCGACGCTTGCCCTCCTCCGGGCGACGCCGGGGCATGCCGGGGTGCGGCTGCTGCTGGCACCGCGCCACCCGGAGCGCTTCGATGAGGCCGCCCGCCTGGCCGGGGAGCTGGGGTTTTCCGTCCGGCGCCGGTCGCGGCCGGACCCGGGAGCGGCCGAGGTGCTCCTGCTCGACACCCTGGGGGAACTGGCCGCCGTCTATCGCCACGCCGACGTGGTCTTCGTGGGGGGGACGCTGGCCGGCCACGGGGGGCACAGCATCCTCGAGCCCGCCGCCTTCGGCCGGGCCATCGTCGTCGGCCCCAGCATGGAAAACTTCCAGGCGATCGCCGACGCCTTTCTCGCCCGGGGAGCCCTGTGCCGGATCCCCGCGGGGGAGGAGGACCCGGAGCTGCAGAGGAGACAATTATTGGACGTTTTTCTCGGCCTGTTGCAGAATGCAGGGGAGCGGGAGAGGATGGGGGCCGCCGCCGCGGCCATCCTCGCAGAGAACCGCGGCGCCGCCCGCGAAGCGGCCACGGCGGTCGCCGCCCTGTTCGAAAGGCGGGGCGGGGCGTGAGGGACACCTGGAGGGAGACCGGGACATGCCGATGAGGGAACAGATCCGCCGCGCCCTTGCGGCCCTGGAGCCGAGGACCCTGACGCAGGGCTTCACGCGGCAGGCGGCCGTGCTCATCCCGGTGTTCGAGTGCGGGGGAGAGCACCACCTCCTCCTGACCCGGCGTACCGATGAGGTCGAGACGCACAAGGGGCAGATCTCCTTCCCGGGCGGGATGAGGGAGGAGGGGGAAGACCTGCTGCGCACCGCGCTGAGGGAGACCTACGAAGAGGTGGGGATCGCCGAAGACCGGGTTGAAATCCTGGGGCGGTTCCACGATTACGTGTCCATCACGGAATACCGCGTCACCCCCTTCGCCGCCTTCCTGCACGCGCCCTTCACCGTCCGCCCCCAGGAACGCGAGGTGGCCGAGGTCCTCCGGGTCCCGTTCGAAACCTTCCTGGACCCCGGGCGGCTGCGCACGGGGAGCACCATCTGGGGGGAGCGGCCGGTCAAGGTGTACTATTATTCCTACGGTGCGCACGAGATCTGGGGGCTGACCGCCCGGATCATCAAGGAATTCCTCGACACCCTCCGGCTGGCCCCCCCGCACCCCGGGACGCCCTGAATCGAGGCACAGGCATGGAGCATCACCCCATCGGCGTTTTCGACTCCGGGTTCGGCGGGCTGACCGTGCTCCGGGAAATCGAGCGCGCGCTGCCGCACCACGACTTTCTCTACCTGGGCGACAACGCGCGCGCGCCCTACGGGAACCGCTCCTTCGAGGTGGTCCACGCCTACACGCTCGAGGCCGTCGCGTGGCTCCTCGGGCGCGGCTGCCCGCTGGTGATCCTGGCCTGCAACACCGCGTCGGCCAAGGCGCTGCGCACGATCCAGCAGCGGGACCTGCCGCGCCTCGCGCCCGGCGCCCGCGTGCTGGGGGTGATCCGTCCGGTCACCGAGACCGTGGGCGCGCTCACGCGCTCCGGGCATATCGGGGTCCTGGCCACCGCCGGGACGGTGGCCTCCGATTCCTACCGGATCGAGATCCTGAAACATTTCCCGCAGGTCACGGTCGTGCAGCAGGAGTGCCCCATGTGGGTGCCGCTGGTGGAAAACGGCGAGTCCGACGGCGCGGGGGCCGACTTCTTCGTCCGCAGGGACCTCGGCCGCCTCTTCGCGCGGGACCCGCTGGTGGACACCCTCGTGCTCGGGTGCACCCACTATCCGCTGCTCGAGGGGAAGATCCGCGCGCATCTCCCCGCCGGGGTCCGGCTGGTGTCCCAGGGGGAGATCGTCGCCCGGAGCCTCGCCGATTACCTCGAACGCCACCCCGAAATCAATGCGCGCTGCTCCCGCTCCGGGCGGCGCGCGTTCCATACCTCCGAAAACCCCGCCGTCTTCGACCCCGCGGCCGCCCTGTTCTACGGCCGCCCCGTCCGGTCCCGCCATATTTGTTTGCCAAATCGGTAAGGGTGCGATAGAAAGCTTTTGCATTCCGCGGGGGGACCCATGTACTCGTTCGAACCGACCGAAGAACAGAAAATGGTGATCGACGCCGCCAGGAAGCTGGCGGCCAGGGAATACCGGCCGCGCATGAGGGAGGCCGACGAAAAGGGGGAGCCGGAGCCGGCCTGGATGGACGAGGGCTGGGAGCTCGCGCTCCTCCCGGCGAGCATCCCCGAGCCGTTCGGCGGCTTCGGCCCCAACTCCGCCCTCACCTGGGTGCTGGCGGCCGAGGAACTGGCCTGGGGCGACCCGAGCGGCGCCATGGCGCTGCTGGCGCCGAACCTGGTGGCGCTGCCGGTGCTGCGCGCGGGGACGCCGGAGCAGAAGGCCCTGCACCTCCCGGCCTTCTGCAACGACGCCTGGGCCCCCGGCGCGGCCGCGCTCATGGAGCCGCGGATCGCGTTCGACCCCTTCGCCCTGGAGACGAAGGCGGAGAGGGACGAGGGCGGCTACCGGATCACGGGGTGCAAATGCAACGTCCCCTTCGCCCTGGAATCGGACTGGATCCTCGTCTACGCCGCGCTGGAGGGCACGACCCAGGGGTTTCTGGTCCCCACGAACGCGCCGGGGGTGACGGTGGGGGAGCGGGAGCGGAACATGGGCCTGCGCGCCCTCCCCCTCTACTCCCTGAACCTCGCCGATTGCGCCGTCCCCGCCGCCAACCGCCTCGGGGGGGAACGGGGGTGCGACTTCGACCTTCTGCTGGCCGCGTCGCGCACGGCGCTGGCTTCCCTGGCCGTGGGGGTCGCCCGCGCCGCCTACGAGTTCACGCTCGATTACGCCAAACAACGGACCGCCTTCGGCGAGCCGCTCGCCCGGCGCCAGTCGATCGCCTTCACCCTGGCCGAGCTGATCACCGACATCGACGCGGCGCGGCTGCTGGTCTGGGAAGCGGCGTGGAACCTGGACAACGACCGGGACGCCGTCCGGGCGGCCGCCTTCGCCCTGAATTTCGCCTCGGACACGGCGCTGCGCACCGCCGATCGCGCCGTGCAGCTCCTGGGGGGGTACGGCTACGTGCGCGATTACCCCGTGGAACTCTGGCTGCGCAACGCGCGCGCGTTCGGGGTCATGGAAGGAATCGCCACGGTCTAGCCCGCATCGGCAGGGTTTGGGATGAGGAGATGGGTACATGATCAGCTTTGAAAACTCGGACCTGATAATAAAACAGCAGCGGTACGCGGAATCGATCGCCCGGGAGCAGATCCGCCCGCTGGCCCGGTATTACGACGAGTACGAGCACGAGCACGAAATCCCCTGGGATTTCGTCCGCTTCATCTGGGACACCGGGCGCAAGGGGCTCGACGCCCTGATGCCCGGCGCCGAGGTCCCCGACGAGCCCTTCATGCTCCAGATCCACACCAGCGAGATGATCTCCTGGGGCGATGTCGGGTTCTTCATGTGCCTCCCCTGGCCCGCCCTGGGGGGGAACGCCATCCAGAACACCGGGACCGAGGAGCAGAAGAACCGTCTCACCGAGCGCTTCCGGGGGGACCGGCCCACCTGGACCTGCATGGCGCTGACCGAATCCCACTGCGGGTCGGACTCCTCGGCCATCCGCACCCGGGCGGTGCGTGACGGCGACAACTGGGTCCTCAACGGGGAAAAGCTTTTCGTCACCAGCGCCCGCAAGGCGCTCGAGGAGTCGCAGGGCTTCATGGTCGTCTGGGCGACGACCGACCCCGGGGCCGGGCGCGGCGCCATCCGCCCCTTCCTGGTGGAGGCGGGCAACCCGGGCGTCCGGATCATGAAGCTGGAAAACAAGCTGGGCCTGCGCGCCAGCGATACCGCCGTCGTCATCCTGGAGGATTGCCGCGTCCCCCTGGAGAACCTGCTGGGGGGGGGAGACAAGGGGTTCAAGGGCGCCATGGCCACCTTCGACTCGGCGCGCCCGGCCGCGGCCTCGAGCGGCCTGGGCATCGCCCGGGCGACGATCGATTTCGTCAAGGAGCAGCTCGAGAGCCGGGGCGTCACGATCCGCTACGCGCTCCCGCGCCGGCTGCTCACGGCCATCGAACGGGATGTCATTGACATGGAAACCGAGTGGCGCGCCGCCTGGCTGCTGACGCTCAGGGCCGCCTGGATGGTGGACCGGGGGATCCCCGGCACCGTCGAATCTTCCATGTCCAAGGTCAAGGCGGGGGAGGCGGTCACCCGGATCACCCAGAAGGGGGTGGAACTCATGGGCCCCCTGGGATACTCCGAACGGATGCTGCTGGAAAAGTGGATGCGGGACGGCAAGATCATCGACCTGTTCGAGGGGACCGGGCAGATCAACCGGCTGGTGATCGCCCGGCGCATCCTCGGCTACTCCGCCCGGGATCTGAAATAGGCCGCGCGCCCGTGCCCGGTGGGGGAAACGCCTTGGAAGCGCAGGTCGTGATCGGGCTCGACGCCGTCATCGTCGCGGTCACCGGCGACACCCCCCGCATCCTCGCCGTCAGGGGATCGGACCGGTCCCGGGCCGGAAGCCCCGACCCTCCCGGGTCCGAAGCCGGGGGAGGGCCGGACGCCATCCCCTCCGGACCGTTCGACCCGTCGGGCGACCGCACCCTGGAACTGGGCCTGCGCCGCTGGGTGCGCGAACAGACCGGGCTCGGGGTCGGCTACGTCGAGCAGCTCTACACCTTCGGCGACCGCAACCGCGACCCCCTGGAACGCCGCGGGGGGCCCCGCGTCATCTCCGTCGCCTACCTGGCCCTGGTCCGGGAGGGGAAGCCCTCGGGCTCCGCCGGCGCCGACTGGTGCGACTGGTACCGTTTTTTTCCCTGGGAGGACTGGCGCGACGGCCCGCCCGCCGTCATCGGCGCCCATATCGAGCCGGCGCTCGAGGGTTGGGTGCGCCGGGAACCCGACCGGAGGGCGCGGGAGGAAAGGCGCGAACGGGGCGACATCCACTTCGGGCTGAGGGGGGCCCCCTGGGTCCCGGAACGGGTACTGGAGCGCTACGAACTGATCTACGAAATCGGGCTGGCGGCGGAATCCGCCCGCGACCGGGGCGTCTCCCGGCCGGCTCCGTCAGGCGCTCCGCCGGGGGACGCGGAACCGGGCCGGCGGGACGGCTGGAGGAAACGGATGGGCCAACCCATGGCGCTCGATCACCGCCGGATCCTGGCGACCGCCCTGGGACGCCTGCGGGGGAAGCTGAAATACCGGCCGGTGGTCTTCGAACTCCTCCCCGCGGAGTTCACGCTGCTCGGGCTGCAGCGGGTCCTGGAAGCCCTGGGGGGGGTGCGGCTGCACAAGCAGAACCTGCGCCGACTGGTGGAGACGGGGGGACTCGTCGAAGGGACCGGCCGGTTCGATCTCCGGACCGGGGGACGGCCCGCGGAGCTTTTCCGTTTCCGCCGGAGCGTCCTGCGCGAACGCCCCGCTTCCGGCGTGGGGCTGCCCGGGATCCGCCACGGGGCCTGACCCGCCCGACTCAGAGGGGCGGGTCTTCCGGAATCTCCGGTTTCATCCCGGCCTGTTCGAGAAACCCGATCACCCGGTCCCCCAGTTCGCGCAGCGAGAGCGAAGCCTTCACCAGGTAGCCGACGGCGCCCAGCGCCTTCGCCCGCTGCACGTCGGCCTCGATGGAGGAATTGGAGAGGATGACGACCGGGATCCGGCGCGTCTTCTCCTCCCGCTTCAGGACCTCGAGCGTCTCGATTCCCGTGAGCCTCGGCATGAGCATGTCCAGAAGGATGAGGTCCGGGGAGCCGGAGAGCGCCTGCCGGATCCCCTCTTCGCCGTCCACGGCCGTCAGCACCGTGAATCCCCTTTTCCCGAGGCTCACCTCGCAGGCCCGGCGCAGGAACTTGTCATCCTCGATCACGAGGATTCGCGCGTTGATCATCTAAACCCCTTTGGCTTCGAGAGGAAGGGTGAAAATAAAGGTGGAGCCGATCCCTTCCTCGGATTCGCACCAGACCTTGCCGCCGAACCGCTCCACGATCAGGCGCACCAGGTACAGCCCCAGGCCGGTGCCTTCCGTTTCCACCGCGAGAACGTTGCCCGCGCGGTAAAATTTTTCGAACAGCTTGCGCATGTCGGCCGGCGGGATGCCGATGCCGGTGTCCCGGATTTCCCAGCGCAGCCCGTCGGCGCCGGCGTCGATCCGCACCCGGATCTCCCCCTCTTCCGGGGTGTACTTGACGGCGTTCGCGATCAGGTTGAGCACCGCCTGGCGGATCAGCTGGGGATCCACCCAGGGCTCCGGCAGGCCTTCGGGGGCCAGCACCGAAAACCGCTGCCGTTTGTCCTTCACCAGCGGATCGAGCTCGGCGACCACCTCCCGGGTCAGGCCGGCCAGGTCGACGTGGCGCCGGGCCACCTTGAGGCTCCCCCGCTCGAGGCGCGAGACGTCCAGCAGGTCGTTGACCAGCCCGATCAACCGGTCGGTCGACGTGCGCGCATCCTGGACGAAGGACCGCATCTCCTCCGGGTTGTCGAGCGTCTCCATGGCCAGTTCGAGCATCCACTTCACCCCCGACAGGGGGGTGCGCAACTGGTGGGTCACGAAGGAGACGAAATCGGTCTTCATCTGTTCGGCGCGCTTGCGCTCGGTGATGTCGGTCACCGCCCCGATCAGCCGGACGGCCTTCCCCCTGGCGTTGCGGATCGCCATGGCGCGGTCGGAAACGATGAGGTAGGCCCCCTTCCCGTCCGAGATGCGGTATTCCTCCGAAAACAGCGCCCCCGCCTCCAGGTGGCGGTGAAACGCCTCCTGCACCCGCTGGAGATCGTCCGGGTGCAGGGTGTCCCAGAACTCCTGCCGGGTCCGGGCCACGGTCTGGTTCTCGGCCCGCAGCTGGTCGTAGCGGGCCCCGAAAAAGACCACGCTGTCGGCGGCGAGGTCCCAGTCGTAGACGATGTCGCTGGCGCACCGGGCCGCGATGCGGAACCGCTCCTCCGAGTCGCGCAGGGCCTCGAGCAGGCGCGCGACCCGCACGGCGCTGGCGGCGTTGTCGGCGAACAGGGAGAGCAACCGCGCGTCCGCCTCGTTGAACTCCCGGCTGGTCCCCACGAGTTCGTGGACCCCCAGGACCCCCACCAGTTCGCCCCCGCGCATCATCGGGACGAGGACGGTGGACTTGATCGGCAGTTTCCGGATGTGCTCCGAACGATCGGGCCAGGAGCCGTAGTCCTTGAGGATCAGCGGCTCCCGGGTCCGGGCCACGTGCCCGGCGGGCCCCCGGTCCATGGGGAGGTGCGAGCCGACGGGCATCCCCACCCCCACCTCGGCCGCGATCTGGAAATCGCGATGCTCGACGTCATAGAGGAAGATGGCGCAACCGGCGGCCGACAGGAGGTTCTTGGCCCTTTCCAGGATCGTCTGCAGGAGCGTGGACAGTTCGTACTGCACCGAAACATCATGGGAGGTGTCGTACAGGGCCGCCAGCTCGAGCGCCCGCTGTTTCGCCTCCAGGAGGCCCTCGCTGCTCCGCCGCGATTCCTCCAAGGCCTGCCGGGCCATCCGGAGTCCGAAGTACACGGCCCCCCCGAGACTCAGCAGGGCGAGCGCGCCGAGCGCGAAGACCAGGCGCCCCGTCCCGTCCGGACCCGGCCGCAACGCGCCGAGGCAGGCGGCGGCCAGGATGGACAGGGCGGCCCCGGCAGCCAGGACGCAGGCCCTGCGGCAAAGGGGGGCGACGGGGGACGGCGGCGCCCCGCCGGGAGTTGCGGCGGCGGCCGAATCGGCTCGGAACAGCGGGCGAAGCAGGGGAACGGCCATGGTCTCCATCTCTCCACAAGGGCGCCGGAAAAATCGAAGAGTGATTATCGGATATTTCGACGAAGAAATACAGGCCCGGAAAGAAAACGGGCCGGCCGGCTACCCCTGCCCTTCCCGGCGCTCCCGGGGCGGGGGCGCGGCGGCGTCGACCCGGTTCCGGCCGCGGGCCTTGGCGCCGTAGAGCGCTTCGTCGGCCGCTCTCAACAGGAGGCCCGGATCGCCGCCGCCGGGGTCGGAGGCGACCCCGATGCTCAGGGTCACACCCCCCCGGCCCAGGAGCGAGTCGAAGGCCCGGTCCGCCACCCGCCGCCGCACCCGCTCGGCGATTTTCATCCCCTGCCCTTTCCGGACCCCCGGCATCACGATGACGAACTCCTCCCCGCCGTACCGGCCGATGTGGTCGAAATGGCGCAGGGCGGACTGCATCGTCACCACGGTTTCCCGGAGCACCTGGTCGCCGATGACGTGGCCGAAGGTGTCGTTGATCCGCTTGAAATCGTCGATGTCGACCAGCGCGGCCGAGAGGGGCTTGCGGGCGGCGCGGGCGGCCGCCGTTTCCCGCTCCAGGAGATCGAGGATGGCCTGCCGGTTCCAGATGCCGGTCAGCGAATCGTGCGTCGCCTGGTGGCAGAGTTCCCTCTGCTTGAGCGCCAGCGAGGACTGCAGGTTGATGATGCGCAGGCCCGACTGCAGCCGGGCCCGGAGTTCCCGGATATCGAAGGGCTTGCCGAGATAATCGTCGGCCTGGGCGTCCAGCGCGGTGATCACGTCCTCCTGCTGGTTTTTGGAGGTGACCAGGATGACGTAACTGTAGGTGTCGGACATCTGCCCGCGGATGCGCCGGCAGAGTTCCACGCCGTCCATCCCGGGCATCATCCAGTCCAGGATCACCAGCCGGGGCGGGTCGTCCCCCTGCAGGGTGTCCCAGGCCTCGGTCCCGTCCGCAGCCAGGACGACCTCGTACCCCCACCGGCAGAGGGCCTTGCGGAGGGAGAGCCGGAAAAAGGCGTCGTCGTCCGCCAGCAGGACTTTCATTCGGTCCGCTCCCGGCAGAAGGATTCGAGCTCCCGCAGCACGCCGGCCATGGCCGAGCCCAGTTCCTCCAGGGTCTTCCACGCCCCCGCCAGCTCCTTTTCGCGTCCCATCGTCTCCAGGTCCGCGGCGCTGTCGCGCGCCCCGGGGGCGCCGAAATAGGCCAGCCTCCCCTTGAGCGTGTGGGCCAGGCGTTCCAGGGTGGGGTAGTCGCGGCCGAGGACGGAGTTCTGCATCTCCCCGAGCATGCGGGGATAGTCCGCGATGAAGATTTCGGACAGTTCCCGGAGCAGTTCCCTGTCCCCGTCCACGTGGGACAGCGCAACGTCCAGATCCAAACTTCTCCCGTTCGCATCTTCAGGCATCATCGCTCCGGACCCGTCCCGGCGCCACCGCGGCCGCCTTTCAAATCTTAGCCCAGTTTTTTGAAAGTTCAAATATTGTTACAACCCGTTCCCGTTGCGTACTCTTATCGTCCGCACGCCCGAAATCTTCGCCCTTTGATTGCCGGGACCCGGCTTGTGCCGCCCCGGCCCCGGTGCTATTTTTTCGCAGGCGGCCGGCGCCCGATCGCGACCGGACGCAAACCCGGAGGAGCGGCCCCATGCCCAAGTGGAAACTGGTGATCGAATACGAGGGGACCCGCTACCGGGGCTGGCAGGAGCAGAAGAACGCCCGGACGGTCCAGGGGGAGATCCGCAAGGCGGCGGAGGACCTCCTGGGGAAGGGGGTGGAGATCTCGGGCTCCGGGCGCACCGACGCCGGGGTGCACGCCCTCTGCCAGGTGGCGCACCTCGCGTGCGCCCGCCCCATGTCGGCGGTGGCGCTGCGGCAGGGGATCAACGACCGGCTCCCGGCCGACATCAACATCCGCCGGGCCGAGGACGCCCCGGCGCGGTTCCACGCCCGGCATCACGCCGAGGAGCGCCTCTATCTCTACCAGATTTCGACGCGCCGCACCGCTTTCGGAAAGCCTTACGTCTGGTGGGTCAAGGACCGCCTCGACGTGGGGCTGATGCGCGCGGCCGCCGGGCGCTATGTCGGGATGCGGGACTTTGCCGCCTACAAGGAAAAGGAAGAGAAGGATGTCAGCACGCTGGTCGACGTCACCGGCTGCGCCCTGGAGGAGTACGGCGACCTGGTCCTCGTGCGGATCAGCGCCTCCCATTTTCTCTGGAAGATGGTGCGGCGCATGGTGGGCGTCCTGGTCGAAGTCGGCAGGGGGAACCTCACCCTGCCGCAGGTGGAAACGTTGACGCACGCGGAGATCGCCCGCTGGACCGCGCCGCCGGCCGGCCTCTTCCTGGAGTATGTCCGGTATCCCGGGGACCCGCTCCCGGGCCCGATCACCCCCGCGACCCTCTTCCGCTGACGCGCCGGCCGAACCGGGGTATAATTAAATTTTGGGAAAAGGGGGAGACCGTGCCCGGATGGCTGACCTTGCTCATCGTCGTCGTCGCATACATCGCGGTGATGAAGTGGCTGCTCCCCGCCTGCGGCGTCGAGACCTGAATGTCCCAATCCTCGAGCGTCGGGTCCCGGCGCCACCCCGAAGAAATCAGGAAAGAAACCCCTCAAAAGCCGCCTGAATAGTCGG
>CAZWXG010000063.1:0-6476 GCA_964637825.1 uncultured Acidobacteriota bacterium
AGGCGGTCCATTCGTACAGCCCCTCCGCCTGGGAGATCAGGTTGCGCTTCTTGGCGTATTTGCGCCCCTTGAGCGTCGCCAGGGCCTCGGCGGAGTAGATGTAGTTCGACACGGTCCGGTCCTCCCGGACGGTGAAGGCGCGGGTGAAATCGGCGTGCTCCCCGAGAAACCGCTCGGAGACCCCGAGGATCTTCAGGGGGTAGGGGAGGGCGGCCGCCGCGGCGAGGATCCGCTCCTTGAAGGAGGGATCGAACGTCCCCAGGGGCTGCAGCAGGTGGCGCCGCCCCGGGGGATCGGTCAGGCAGGAGATCAGCAGCGTGTCGGGGCCGGCGGCGGACCAGCCGTAATGGAAAAAAGGGTTCCAGGCCGCGAGGACCGCGAAGGTGTACCCGGCCAGCGGCTGCGGATGGCGCCTCAGGATCGGGGCCAGCAGCTCCCGGTCCCCCAGCCGCACCGGGGCGAATTCGAAATCGAGGAAACGGTGGGCCGTCATGGGCGCTTGCCGTAGAGCATCGGCTGATACCCGGTCAGCGGACCGTAGCCCAGCCGTTCATAGAGTCCCTGGGTGCCCGGCTCGGCGACCAGCCCGATCCAGGGGATCTTCCGCTCCCGGCAGAACGCGGTGAGCCGCCGCACCAGTTCGCCCCCGATCCCCTGACCCCGGTGGGACTGGAGCACCACCACGTCCTGGATGTAGGCGTCGCTCGACCCGTCGGAGATCACGCGCGCCATCCCGACCGCGCGGCCGCCGGGCAGGCGCGCGACCATGAAACAGAAGCTGCCGCGGATCATGGCGGGGATGATGGCGCGCGCCTCGGGGCTCTCCTCCCACCAGCCGGCACAGCGGTAGAGCTCCACGATCTCCTCGACGGGGGCCGAGGAGACGATTTCGAACGACACCTCCTGCATGGGAACCCTCCCGCGCCGCTAGAAAGGGAGCTTGGTGCCGGTTCCCGCTTCGAGCGCCCGCCGGTAGATCTCGGCCGCCAGCGCGACATCCTCCAGGGCGACCCCCTGCGATTCGAACAGGGTGATCTCGCCCGCGTCCTCCCGGCCGGGGAATTCCCCCACCGCCACCAGGCCCAGCTCCCGGGCGTCCTCCCAGTAGAAGGCCTCCTCCTCGGCGGCCCGGGCCAGGTCGCCGCATTCCAGCCTGGCCTGTTCGAGGGAGTCCACGATCACGCACGCGCTCCGGCGGACCGTCTCCACGTCGATTTCGCGCCGCGACAGGAAATTTGATCCCACGGCGTTGATATGGGCGCCCGCGGCCAGCCATTCCCCCTGGAACACCGGTTCGGGGGAAGTGGTGGCCGTCACCACGATGTCCTGGTCCCGCACCGCCGCTTCGGGGCCGGCGGCCGGGACGACCTTGATCCCCGTGGCCTCGGCCGTCTCCCGGCAGAACGCCTTCAGCTTATCCGCGGTCCGGGCATAGACCGTGACCTCCCCGATGGGGCGCACGGCGCGGATCGCCTCGATCTGCGCCCGGGCCTGGGCCCCGGCCCCGAAAACCCCCAGCCGGGAGGCGTCCTCCCGAGCCATGAGGCGGGTGGCCACCGCCGAGGCGGCCCCGGTCCTCAACTGGCCCAGCCGGTCGGCGTCCATCACGGCGGCCAGCCGGCCCTCGCCGTCGTACAGCAGCACCACGAACCGGTTGACCCCGGCGACGCTGGTGTAGCTCTTCAGGCCGGAAAACCCGAGCGAGGGGAGGGAGGCGCCCATCACGTGGAGCATCCCCTTCTCCAGGCGGCAGCGGCGCCGGGGGGCGATATGCGCTTTTTCCTCCCCCTGAAGCCTGAATGCCCGCTCGACCGCTTCGATGGCCATGTCCATCGAGGCCAGCCCGTTGATGTCCGATTCCCGCAGAAAAATCGCCATATCCCCCCCTGCAATGTCTTTGATGCCGCTCAAATACCAGCCTTTCACTATACTGGACGCTCCCGGCGCCGCCAAGGGGAAAACGGGGGCGCCCGCCCCCCGGGCCGACCCGGCGCGATTTTGCACGCCCGGCCCCGCCGCGCCCGGTGGTACACTGTTCCGGTCCAAAGGAGCCCCGGCCGATGATACGAAGAACCCTGTTTTTCGCGGTGACCCTGATCCTGGTGGCGCTCCTGGCCGGCCTGGTGCTGCGGGGGTGCCGGCAGGAAGAGGAGCGGACGGCCGGGATGGCGGAGCAGACGCGCGAATCCCCCCCTTCCCCCGTCAGGGTGTTCGCGCCGGACGACCTCGAGGTCGTGCGCTCCGGTTTCCGGGCGCACACCCTGACCGGCGGGGAGACCGGGGCCGGGCACGAGGTGGAGATCCGCCACCGCGGGACCCTCCCCTACCAGGCGGTCCGGCTGCGGTTCGCCTATCGCGACCGGCAGGGGCGCCCCCTGGAGACCAGGATGTTCACCCACCGGGAGGCCATCGCCCCGGGGTCGACCCTGAAGATCGCCGGCATCGAGGTCGCCCCGGTCCCCGCGGCGGCCGTCGCGGCGGAGACTTCGATCCTCAGCGCCGATCTCGCCCTCACCCCTGCTGCGGCCGCCGGGCAGGCCCCTGGAACCGGCAGAGTGCCCGAAAAGGGGGCGAATTGACAGAAAACCGGGATCTGTGATACGTTCCTCCCATGCCGGGTTTCCACCCGGCGGGGATTCCGGTGACGAGGGCTCCAAGCCATGAAGTCTCTCTCGCGAACGATTCTGCTTCTGGGAATGTTTCTGGGCGCACTCGCCCTGGGCGCATCCGCCTTGGGGGCCGCCGCGGGGGACAAGGGGCGGATCACGGGCAGCGTCACCAGCCTGTCGGGCCGCCCCCTGGCCGACGCCGTCGTCCGGATCGTCCGCGAAGTCGAGGCGGGGGAGTTCTTCACCCTGGTCCGGAGCGACAGCCGGGGGTTCTTCAAATCGGCGGTCCTGTCCCCCGGCATCTATCACCTCCAGGTCTCCCGCCAGGGATACGAGCCGGTGGCAACGACCCGGTTCGCCGTCGACGACGATCGCTCCATCTCCCTCGACATCCCGCTGCGGGAATTCATCCGGGCGATCTCCCGTGAAGACGACGCCCGGAACTGGAGCCCCGGGACGGTCCTGCGCGGTACCTCCGACGGCCGGCTGATCTTCCGGAACGCTTCCGGAAAGCTCCCCGAGATGGCCGCCACCGGGGGGGAACCCTTCGCGCGGAGCGGGGCGATGAGCATCGCTTCCGGCGCCCCCGCCGGCAGCCGGGGCTTCCTGCTGCGCCCGCAGGCCAGCCAGAGCGGGGTCTCGTCCAATTTCGCCCTGACCGAGCCTTTGAGCGACCGCAGCCGCATCATCCTCTCCGGCCAGATGGACGTCGGCGACGGGTCCTTCTGGCGCATGCGCAACACCTACCAGTACCGCCCCGACGGCGGCCGCGATTACCGGGCCTCGGTCGGCTACGGACGCGTCACGGGCTATTCCCCGAGTTCCCGGGCCATCTCCTGCGACGATGATCCCGCCGTCTCGGGCCTGGAGACGTTCGATTTCAGCGTCGAGGGGTCCACGAAATTCCTGGACCTGCTCGCGGTCAGGTACGGCATCGACTACACCCGGATCTATTACGGCCGCGACCGGCACTTCCTTTACCCGTCGATCGAGATCCTGCTGACCCCGGCCGAGGGGTGGAGCTTCCGGACCTCCCTGGCCTCCCGGCGCCCGAGCGCCACCAACACCCTCGTCCTTCCCGACGGGGAGACGATCGACCTCTCCGAACCGACCCTGATCACGATGGCGGGGGACAGGATCAGCATGAGCCAGGTGCGGCATTCCGAGTTCGCCGCGCAGAAAATGCTGGCGCCCGAAACCGCCGTCGGGATCGCCCTCTACCACGACTACGTGCGGGGCCCGGGGATCCCCCTGATGGTCACCGAGCTCCTCCCGGGGGCGCCCGACTCGAGGCACATCATCGAAATGGACGGGGACCACTCCAGCCAGCGCGGGGTGCGGGTGACCCTCGACCACCAGGTCCTGGAATCGGTCAGCGGTTCGGTCGCCTACATCTACGGGGAGGCCCGGAGCATCGACGACGGCGCGCCCCCCGTCTCCGCCGCCCTCCTGGGGAAAGACCCGGCCGCCTTTCTCCGCCAGCGCTTCGAGCATTCCCTCACGGGGAGGGTCGGCGTCACCCTGCCGCTGGCGCTGACCGGCGTGCTGGCGACCTTCCGCTGGGACTCCGGCAGTCCGCTGACCGCGCTCGACTGGTTCAGCGACCGGATGGATATCGGCACCCGGTCGGTCAATTTCGAGATCCGGCAGCCGATCCCCCGCTTGCCCGGCTCCCCCGGCCGGTGGGAAATCCTGCTCGACTTCCGCAACATCCTCAACCAGGGGATCAAGGTCATCCCCGCCGAGCAGGGGGAACTGGTCCTGAACCGCAACCCCCGTTCGCTCCGCTACGGCCTCAACTACCGCTTCAACTGACGTCGCGGCCCCGGAAACGGGCAAGTCTTTCCCCTTGAATCTCTCCCGCTGTTAATTCAAAATATTGAATCTATCGGTTCAAGTTGTTGAAGCACTGGCGCGGCGCGCGCGCGCGACCGGGGTGGACAAAACCTATCTCATGATATTCATGCAATTAGCCGCACCCATGATGCACGCGCTCCCCCTTACCGTGGCATATAAATTGCTTCCCCTCTCCTTGCACGGAACCCGATATGAAAGCGCGTCCATGAACCCTTTCGCAGTGCCACCGAGGATCGTCGCCGCGGCACTCCTCTCCTCCGTCCTGCTCTCCGCGGGCATCCTGAATCTCAGGGACCGCCTCGGCTGGACCGACCCTACGGACGGGATCCTCTGGGTGGAATCCGCGGGCGCCCTCCGGGCGGCGGGGTTCCGCCCCGAAGCCGGGGCGAATCCGCCCGGGATCCGGCCGGGCGACCGGCTGCTGACGATCGACGGCCTGCAGGTGCCCGACCCGGGCCGGTACGCGGAGCTGCTGATCGGCTTCCCCCCCGGTTCCTGGCACACCTACGAGGTGGCGGGGGACACCGGGGTGCGCGCCGTGCGCCTCCGGCTCGGGGCGCGCCCCCTCTTTTCGGCCCGGGACGGACTGAAGACGCTGCTGGCCTTCCTCCACCTCGGCATCGGGTTCTACGTATTGTGGCGCAGCCGGGCGGCCGGCGCGGCCGCGCACTTTTTCCTGATCTGCCTGGCCGCCTTCGTCCTCTGGCTCTACAGCTACACCCCGCGCCTGGGCCTCCTCGACTGGACCGTCTACGCGCTCTCGGCGCTGGCCTTCCTCCTCCTCCCGGCGCTCTTCCTCCATTTCTGCCATCGCTTCCCCGTCCCCTCCGGCCGGAGGCCCGCGCTTCTGGCCTACGCCCCGGCCCTCGTGCTCGCCGCGTTTCATCTTCTCTGGATCACGGGGCACCTGGCCCCGCTCGGTCTCGCAAGAACGGCCCGCGGAAGCCTTGTCGTCGACCGGGCGGAGCTGGCCTTTTTCTGCGCCGCCTTCCTGGCCGGGGGGCTGCGCCTCCTGCGGCAGCGGCGGGACAACCGGGACCTCGTCGCCGGCCAGCAGCTGAAATGGATCGGGTACGGGACCCTGGCGGGCATCCTCCCCTTCGCCCTGGCCTACGGGCTGCCGGTCTCCCTCGGGGTGCGCCCCACCCTCGCCATGGAAGCGTCGATCCTTCCGCTCGCCCTGATCCCGCTGGCGATCGGGTACGCCCTCATCCATTTCCGCCTGATGGACGTGGAGCGGATCGCGCGCGCCGCCGCGGCCCGGTTCGGGGCGGCCGCGCTCCTGGGGACCCTCTACCTCTTCCTCCTCCTCGTGCCGGCGCGGGGGCTCGAGGGGTTCGCCCCGCACTCGGTGCTGCCGGCCCTGGGCCTGGCGGCGCTGGCGCTGGCGCTGCTGTTCCCGCCCCTCTGCCGCGCGCTCGAACGGCGGCTCGAGCGCCGCTTCTACCGGGACCGGTACGAGGACCGGGCCACCCTGCTCGATTTCGCCCGCACCCTCGGCTCCGAAATCAGCCTCCTCCCCCTGGCGCACCGCATCCTGGAGCGGATCTCGGGCGCCTTCCGGATCGAAACGGCCGCGCTGCTCGTCGACGACCCGGCGCACCCCGACTCCCTGCGCGTCGCCGACGCGATCGGCCCGGCCGGAGCCCCGGGCCGGCGCCTCTTCCGGGGGGAGGCTCTCGGCGCCGGCGCCCCCCTCCCCGGCCTGCCGGGCGGGCCCGGCCGCCTCTGCCCTGCCGGGACAGAGCTCGGCGCGGAAGGGTTCGCCTACCTGCAGGACCTCGAGCATCGGGGGCGGCGCGTGGGGGTGATCGCCCTCGGCCCGCTCCCCGGCGGGAGCCACTTCTCCACCGAGGACCTGGACCTCCTCTCCGCCCTGGCGCGCTACGCCGCCATCGCGATCGAGAACGCCCGGCTCCTCGAGTCGGCCGAGCGCCGGGCGCGTGACCTCGAGCGGATGAAGCGCACCACCGAAAACATCCTCGAAAGCATCGATGTCGCGGTGCTCGC
>CAZWXG010000063.1:6576-10040 GCA_964637825.1 uncultured Acidobacteriota bacterium
GGATGAAGCGCACCACCGAAAACATCCTCGAAAGCATCGATGTCGCGGTGCTCGCACTGGAAGAGAGCGGGAAGATCCGCTCCTGCAACCGGGCGTTCGAAACGCTCTACGGCGTCTCCAGGGAAGATATCGCGGGCACCCCGGTGGACCACCTCCTCGCCGCCGACCTCCTCGCCTCCATCCGCGGGGGAGGGGGGGAAGGGTGGAGGATCGACGCCCCCACGAACCTCTTCAAGCTCCGCTTCGACAACCTGGAGGGGAAGCGGCGGATCGTGAACCTCGCCCTCGTCCCCCTGTGCGACCCCGACGAGCGGGGGGTGCTCCTGGTCATGGACGACATCACCGAAAAGGCGGCGCTGGAGGACCAGCTGCTGCAGGCGGAAAAGCTCTCCTCCATCGGGCTGCTCGCCGCCGGGATCGCCCACGAGATCAACACGCCGATCACCGGCATCTCCAGCTACGCCCAGATGCTGCTCCAGCAGACCGGGGCCGCGGACCGGCGGCGGCCCATGCTGGAAAAGATCGAAAAACAGTCCTTCCGGGCTTCGGAGATCGTCAACAGCCTCCTCAACTTCTCCCGCCTGAGCGGGAGCGCGTTCCACCCCGTCGACGTCAACCGCCTGATCGCCGACTGCCTCGCCCTGCTCGAGCACCAGTTCGAACGCTCCGGCATCCGGGTGGCGTCGGACCTCGGGGACTCGCTCCCCCCCGTCTACGGCAACACGGGCAAGCTGCAGCAGGTGTTCGTCAACCTGTTCCTGAACGCGCGCGACGCCATGCCCTCGGGGGGGGACCTGACCATCCGCACCGGGATGCGCGAATCGACAGTCGTCGTCGAAATCTCCGATACCGGCGAGGGAATCCCGCGGGAGAACCTGAACCGGATCTTCGATCCCTTCTTCACGACCAAGCCGATCGGGAAAGGGACCGGCCTGGGCCTGGCGGTGAGCTACGGCATCGTCGAGGAGCACGGGGGAAGGATTTTCGTGGACAGCCCCGGCAGGGGGACCCATTTCCTGCTCAAATTTCCGGCCCGACTCCAATGAGGATTCTCAACCGGCGCATCCTGGTGGTCGACGACGAGGAGATCCTGCGCGATGTCCTGTCGGACCTGCTCGCGACGGCGGCGTACGAAGTCGACCTGGCGGAAAACGGCGCCCGGGCGCTCGAACGGCTCCGGGAGACGGAGTACGCCGTCGCCCTCGTCGACCTGATGATGCCGGGCATCGACGGGCTCGAGCTGCTGGAGGAGATGAAGAAGCTCGAAAACGCCCCGGCGGCCATCATCCTCACCGCCTACGGCTCGATCGACAAGGCGGTGCAGGCGACGAAGCTGGGCGCGTTCGATTTCCTGACCAAGCCGTTCAAGAACGACGAACTCCTCCTGGCGGTGAAGAACGCGGCGGAACATTGGCACCTCGTCGAGGAAAACTCCCGCCTGCGGCGCACCCTGACGGAGCGCTACGGGTTCGGGAACCTGATCGGCAAGAGCCCGGCCATGCAGCAGGTGTTCGATCTCATCCGGCAGGTCGCGCCGCGCCGGAGCACGGTCCTGGTCCAGGGGGAGAGCGGCACGGGCAAGGAGCTGGTGGCGAAGGCGATCCACGCCTCCAGCGGCAGGGCGGAGGCCCCCTTCGTCGCCATCAACTGCGGCAACATCCCGTCGGACCTGCTCGAGAGCGAGCTGTTCGGGCACGTGCGCGGGGCGTTCACCGGCGCCAACCTCTCCCGCAAGGGGCTGTTCGAGGCGGCCTCGGGCGGCACCCTCTTCCTCGACGAGGTCGCCACCATCTCGCTCGAGATGCAGGCCAAGCTCCTGCGCGTCATCCAGGAGCGGGAGTTCCGCCGGCTGGGAAGCTCGGAAAACGTCCGGGTGGACGTGCGCATCGTCGCGGCCACGAACACCGACCTGGAATCCGGCGTCCGGGAGGGAACCTTCCGGGACGACCTCTACTACCGCCTCAACGTCATCGCCATCAAGATCCCCCCCCTGCGCGAGCGGACGGGGGACGTGGGGCTCCTGGCGGAATTCTTCCTGCGCAAGTACGCCGCGGAGAACGGGCGCGACCCCATGGCGCTCGAGCCGGCCGCGCTGCGGGTGCTCCTGGACTACCGCTGGCCCGGGAACGTGCGCGAACTGGAAAACGTGATCGAACGGGCGGTGGTGCTGGCCCCCGGGAACCGCATCGGCCCCGATCTCTTCCCCCCGGGCCTCGCGGCGCCCCCCCCCGACCTGCCCCCCGGCTTCGTCCCCGACGGCGTGTCGCTGAAGGAACGGGTGAACGGCTACGAAAAGGCGCTCCTCCTCGCCGCCCTGGAGCGGACCGACTGGAACCAGAAGAAGGCGGCCGAGCTCCTCGCGGTCAACACCACCACCCTGAGCGAAAAGCTCAAGCGCTTCGGCATCCGGCGCGACCGGCCCCAAAGTTGACACCTCCCCCGGGGGCGGCTACCCTAATAAGAGACGTTTTGACGGGGGTCCGATGAAGATCACTCCATTGTTCCGTTCCCTGGCGCTCTACTGCCTGCTGGCGGCGGTCCCGGCCGCCCGGGCCGACTACAAGCAGGCGGTCGCCTACTACAACCAGGAGCAGTTCGCCAAGGCCATCCAGGAACTGAAGCCCGACCTGGACAAAGCGCCCGACTGGGAATTCGGCCAGCGGCTGCTGGGGCTCTGCTACCTCGGCCTCGGCAACAACGCCCTGGCCGTCTCCTCCTTCACGCGCGCGGCGGCCCTGCAGTCGACGGCGTTTTCGACCTACTACGGGCTGGGGCAGGCCTACTTCAACATGCAGAAATACGCCGACAGCGTCACCGCGCTCGGCCGGGCGGAAACCCTGGCGGCGCGCGAAAAGAACCCGGAGGCCGAAAAGACCAAGGTCTACCGGCTCCGGGGGGCCGCCCACTACCGCCTGCAGCGGTTCGACGCCGCCGCCGCGGACCTCGGGCGCGCGTTCCGGAACGGGGACGGGGACTGGGCCGGGCATTCCATGCTCGGCGTGTCCTACCTCAACACCAACCGGACCGGCGAGGCGATCTCGGAACTCGAACGGGCGCTGGCACTGAAACCGGGGGATCCGTCCGTCCGCGAGGCCCTGGGGAAGGCCTACTTCAAAAAGGGGGTCACGGCGCTTTCGGGAAAGGATTACGCCGCCGCGACCCAGGCGCTCGGCAAGGCCCGGGAGTACGATGCGCGCAACGGCTACCTGCACTACAACCTGGCCGAGGCCTACCTCTTCCAGAAACGGTACCCCGATGCGGAGAGATCGCTCGGGCAGGCCGTCGCCCTCCTTCCCAACCACGCGGGGGTCCACGCCCGGCTGGGCCTGGTTTACGAAAAGCAGAAGAAGTGGGACCAGGCCCTGAAGGCCTACCGGAAGGCGGACTCGCTCGCCGCCTCCAAGGAACTCAAGGAAGCGATCCAGCGGATCACCGAAAACAGGAAAAAATAGGCTGCGAAGAAG
>CAZWXG010000063.1:10140-11921 GCA_964637825.1 uncultured Acidobacteriota bacterium
ACCGGGGTTTCGCTCCAGCTCCGCAGGTTCCCCGCCTCGTCCACGGCCACGATCGTGACGCCCCCCGTCCCGGCCGGAAGCGGCACGGCATAGACCGGGGCGCCGTTTACGCTCTCCCCCCGCGCCTGGAACACGCCGCCGGTCCCTTCGTCGCGCACGAACACGCCCCCCGCGCCAAGGTCGCCGTCGGCATCCTCGATAAACACGCGCAGGCCCGCCTCCGCCGGCTCGATCCGGACCAGGCGGGGGGCCCGGGCCTCATCGACGAGAATCTCCTCCGGGATCCGGTACTCCCGCACCCGCTCGAGCCACACCCGCTCCAGCTCGTCCCCGGAGGCCTTGAAGGCCATCTCCAGCGCTCTGAGCAGGCTGCGCTTCTTGAGAGCCTCGAAAAACTTGACCGGGCGCTCGCGCCCCTGCAGATCGCGGAGGGTCTTGAGAAAGGTGACCCCGGGCGCGGCGTTGCGGTGGCTGCGCACCCCGCCGGAAAAATCGGACCAGGCGCGCTGCCGGGCCAGCCCGAGCCCCCCGCCGGCGTCGAGGAGTTTCGCGATCGCCCAGGCGGACTCCAGGCTCCGGGAGGAGTGGTCGAACTCGTGCACCAGAATTTCGCTCATCCCCTCGAAGAGAAACTCGGTGTCCTCCCGCGCCGCCCCTTCCGAAATATTGAGGAGCCCCAGACGCGCCATCTCCCGGGCGATGGCGTGAAAGATGCCGTCCTTGCCGCCGGCGTCGGCGCCGGGCCGGCCCAACCCGATCGTGATCTGCCCCGCCCGGCGGTTGGAGCGGTTTTCCGCCGCGGTCCAGTCGAGGGTGACGGTCACCCGGCGCGGCAGCGCGCCGCCGGTGGAGCGGTTCATGTAGGCGTAGCAGCGCTCGAGGTCGCCGATGAGCCCGCGGCCCACGAGCTCCCTCTCGGCCGGCAACTCGATGGTCACGTGGTCGGAATTGACGCGCCCCAGCTGCTGGGCCGGGGCGAACCCCGCCCCCGACATGCCCGCGAGCAGGCACAGGGCGAATACCAACAGGCGTCCGGATCTGAACATGGTTACCATCAGGCGCCCCCGCGGCACCGGTGCCGGGAGGCACCCCTGCCGGAGCGGCCGAAAACCGGGATTACGAGAAGCTCGCGAGCGCGGTCTCCTCGTCGTCGTAACTGTCGAACACCGTCAGGAGCTTGGTGATGTTCAGCAGGTCGAGGACGCGGGCGTTGGGCGACAGGAGCTTGAAGTGCCCCCCGCTCTTGCGCAGCGCGGTGAAGCAGCGGATGATCTCCCCCAGCCCGGCGCTGTCCATGTAGGGGACCTTCGCGAGGTTCAGGAGGATCTTCTTCCGCCCCTGCTTGACCAGCTCGTCCACCGCCTGCTTGATCTCCACGTCCCCCTCGCCGAGGATGATCTTCCCCTCGGCGTCGATCACCACCACATCCCCTGCGTTCCTGGTCGAAAACTTCATGCAGCCTCCCGATCTCAATAGGAGAAACTAGCACAGCGGGCCGAAGCCTGTCAATTTGACGCGGCCTTTGCCGATCCTACATTCAAACCGGCCCATCCTTTGATATAATGGATATCAATTTCACGGCAGGAGAACAGTATGCCCCGTCTGATCGATAGAATCACCATTGACCCCGAACAATGCGGCGGCCGACCCTGCATCCGCGGCATGCGGATCCGTGTCGTTGATATTCTGGATCTCCTCGCCGCCGGTCTTAACGCAAAACAGGTCCTGGAAGAGCTTCCCGATCTCGAGATGGAAGATATCAGGGCCGCCCTGAAATATGC
>CAZWXG010000063.1:12021-14347 GCA_964637825.1 uncultured Acidobacteriota bacterium
GAGCGCGTCCTGCTCGCGCCGCAGGCGCGTCACCAGGTTGTCCTCGAGCTCCACCATTTCGCACGTCAGCGGCTGGTCCGCCGCCGCGTCCGCCGTCAGGGCGGCGCATCCGGCCAGGCCCGCCGGGAGCAGGCGCCCCTCCCGGGCGGCCTCGGCCGCATCGAGCACCCCGTAGACGTCGAACCCCCCCAGCCCGTCCAGGCGCCGCCCGGCGCGCAGTCCGCGCTTGGCCACGGCGCACACCTCGCACTCCCAGCCGGCCGGCCTGAGGGTCGCCACCCCGAAGCAGGCGGCCTCGACCAGGCTCGAGAGCGCCTCCATGTGGCACAGGTGGTGGTCGCGGAAGAAAAGATAGTGCGGGCCCGCCCCCTTTTTCAGGTACTGCATGTCCTGGCTGAAGCCGGGGGAGTCGCGCCGGGCGATGACGAACACCCCCGCCCCCTGGTCCACCCCGTCGATGCCGAGCACGTAATCCACGATCCCGCCCGGGAGGGTGTCGAGCCCGACCAGGCGGTCGAAGGTCGCGACCAGTTCCGGCTTGGTCGTGCGCGGGCCGTGCATCCCCCGCACCGCCGGGCGCAGCCCGAAGGCGTTGCCGACCACGGCGAGCTCCATCGCCTGCTTGGTGCCGTCGGCGAAGGCGCACACCTTGTTCAGATCGTGGCCGGGGAGAACGAAAGGGCGCACCCCGACCGGGTCCTGGTGCGGGTCGATGAACCCCTTGCAGTTGCCGGCCACCCGCGGCTCGAAGCCGAAGGCCACCGCTTCCCGCATCATGCGCGCCAGGCAGCCGGGCTGGTCCCCGTCGGAATTGGTGTAGACCGTCCCCCGCTCCGCCGCCCGCTCCGACAGGATCCGGCCGAGGGTCGAATCGAGCTCCGAATTGACGGTGACGAAGGGCAGCCCCATATCGGCCGCGAGCACCGCCGCCTCGGCCCCCCCCTCGAGGTCGCCCGTACATTCATAGATCGCGTCGAGCCCCCGCAGTTCCCCCAGCAGGCCGATCTCTTCCAGGCAGAGTCTCCGGCCGCGCGCCTCGGCCGCGGCCAGCGCGCTCCCGGTCGCGACCCGCTCGATCTCCCCGGCCGCACAGCCGGCGGCGAGAAACGACTGGACCGCCCGCTCCGGCAGGATATCGACCGCGGCGACCGGCCGCACCCCCGCCACGCGCTCCAGTTCCGCGACGAGCCGGCTCCCGAACCAGCCCGTGCCCACCACCGCGACCCGCAGGTCGCTCCCCCGCTCCCGCAACGCCTTTTCGATCAGGCCGTACATATCAAAGCCCACACAGAAACAGGTTCAGAAAAAAGCCCCCTGGCCGCGCCGCGACCACTGCCTGTGGCGCACCACGCGGGGCAACAAAAATAGCGAGCGCGCCCCGGCCAGAAGCCCGATGCGCACCCCGGCCGCGTCCCGCGCGCCGAGCGCCCGCGCCGTTTCCTGGGCCAGCCGGATCAAAGTCACCACGACGTTGCGCGCAAAGGTAGAATCCATCCGCTTGAGCCGGAAGAGGCTCAGCCAGGTCAACCGGTCGAGCCGCTGCGCAAAGGTGAGCACCCGCCCCTCCATCCGGTGATCGATGTAGGAATGGAGCACCACCGCTTCGGGCACCAGCCCCGACTGCCAGCCGTGCCATTCGGCACGCAGGTGGTAGTCGTACTCCACCCCGTGCATGAAGAAAAGCGGGTCGTAGCCCCCCACCCGTTCGACCGTCGCTTTCCGCACCAGCTTGACCGCCCCGGGGAGGATGCCCGCGGGGTAGGCGTCCCGCAGCCGGCCGGAGGCCCGGTCGGCCCGGTAGGCGCCCAGGCGCGGGTCGCCCAGAGCCGCCTCGAACCCGGGGTCGATCCGGTCCCCCTCGAAAGTCAGGTTGGTCGGGATCAGGATCCCCATTTCGGGGTGGGCGTCGGCCGCCGCCTCGAGCCGGTCGAGCGCGTCCGGCCGCAACCGCGCGTCCTGGTTGACCAGGAGAAAGTATTCCCCCGGGCGCGCCATCAGCCGCTTCAGCCCGTAGTTGCACCCCTGGCCGTAGCCCAGGTTCGCCCCGCTCTCGACGACCTCGACCTGGGGGAATGCGCGCCGCACGTACTCGGCCGTGCCGTCGGTGGACGAGTTATCCACAATCATGACAGGAAGATGCGGCCGCCCCGCCAGCAGGTCCCGCAGGCAGTTCCCCACGAGCTCGCGGCCGTTCCAGGTCACGATCAGGGCGGTGGTCTTGGAGTCGGTCATACCGGAATCGAAGCCTCGCGCGCGCCGCGCACGTTCACAGCTACCCAAAAGCCGCGAGATTCTATCCCGGCCCCCGCCAAAAGTCGATGGCCAT
>CAZWXG010000064.1:0-3592 GCA_964637825.1 uncultured Acidobacteriota bacterium
GTCGTGGAGAGGCTGGTGCGCTACGCCGCAATCGACACGCAGTCCAAGGAAGAGGAACTCCGGGTTCCGAGCACGGAGAAGCAGTTCACGCTCGCCCGGCTGCTCCTCGGGGAACTCCGGGCGCTCGGGATCACCGACGCGCGCCTCGACCAGGAGCACGGTTACGTCTACGCCACGGTCCCGGCCACCCTCCCGCCCGAAGAAGCGGCCGCCGTCCCGGCCGTCGGCTTCATCGCCCACCTGGACACCTCCCCTTCCGTCAGCGGCACCGGCGTCCGCCCGGTCGTTCACGTAAACTACGCCGGGGGGGACCTCGTGCTCCCGGGGGACCCCGCGCAGGTGATCCGGGAAAACCCCGTCCTGCAGGGCCAGATCGGGGCCGACATCGTCACCTCCGACGGCACCACCCTGCTCGGGGCCGACGACAAGGCGGGGATCGCGGCGATCATGACGGCGGTCGAATACTGGATGGCGCACCCGGGCGAGCGGCGCGGAACGATCCGGGTCGCCTTCACCCCCGACGAGGAGGTGGGGAACGGGACGGCGTTTTTCGACGTCCCGGGGTTCGGCGCCGACTTCGCCTACACCGTCGACGGGGGGGAGATCGGGGAGATCAGCGACGAAACCTTCCACGCGCAGACGGCCGTCGTCACCTTCGCGGGGCGGAACACCCACCCCGGCTACGCCAAGGGGATCCTCGTGAACTCGCTCTACGCCGCGGGCCATTTCCTCTCCCTCTTTCCGGAGGGGATGAAGCCGGAGACGACGGAGGGGCGGGAAGGGTACCTGCACCCCCACGACCTCGGCGGCAACGAGGAGCTCGCGCGGCTCAAGGTGCTCCTGCGGGACTTCGAAGCGGAGGGGATGGCGGCCAAGGGTGAAATCCTGAAGGAGATGGCCGCCCGGGTCGAGGGGCGCTTCCCCGGGGTGACGGTGAGCCTCGAGATCACCGACAGCTACCGCAACATGAAGGAGGTGCTCGGGCGGCACCCCCGGGTGGTCGCCATGGCCGAGCGTGCGATGCGGCAGGCGGGCGTCACCCCCTTCCGCCACGCCGTGCGCGGGGGGACCGACGGCGCGCGCCTCTCCTTCATGGGGCTCCCCACCCCGAACCTGTTCGCCGGGATGCAGAACCCCCACAGCAAGCTCGAGTGGGTCTCCTCCCGCGCCATGGAGCTTGCGGTCGCCACGATCGTGAACCTCGCCCGGCTCTGGGCGGAAAACGGGAACGCCCCCGGCCCGGACAGGGTATAATCAAGGTACGCCGGAGGAGCGGATCCCGATGATGGAAAAAGCGGTCAGGATTCTCGAGTTGACCCGGGACTGCTCGATCAGGGAAGACCTGGCCTATTGGCTGCGCCGGAGCCCCGAGGAGCGGGTCGCCGCCGTCGAACTGCTGAGAAGGCAATACCATGGAAATTCAGCCCGACTTCAGAGATCTGCTCGCGTTGTTCGCCAGGAACGGAGTTGAGTGCCTCATCGTCGGAGCCTACGCCCTGGCCCGGCATGGCGCTCCGCGCTACACGGGAGATCTCGATATCCTGGTTCACGCGGATACCGCCAACGCAGAGCGAATTCTGAAATCGCTCAAGGAATTTGGATTCGGTTCTCTCGGGTTGAAGGCGGAGGACTTTCAGCAGCCGGGCCGGGTCGTCCAGCTTGGATTTCCCCCGGTCAGGATCGACCTGCTGACATCGATCACGGGCGTCTCCTGGGAAGAAGCTCTGGCCGGAAGCGTGGACGACTTCTTCGGCGACCTTCCCGTACGCTACCTGGGGATCCGCGAACTCATACGGAACAAAAAGGCCCTGGCCCGGAAGAAGGATCTCGCCGACCTCGAGGCCATCGGGGCGGAGTAGGCCTCACTCCGCCCGGCCCGAGAAGGTGATCTGGAAGGGGAGTGTCTCCTCCACCACCCGGTACCCGCGCGGGATCTCGAAACGGGAGCCGTCCGGCTCCTCCCGGCTGATGTTGACGAGCGCCTGGATGTCCTCCCCCTGGCGCGGGTCGGTCACCTTCGAAAGCACGGTGACGTTCAGTTCCTCCGACACCCAGTTTTCCCTGGATACCGTCATCGGCTGGTCGTTGCCCATGGCGCCGGCGGGATAGGTCGTCGTCGTGCGGGTGCCCCTGGCTTCCACCCCCTCGATCGTCATCGGCACGAGCCGCTCCGTGGCGCTCGCGGCGGCGGCAGCGCTCGCCTTGCCTCCCATGGCGATCGTTACGGGCATGGGAAAGGTCAATCCCTGCGGTGGGACCAGCACCTGGACCGGCAGCTCGATCCGGATGCGGTGCGCCACCCGGTTGACGGTGTCGAGGTAGATGCAGACGCCCTCGACCGGGTCGAAGATCTCCGGGACCACGGGAATGTTTCCGCGGTTCATGATCGACGACATGGCCAGGGGGCGCTCGGTGCGGGTGCGCCCCGCCGAGTCGCGGTAGTGGAAGGTGGAGGGGCGGGGATCGACCACCCTGGTGCCGTCGGGCAGGGTCTGCGCCCGCTGCGCGATCTCCTCCGCCGCGAAGGGGCGCCCGGGGAGCATGCCCGGTTTCCCCATGGGGAGCGGGTTGTAGGTGAGGGTGGCCGTATATTTCCCGTCGAGGCCGGTCATGACCCCGCCGGAAACCATGCTGCACTTCTGCATCTGCCCGTGGGCCGCGGGGAGCGCCGAGGCGAGACCCAGAAAAACGACCCAATGTCCGAATTTCATGGCAACCTCCCGGGATAGGACATTATAGGTCCCGGCGGGTCCAGGAAAAAAGAACTTTGTTCCCGCTATTTCTTCGGCGCGTCCAGCCCCCACTTCTTGAAATAATCGAGGTAGAAGGGGGGCTGCGCGAAGTCGCCCTTCATCTCCCGGCCGAAGCTGCGGTAGCCCATCCCCGCCTTCTGGTAGTGGTAGACGCCGTACATCAGCTCCTCCATCCGGGGGGCCGGCACCGTGAACATCATCTCGTCGTCCCCGACCCCGCCGCGCTCGAACTCGCCGGGGTCCGGGACCGTCACCTGGCACTCCCCGGTCAGGAGCGGGGGCGCGACGGAATGGACGCAGGACCAGAGGGGGTCGATGGTGGAGGTGACGCGGGTGCCGTTCTTGAGGAGCAGGGCGAAGAGCAGGTGCCGGAGCTGCGACGCGTTGCAATAGAAGACCGTCAGGTCGGGGACGAAGTTGGCCTTGTGGAGCGGCGCCATCACCATCCCCGCGTATTTCCCGTGGGGGAGGAGGGCGATTTCCTGCGTCCTCTTTTTGGCCGCGGCCTTGTCCTGGACGAAGAAGGCGCTCCCGGAACCCTCCATGAAATCGGCGGGGGGCTCCACCAGCCCGTAGCCGATGATGGGCTCGAAGCACCAGTGGTCCTCGAGAAACATCGCGAGCGCCGTGCCGCGCCGGCGCACGATGCCGAACGCCTGGCAGGCGGAGTAGTGCTCCCCCAGGTCCCGCTTCGGCCGCACCGCCCCCGCGGGGGTCTCGCTTTCCTCCTTGAGCATCCTGATGGCGATCGGGTAGGTCCTGAGCACCAGCATGTCGAGCAGATCGTTTCCGTACGCGTTCATTTGCTGCATGGGCGTGACCTCCTTCGCGGCGGCGTT
>CAZWXG010000064.1:3692-10965 GCA_964637825.1 uncultured Acidobacteriota bacterium
GCCAGCGCGGCCGTGCCGGCCGCAGCCGCTCCCGCCACGAAATGCCTGCGCGTCCATCCCTTCTCTCCCTGTCCCGAGTCCATGAGTCCTCCTCTTTGGCGACCATTGTAACCCGAAAGCGGTCGAGGCTAGCGAATCATTCTCTCCATCCGGCGCAGGATCCCGTCCGGCTCCGCCACCCCGGCGCGCGCGATCGCGTCCGCCCGGGCCTGCTCGTCGGCGACGGCGTAGATGCGCAGCTCGTCCGCGTTGCCGCTCGGACGTACGTGGGCCACCTCCCCGCTCGCGAACCGGACCCGTACCCCGTCGATCCAGTCGATCCCCCCGATCGGGGAAAACCCGAGTTCCGGGGCGAACAGCCGCTCGAGTTCCGCCCGGATCCGCTCGAGCTCTGCGGTCGCGGCGGCGGAAGGGGCGATCTCCGCGCCGTCATCCCCGAGGAGGGACAGGGGGTCGAAGGTCGCCGCGCGGATTTTTTCTTCGGAGGGGGAAAAGCGGCGCATCATCGCCGCACTCGCGGGGCGGGGGAAGTCCCGGAGGAGCAACGCGCGGCTCCTGCGCCGCGGGAGCCGGGCGAAGAGCTCCACGAGGGTGCAGCCCCGCTCCCGCGCGGCCGCCAGGGCGGCCAGGAGCGGGAGGACGGCGTCGCGCGTCGGCAAAGGCGGGAGGGTGCGCCCGGCGCGCGCGATCGCGCTCCCGGTCAGGAAGCCGCCGTTGGCCTCCCAGCCGCAGACGGCGCGTCTCCCCTTCCGGCGCGCCCGCTCCATCCCTTCGATCACGTAGGGGGAGCCGATCCGGGTCCTGGGCTCGAGCGCGGGGCGGAGGCTCCCCCGGTCGATGGCGTCGTTGCAGCTGACCGGGACCACGACGGCGTCGGCCCCGAGGAACTCCGCCGTCACCATCCCGAGCAGGTCCCCGCCGAAGAAGAGGACGCGCCCCGCGTCGACGCCGAGGATGAGGGGACGGTCGCTGTCCCCGTCCATCGACACCACCGCGTCGAGCGCCCCGTGCTCCGCCGCGGCCCGGTCGGCCATCCCCTGGATCGCGGCCAGCAGCTCGTCCTGGATGTTCTCGGTGTCGATCGGGACGAAGGACTCGCTCCGCCCGGCCGGGAGCGCCCGGGCGCCCAGGCGCTCCAGGACCTCGACCAGGATGTCCCTCCCCACCGCCGAGTGCTGGTAGCAGAGCACCCGCATCCCCGCGAGCGGCCGCCCGGCGAAAAATTCCGTGTAGCGGGCGACGTATTCGTCGCGCGCCTCACCCTGTTCAGGCGGCAGGCGCCGGTGCCCGGACCGGAAGCGCCCGCGGGCGTCGAAGGGGGACGCTTCGAAGGGCTCCCGGTAGAGGGTCGCGCGCACCCGCGCCACCCGCGCGTCGATGGGGGCCTCGTCCTTTTTGAGGAGTTCCCCGCGGGAGGTGTTGACCTTGTAGCCGTTGCGGTCGAACGGGATGTGGCTCCCGGTGACCATGATGCTCCCGCGGGCGCGGGCCAGGGCGTATCGGGCCAGAGCCGGGGTCGGGATCTTCCCCAGGTTCACCGGCCGCATCCCGGCATCCTCGAGCGCGCGCACGATCGCCTGGGCGAGTTCCCCGCGCCCCTCCTGCTCCTCGACGTAGCGGGTGGAACTCGGTCGCAGGTCGCTGGCGATATAGAACGGGTCCCCGCGCACGACCCCCCCCTCCCCCGGGGGGAGGGACTGCAGGTATTCGATCTCCGCCCGCGCGTTGATGTAGACCTCGAGCTGGGTCAGGTGCCGCACCTCGCCGCGGCGCCCGCTGGTGCCGAAGCGGAGTTCGACCGGCTCGTGGTCGAGGTGGGCCCTCAAGGAATCCTGAGGCCAATCGGCCATCGTTGCTCCTTTCCCCGCCCCCGCGGGATCAGCAGACGCTCCCGAGCGCGTCCCAGAAACCGGGGAAACTCACGTCGGCGCACTCGGCCGCGTGGATGCGCGTCTCCCCTTGCGCCGCGAGCGCGGCCACGGCGAACGCCATCGCGATGCGGTGGTCGTTGCGGGTGGCGATGTCGGCCCCGTGGAGGCGCGCCCCGCCCGCGATGACCAGCCCGTCCGGCTTTTCGGTCACCCGGGCCCCCATGGCGGCGAGGTTGGCACCCACGGCGGCGATCCGGTCGCTCTCCTTCACCCGCAGCTCCCGGGCGTCGGAGATCTCGAGCCCCCCCGCCGCCTGCGACCCGAGCACCGCCAGGACCGGGATCTCGTCGATCAAGGCCGCGGTCTCGGCGCCGGCGATGGGGGGGAGGGCGCCCGCGAGCAGCCGCGGGCTGTAGCGCACGCGCAGGTCGCCGCGCGCCTCGCCGGCCTCGGCGCTTTCCTGTTCCACCTCGAGCTCCATTCCCGCCCGCTCCAGGTAGCCGAGCAGCTCCCGGCGCCGCCGGTTCAGGCCGACCCCGGGGAGCCGGAGGTCGGAGCCGGGCACGAGGGCGGCGGCGACCAGGAAGAAGGCGGCCCCGGACAGGTCCCCGGGGACGACGAGGCGCCGCCCCACGAGCCTGGGCCCGGGGTCCACCTCGATCCAGTTCCCCGCGACCCTCACCGCGGCGCCGAATTCGCCCAGGGCGATCTCGGTGTGATCGCGGGTCGGGACGGGCTCCTCCACCGCCGTGGTCCCGGCCCCGTACAGCCCCGCCAGCAGGACGCACGACTTGACCTGGGCGCTGGCGACCGGGAGGGAGTAGCGGATCGCCCCGAGGGCGCCCCCGCGCACCCGCAAAGGGGGGAGGTCCCGCTCCCGCGCCTCGACGGCGGCCCCCATGCGCCGGAGCGGCTCGAGCACCCGCCCCATCGGCCGGTTGACGAGCGAATCGTCCCCCGTCAGCACCGACTCGAACGGCTGGCCGGCGAGGATGCCCGCCAGGAGCCGCATGGTGGTCCCGCTGTTGCCCGCGTCGAGCGCCGCGGCGGGGGCCGAGAGGCCGCAGAGCCCCCGCCCCCGGATGGTGACGGTGTCCCCCGCCGTCCCGACCTCGACCCCGAGCGCGCGGAGGCACCCCAGGGTGCTGTGGCAGTCGCGGCTGGCGGCGAAGCGCCCGATCACCGATGTCCCCTCCGCTATCGCCGCCAGCATGGCGTAGCGGTGGGAGATCGACTTGTCGCCGGGGAGCCGGACGGTCCCGGCAAGAGCGGTTGCGGCCTCGAGTGTCTGGATCATGTGGTGGTCTCCGGTTGGGCCAGTTCCATGGCCGTCTTCTTGAGCTTGCGCACCTGGTCGCGCAGGACGGCCGCGCGTTCGAACTCGTGCTCCCGGGCGGCCGCCCGCATCTCCCCTTCCAGGCGCCCGATCTCGCTCTCCAGTTCGGCGGCGGATCGATAGACGACGGCCTCCTCGGCCAGGGCGGGGGGTTCGTAATAATCCCCCTCGTAGATGCGGATCATGTCCGCGTCGAGGGGCTTGGAAATGGACTGCGGCGTGATGCCGTGCTCCTCGTTGTACCGCTGCTGCTCGGCGCGCCGGCGGCTGGTCTCCCCGATCGCCGCCCGCATCGAGCCGGTCATGACGTCGGCGTAGAGGATGGCGCGGCCGTTGATGTGCCGGGCCGCGCGCCCCACGGTCTGCACCAGCGAGGTGGTCGAGCGCAGGAACCCCTCCTTGTCGGCGTCGAGGATGGCGACGAGCGAGACTTCGGGGAGGTCGAGCCCCTCCCGCAGCAGGTTGATGCCGATGAGGGCGTCGAATTCCCCCGCGCGCAGGGAGCGGAGGATCTTGATGCGGTCGAGCGTTTCCACCTCCGAGTGGAGGTAGCGCACCCGCAGCCCCAGCTCGGTGTAGTACTCGGCCAGGTCCTCGGCCATCCGCTTGGTCAGGGTGGTGACCAGCACCCGCTCGTTGCGCCCGGCCCGCAGCCGGATCTCCTCCATGAGGTCGTCCACCTGCCCCTTGACGGGGCGGATCTCGATCTCGGGGTCGGTCAGCCCGGTGGGCCGGACGATCTGCTCGACGACGACGCCGCCCGATCTTTCCAGCTCGTAGGGCCCCGGGGTCGCCGAGACGTAGATCACCTGGTTCACCCGCTCCTCGAATTCGGCGAAGTTGAGCGGGCGGTTGTCCAGGGCCGAGGGGAGCCGGAAGCCGTACCGGACCAGGTTCTCCTTCCGGGAGCGGTCCCCGTGGAACATCCCCCGCACCTGGGGGATGGAGACGTGGCTCTCGTCCACGAACAGCACCCAGTCGCGCGGGATGTAGTCGAGCAGCGTGGGGGGGGGATCCCCGGGCCCGCGCCCGGTCAGGTGCCGCGAATAGTTCTCGATGCCGCGGCAGTAGCCGAGCTCGCGCATCATCTCCAGGTCGTACATCGTGCGCTGGTGCAGCCGGCGCGCCTCCAGCGGCTTCTCCTCGCGCTCGAAGCGGGCGCACTGCTCCTCGAGCTCGGCGCGGATCCCCTCCATGGCCTCCGCGAGCCGCTCCCGGGGCTGGACGTAGTGCGATTTCGGGTAGATGGGGACGCGGTCGTACTTGCGCAGGGTACGGCCCGTAAGCGGGTCGATCAGCGAAAGGGCGTCGATCTCGTCCCCGAACAGCTCGATCCGGACCGCGTAGTCCTCGTAGGAGGGGAAGACCTCCACGACGTCCCCCCGGGCGCGGAAAAACCCCCGTTCCGGGGCGAAGTCCTGGCGCGCGTACTGCATCTCCACCAGCCGGCGCAGGATCTCGTCGCGGGAGATCCGCTGCCCCTTTTCCAGAAACAGGAGCATCCCGTAGTAGGCCTCCGGCGACCCCAGGCCGTAGATGCAGGAGACGCTCGCGACGATGACGCAGTCGCGGCGTTCGAACAGCGAGCGGGTGGCCGAGTGGCGCAGCCGGTCGATCTCGTCGTTGACCAGCGCGTCCTTTTCGATGTAGGTGTCGGTCGCCGCGATGTAGGCCTCGGGCTGGTAGTAGTCGTAGTAGGAGACGAAGTACTCGACCGCGTTGCCGGGAAAGAAGCCCTTGAACTCGCGGAAGAGCTGGGCCGCCAGCGTCTTGTTGTGCGCCAGCACCAGCGCGGGGCGCTGGAGGGCCTCGATCACCTTGGCCATGGTGAACGTCTTCCCCGAACCGGTCACCCCGAGCAGGACCTGGTGGCGGTCCCCCGCCCGGACCCCCCGGACCAGCTGCGCGATGGCGTCGGCCTGGTTGCCGGCGGGCTGGAAGGGGGTGCTGATCTCGAACTTCGACGAATGGATCAGGGATTTCCCGTACGCCACGTCGGCGTAGACGAGGTCCCCGCCCGGATCCGGTGTTTTGGCCATTTGCACTCTGCCGAAAAGTCTTTATTATAACCGTTTATTCCCCGGTCTTCGAGTCCCGACCCGTTCGAGGTATATTTGGGGGTGGAATAGCAGGACACGGAAAGACAAGAGGAGCCCATTTGCTGCGCGACAAGAGCCACATCAGGAATTTCTCCATCATCGCCCACATCGATCACGGGAAATCGACCCTGGCCGACCGCCTGCTGGAGCGCACGGGGGCGCTCACCAAGCGGGAGATGTCCGACCAGGTGCTCGACGCCATGGACCTGGAGCGGGAACGGGGGATCACCATCAAGGCTCATTCCGTGCGCCTGAACTATCGGGCGGCCAACGGGGAGGACTACGTCCTGAACCTGATCGACACCCCGGGGCACGTGGACTTCTCCTACGAGGTCTCCCGCAGCCTTTCGGCATGCGAGGGGGCGCTGCTGGTGGTGGACGCGGCGCAGGGGGTGGAGGCGCAGACGCTGGCCAACACCTACCTGGCCCTGGACCACCACCTGGAGATCATCCCCGTCATCAACAAGATCGACCTGCCGAGCGCCGAGATCCCGCGGATCAAGGACCAGATCGAGAACATCATCGGCCTGGACGCCGACGACGCCATCCTGGCCAGCGCCAAGGAGGGGATCGGCACCGAGGAGATCCTGGAAGCCATCGTGCACCGGCTCCCGCCCCCCGTCGGGGACTACGACCGGCCGCTGAAGGCGCTGATCTTCGACTCCTGGTTCGACCCCTACCGCGGCGTCGTCGTGCTGGTGCGCGTCTTCGACGGCACGCTGCGCAAGGGGGCGCAGATCCGGATGGTCAACACCCAGCAGTCCTTCACGGTGGAGCAGGTGGGGGTCATCACCCCCAAGTTCCAGGAGGTGGACGAGTTGACGGTGGGGGAGGTCGGCTTCGTCATCGCCAACATCAAGCGGGTGGCCGACACCAAGATCGGCGACACCATCACCGAACAGGCCCGGCCGACCGACGCCCCCTTCCCGGGGTACCAGGAGATCAAGCCGATGGTGTTCGCCGGGCTCTACCCGACCGACAACGGGCAGTACGAGGACCTGCGCGACGCCCTCTCGAAGCTGCAGCTGAACGACTCCGCCTTCTTCTACGAGCCGGACACCTCGGGCGCCCTCGGCTTCGGCTTCCGCTGCGGCTTCCTGGGGCTGCTGCACATGGAGATCGTCCAGGAGCGGCTGGAGCGGGAGTTCAACCTGTCGCTCATCTCCACCGCGCCGGGGGTGCGCTACCGGATCACGACCCAGAAGGGGGAGGTGTTCGAGCTCCACAACCCCTCCAAGCTCCCGGACCCGCAGGAGATCGCGAAGTTCGAGGAGCCCATCATCACGGCCATGATCCTGACCAGCGACGAGTACCTGGGCCCGATCCTGAAGCTGGCCGAGGAAAAGCGGGGGGTCCAGAAGGGGTTCGAGTACGTGACCCGGAACCGGGTGCTCGTCACCTACGACCTGCCGCTCAACGAGATCGTCCTCGATTTCTACGACCGGCTCAAGTCGGCCTCGCGCGGGTACGCCTCGCTCGACTACCGCCTCGCCGGCTACCAGGAATCGCGCCTGGTCAAGCTCGACATCCTCGTGTCGGGGGAGCCGGTCGATGCCCTGTCGCTCATCATCCACCAGGACAATTCGGTGTTCCGGGGGCGCGCGCTGGCGCTCAAGATGAAGGAGCTGATTCCCCGGCAGATGTTCGAGGTCGTCATCCAGGCCGCCATCGGCAGCAAGATCATCGCGCGGGAGGTCGTCCGCGCGATGCGCAAGAACGTGCTGGCCAAGTGCTACGGCGGGGACATCACCCGCAAACGCAAGCTCCTCGAAAAGCAGAAGGAGGGGAAGAAGCGGATGAAGCGGGTGGGGAAGGTCGAAATCCCCCAGGAGGCGTTTCTGGCCATCCTGAAGGTGGAATAGGGCCGGCGGGGGCGCCGGGCCGAGCCGGCGGGGGCGCCGGGCCGAGCCGCCGGGGGCGCCGGACCGAGCCGGCGGAGGGGCGGACGGGACCGGCCGCGGGCCGAT
>CAZWXG010000064.1:11065-14104 GCA_964637825.1 uncultured Acidobacteriota bacterium
CGGGGGCGCCGGACCGAGCCGGCGGAGGGGCGGACGGGACCGGCCGCGGGCCGATACGGTGACGGCGCTCACAGTTTCGGCGGATTGGGGGAAAAACCATTTCCTTTGCCGCGCGTTTGGCGATACGTTATGAGTTATTGCGGCATTTCTGCTTTGGGTCGGACATCGGGGGCATCCCCGGGAGAGCATGGGCATATGAAATCGCAAGGGCGTCGCTTACTCGACAACGCGGAAGGCAAGGGGGTCGTCGGCTGTCTCGTGTTCATCGTCCTCATGGGGCTGGCCATCGTGGTGGCGGTGCAGCTGGGGCCGGTCTACTACTCCAACTACAACATGGAGGCGGACATCAAGACCGAGGCCAGCCGCGCCGGCGCCCGCTTCCTCGACGACGACACCATCGTCCGCGACGTCTACCAGATGGCCAGGCGGAACGACGTCCCGATCCAGAGGGAAAACATCAAGGTGCACCGTCTCGCCGGCCAGGTCGTCATCGAGGTGACCTACTCCGTCCCCGTCAGCTTCATCCTCTTCGAGCGCGACTTCGACTTCAAGATCGAGGCTTCCAGCTTCATCGGGACCCTGTAGCCGCCGCGCCCTGCACCTCGGCGTGGCGGAAACAGCCGACCAGGTGGTCGTTGACCAGTCCCGCGGCCTGCAGGTGGGCGTAGATCACGGTCGAACCGACGAACCGGAAGCCGCGCCGCTTCAGGTCGGCGCTGAGCGCGTCCGACTCCGCCGAGGTCGCCGGGATCCGCCCCGCCGACCGCCACCGGTTGAGTTTGGGCCTGCCGCCGACGAAGCCCCAGATATAGCGGTCGAACGAGCCGAACTCCCCCTGCACCTCCAGGAAGCGCCGGGCGTTGTGGACGGCGGCCCCGACCTTCAGGCGGTTGCGGATGATCCCGGGGTCCCCGAGCAGGCGCTCGATTTTCCGGGCGTCGAAGCGCGCCACCTTCCGGGGGTCGAACCCGGCGAACGCCTTGCGGTACCCCTCGCGCTTGTACAGGACCGTGCGCCAGCTCAGCCCCGCCTGGGCCGCCTCGAGGACCAGGAACTCGAAATGCCGGACGTCGTCGTGGCAGGGGGCGCCCCACTCGTGGTCGTGATAGGCCGTCATCAGCGGGTCGTCGCCCGGCCAGCCGCAGCGCTCGATCCGGGGCACCTGCCGGGAAATCAGTTTTCGGGCCACGCGTCCCCCTCCCCCAGGAGTTGCCGGACGCTGCCGGAGAGCGTCTCGGCATCGTTGTCGCCAAGACGCCCGATCCTCCTGAGAATGAGCCGGTTGTCCAGGGTGAAAAGTTTCATGCGAACCACGCAGGGGACCGCGAGGCCCGCTTCGGCGTAATCGGCGAGCAGGATGTCGCCCGGCCAGCCCGGGACCCGGCTGGCGGTCACCATGGCCATCACGGCGTGGCCGTGCCGGTTGAACCCCTGGCGGCTCAGCACCAGGGCCGGGCGCCGCCTTGCCTCCGCCCGGTCCGAAAAGGGGAAGGGCACCACGACGACATCGCCGCGGTCACAGATCACGGAACGCCTCCTCGTCTTCCGGGCTGTTCCACTCCTGGAGCGTTTCGGCTACGGCGGCGTGGTAGGCGGCATCGAACGGCTCGACCTTCCTGAGCCGCACCCTGTTCCCCTCCAGTTCGTAGGCGACCAGGTCCCCCGGACCGACACCCAGGGCCGATCGGATCCCCGCCGGAATCGTGACCTGCCCCTTGGTCGAGACCCTGCTGGTTTTCATCTCCCTTACTCCTTTACCTCTTTACTTCCTTACTTCTTTACCCTTTAATTTGAGGATAGCGCCCGTTCGGAGCCCGGTCAAGCCCCTCCCGCAGCATGGGCAGTCGAAGGATATCGCCATTGCCCCTCCGCCCGGGATGCGGGAGAATAGATCCAAGGAGGAACGGTTCATGAACATCCCGAGAGCGGTTCTGGTATTGGCCTGCGCGCTGGCGCTTCCGGCCGCGGCCGCGCGGGCGGGAGAGACTCCCCCCGTCGTCCCGCTCGACTCCTGCCTGGAGGGCGGCGGGTTCGACGCGCAGGCGGCGCAAACATTCGGCGCCGACGGCAACGGCATGAAGAGGTACGTGATCGCACTCCTGAAACGGGGACCCAACCGTCCGATCGAGCCCGTCCGGGCGCGGGAGCTTCAGGCCGCCCACATGAAGAACATCCGGCGGATGGCGGAGGAAGGCAAACTGGTCCTGGCGGGCCCCTTCCTGGAGGACGGCGATCTGCGCGGGATCTACGTCTTCAACGTGGCCACCCTGGCCGAGGCGAAAGCGCTCACCGAGACCGACCCCGCGGTGAAGGCAGGGAGCCTGGTGATGGAACTGAAGGAGTGGTACGGATCGGCCGCGCTCCTGGCGGTCCCCGCCATTCACAAACGATTGTCCCCCCCGCCCGCGGAGCCGGCCCGATGAGGGGGCTCGCCGCCCGGCTGATGGCGATCACCGACGAGCTGTCGGCGCAGGCCGGCCGGTTGCGCTTCGCGCCGCCGGTCGAGTACGTGTACAACCCCCTCGCCTACGCCCGGGAACCCCATCGGGATTACCTGGAAAAACACGCCCGGCCGGGCGTCGCCCTCTGGGTGGGGATGAACCCGGGCCCCTTCGGCATGGCCCAGACCGGGGTCCCCTTCGGCGACGTGGCCATGGTGCGCGATTTCCTCGGCGTTTCGGGAGCGCTGGACGCCCTGCCGCGGCAGCACCCCAAGCGCCCCATCCGGGGGTTCGACTGCGAGCGGAGCGAGGTGAGCGGTACGCGATTGTGGGGCTACGCCCGGGACCGCTTCGGGGCCCCGCGCCCCTTCTTCGAGAAATTTTTCGTGGTGAACTACTGCCCCCTGGTCTTCATGGCCGGCAGCGGCAAAAACATCACCCCCGACAAGCTGCCGGCCGCGGAGGCGGAGGCCCTGACCGCCGTCTGCGACGAAGCGCTGCGGCGCCTGGCGCTCGCAATGAACGCGCGCTTCCTGGTGGGGGTCGGCGCCTTCGCGCGCCGCGCCTCGGAGCGCGCCCTCTGCGGGACCGGCATCCC
>CAZWXG010000065.1:0-13942 GCA_964637825.1 uncultured Acidobacteriota bacterium
GCGACGACCTGCGCTCCGTACGCCTCCATGTACATCCGGCGGTACGGCTTCTGGTCGTAGCTGACGCGCACCATGTAAACCATGCACTCGAGATCCATCAGCTTGCAGGCGCACGCCAGCGCGCACCCCCACTGCCCGGCGCCCGTCTCGGTGGCCAGGCGCTTGACCCCCTCCTGCTTGTTGACGTAGGCCTGCATGAGGGCCGTGTTGAGCTTGTGGCTCCCCACCGGGCTGACATGCTCCGACTTGTAGTAGATGTGCGCCGGGGTGTCCAGGGCCGCTTCCAGGGCACGCGCGCGGTAGACCGGGCTCGGACGGTAGAGGCGGTAGATGTCCCTCACCTGGTCGGGGATTTCCACCGTGGGCTCCAGGGTGACCTCCTGCTGGATCAGGCCCATGGGGAAGATCGGGGCCAGGTCCGCGGGGCCGATGGGCTCCCGGGTCACGGGATGGAGCGCCGGGGGCAACGGGGTCGGAAAATCCGCCTGGATATTGTAAAAATGCGTGGGAATCTCGGATTCCGGCAGGGTGATCTTGGTATCGGTCATGACCTTTTCTCCTTCAATGGAAAGTGCGAGCATAGCACAGGACGGGCCGGACGTCAGCGGGGATAATGCCGCGCCGGCACATTCCCCTCGCCGGTCGCCGGCGGTTCCGCACCCGCCCCCTCCCGCCGTCGCCTGGGTATTTCTACGCGCATGAAAATGGGTAATTGCACGAATTGATCCCGCCCCCCCCTCCGGTGTGTAATGGAGGCGCTGGACAAGGCAGAAAGACATGGAAGAACGATCTCCCCGGCGGCTTCCAGCGCCTCCGGAAAAAGGTTGTGGGGATGCGCTTCCCGGCCCCGGTTTTCCGGGGGGGGGACCGGGACCGGGAACCTTCCCCACGTCAGTGTCACAGATGTGACCCCAACGAAAGAAGCGCGAGCCAACACACCCTCTCCAACGGCGGCCCTGTCCCCGCAGGACCGTTCCCGCCCATGGAACCTGCTGCGATCATGGGGCTCCGGCCGCCAGGCCGGAGCCCTCTTCTTTGTAACCGCAGGCGTTATCGCAGGCTCCGGATGTAGTCCACCATCCGCCGGAGTTCGTCGTCCGTCATCACGGTTTCGGGCATGGCGGGGGGGTACCCCCGGGTGATTTCGGCGGCGGGGTCCACGATCGCCCTTGTGAGGTAATCATCGTCGACCGTAACGGTGCGCTCCCGGCCGTCCGGGTCCGACACCGTCCCCTGCCTGCCGTAGATCCCCTTCAGGGTAGGGCCGACCATGGGGCTGCCGTCGACCGAATGGCAGGCGGTGCACGATTTGCGGTTCAGCAGGTCCAGCGCCGATTCCGGGGCCGGGGCGGGCGCGGGGGAAGCGGGCTTGAGAAAGCGCGCGGGAATGTCGTCCTCCGCGCCGAAATACCAGGCTTCGAAGTCCGCGACCGGGACGACCACCGCCTTGGCGTTCATGATCGCGTGGCTCACGCCGCAGATGACGGTGCACTCGATGTCGAAAGCCCCCAGCTGCGTCGGGACGAACCAGGTGTAGTTCACCTTGCCGGGCACGACGTCCTGCTTGATCCGGAACGCCGCGATGAAAAATCCGTGAATCACGTCCAGGGAGTGGAGCTCGAGCTTCACCGGGCGGTCGGCCGCCAGCAGCAGGTGGGAAGTGCGCTTCCCGTTGGGGTACCGGAAGGACCACGCCCACTGCCTCCCCGTCGTCTCGATGACCATGGCGTCGCGCGGCACCTCGCGCATGTAGCTGTAGTTGGTCCACCCGTAGAGGAACATCGCGAGGAAGATCACCGTCGGGATCGCCGTCCAGGCGATCTCCAGCCAGACGTTCCCCTCGATGTCCTCCCCCCGGGGGTGCCGTTTCCGGTTGTACCGGATGACGAACCAGATCAGGGTGGCGGTGATGAAGAGGAGGAAGATCGCGCTGAGCACGAAGATGAAGAGAAAAACCGCATCCACCCTTCCCGCGGCGCTTGAGGCTTGTGGAATGAACGGCATGGCTTCACCTGTAGAAGAGATCGGAAAAGAGGAGCCCGATGACCAGGACCAGCAGCCCCAGCGTGACGAAAACCAGCCCCGTCAGCAGCGGTTTTTCGTACTTCAGGTGCATGAAATAATAAAAGATCAGCGCCGCCTTGACCGGCGTGATCGTCAGCATGGCCCAGACCGACAGGGAGGGGGGGAGCAGCGTGCCCGCCGCGACCAGCGCTCCCGTCAGGCCGAGCAGCGCAAGCCAGACGCGCACCAGGGTCCGGTACGCCATGATGTGGGTGTCCGATCCGGTCCGGTCCATCCTCCCCCCTCAGGCCGCCAGGTAAAACAGGGGCAGCAGAAACACCCAGATCACGTCGACCAGGTGCCAGTAGAGCCCGGCGTTTTCCAGCTTGTGGTATTCCCCGCCCGTGATCCGGTTCCGGAGCGCGAGCGCCAGCATGACGGCCAGCAGCACGACGCCGGCCACGACGTGGAGCCCGTGCAGTCCCGTCATGCTGTAGTAGAGCCCGAAGAAGATCTGCTCCCCCTGGGGCCGCCCGGCCAGCAGGGGGGAGTCGGGGTAGAACCCCCGGGCGATCTCCCCGCTCCACTCGAAGTACTTGTTGAGCAAAAAAACCACCCCGAGCGCGATCGTGCCGGCGAGGCTCGCCAGGGCCCCGCGCCGCCGCCCCAGCCGCAGCGCCGAGAGCGCCACGGCCATCGTGAGGCTGCTCGTCAGCAGGACGACGGTGTTGGTGACGCCGATGGCGGCGTTGAGATGGCCGCCGGCCTCGTGGAATTCGTTCGGGTAGCGCGCCCGGTAGGCGGAATAGAGGATGAAGAGCCCCCCGAAGAGCAGGATCTCGGTGAAGAGAAAGAGCCACATCCCGAATTTGGCCCCTTCGTGGTCCTTGTGCCCGTCATGGGCCCCCGCGGCCGGCGTCATTCGGGGACCTCCGGGTTGAAGCGGTAGGGGCGCCCCTTGATCTCGGGGAGGACGTCGAAATTCTCCGCCGGCGGGGGGGAGGCGATGCGCCACTCGAGCGTCACCCCCCCCCACGGGTTGGGTTCCGCCCGTTTCCCCTTCCGGAGCGCCACGGCCAGGTTGGCGAAGAAGATCACCAGCCCCGCCGCCAGGAGGAAACTCCCCACGCTCGCGATGACGTGGCCCGTGTGGTACTGCGGCAGGTGGGTGAAATAGCGCCGCGGCATCCCCATGTACCCCAGCACCAGCATGCCGAAATAGAGCAGGTTGAAGCCGACGAAGATGGGGGCCCAGGCAATGTTGGCGACCCTTTCGTTGTAGGTCCTCCCGAACATCTTGGGGAACCAGTACAGGAGCGCGGCGAAAAAGGCGATGCCCGTCCCCCCGAACATCACGTAATGGAAATGGCCGACGATGAAATAGGTGTCGTGCAGGTGGACGTTCACCGCCAGGGCCCCCTGCATCAGCCCCGTCAGCCCGCCGATGGCGAAGAGGAACACGAAGGTCAGCGCGTACAGCATCGGGGGCCGGACCTCGATGGCCCCCTTGTAGAGGGTGGAGGTCCAGTTGAAGACCTTGATGGCGCTCGGCACCGCCACGAGGAAGGTGAAGAGGGAAAAGAGGAGGTTGGCCTGCTCCGACATCCCGCTCGTGAACATGTGGTGGCCCCAGACCAGCGAGCCCAGAAAGGCGATGGCCATCGAGGACCAGGCGATGGCCCGGTAGCCGAAAACCGTCCGGTGGGCGAAGGTCGGGAGGATCTCGGTGATGGCGCCCATGGCGGGGAGGATCATGATGTAGACCGCCGGGTGGGAATAGGTCCAGAAGAGGTGCTGGTACAGGATCGGGTCCCCCCCTTTGGCCGGGTCGAACACGCCGATGCCGAAGAGCCGCTCGGCGATGACGAGCAGGAGCGTGATGCCGATGATGGGGGTGGCCAGGAGCTGGACCCACGCGGTCCCGTACAGCGACCAGGCGAACAGGGGCATCCGGTGCCAGGTCATGCCCGGGGCCCGCAGCCGGTGGATCGTGGTGATGAAATTGAGCCCGGTCAGGATCGAGGAGAACCCCAGCAGGAAGACCCCGGTGAGCCCCAGGGTGATGTTGGTGCCGGTGCGGATGCTGAAGGGGACGTAGAACGTCCACCCGGTATCGGGGGCCCCGTCCCCCGTGAAGAGGGAGACGAACACGACGACGGTGCCGATCATGAAGGCGTACCACGACATCAGGTTCAGGCGGGGGAAGGAGACGTCGCGGGCGCCGATCATGATGGGCAGGAAGAAGTTCCCGAACACGGCCCCGAGCCCCGGCAGGACGAACATGAAGATCATGATGACGCCGTGGACCGTGAAGAAGGCGTTGTACACCTGCGGCGCGAACAGCGGCGGGTCGAGCACCAGCTGCTCCACGCGCATGAGCACCCCGATGACGACCGCGACGAAGAACAGGCCCGTCATGGTGGCCAGGTACAGAATCCCGATCCGCTTGTGGTCGGTGGAAAGGATCCAGCCCGCGATCCCCCCGCGCCCGCCGGTATTCAGATAGCTCGACATCTCAGGCCCCTCTGTGGTCATCCCCCGCCCCTGTTTTCGATTCCCCGCCCCGGGACGCGGCGCGCCTCCCCCTCCTGGATCGCCAGAGGACCAGGACGGCGAAGAGCGCGACGAGGAGCAGGATGAGCCCCCCCGCCAGGCGCGTCACGCTCAGGACGTAGGTCCGCCCCTCCGGATCGTAAGTGTAGCAGAACGCCAGCACCCGGGAGATCGTCGGGCGCACCTGTCCGCCGGCGGCCTCCTTGATGGCCATCTCCACGTCCGCCGGGACGTAGCTGGTGCCGTAGATATAGCGGCTGATGACCCCCCCGGGCGTCAGCAGGATGATGGCGCCCGGGTGGGCGAACATCTCCCCCTGCCGCAGGTAGCGGTAGCCGGTGGAATCGGCCAGCTTCCGGGTGTCGTCCCCCGTTCCGGTCAGGAAGCGCCAGGCCCCCGGGGGGAAAGGGCGCCGCATCCGGTTCAGGTAGTTGGATTTTTTCTCACGCGCCAGCGCGGGGGTATCGGCGGGGTCGAAGCTCACGGCGACGATGGCGTAGTCCTCTCCCGGCTCCGCCTCGAGCCGGTTCACCACCTCCACCATGTTGTTGAGCATGGTGGGACAGATCCCGGGACAGCCGAAATAGTTGAAGATCAGGATCACCGGCCGGTCGACGAACTGCCCGAGCGTGACCTCGCCGCCGTTTTCGTCCCGCAGCGGCACGTCCAGGGCGACGCGCGCCCCCAGTCGCTCGTCGATGCCGACTTCGGCGTTGGCCTTCATCTGGCCGCTGCCGGCGGGGACGATCCCTGCTAGCGGCACCAGGAGCGACAGCAGCATCCCCATCCTGCGTATTCCCATTCCCCCTCCCCCGTTATTTCTCAGCCCCCGGCCCGGGCGCGACCAGGCGCAGCAGGTGCCCGTAGAGCGCCCCCCATTCCTCCGGGGTGAGCGCGGCCGCACCGGGGGAAAATCCGTTGCCCGGGATCCCGGGGAGCAAAAACTCCGCGAGATCGGCCGCACTCCCCCGCCACCGGTCGCTCTGCCCGAGGACCAGGGACACCCGGGACGGGTCGGAGACCACCCGCCCGAGGAGCCCCCCCCCGGGGGCCGCAAGCCCGGGCGGGGCGCCGCCGCGCTCCGCGGCCGCGAATTCCTCCTCGAGCCGGGTCATCGCCATGCTCACCGGGATCCGGTTCGGCACCCGCTCCCCCGCGGAGGCGAGCGCGTCCCGGAGCGCCGCGATCGCCCCGGGGTCGGCCGGTTGGGCCTCCGGGGGGCCGAGCGCCCGCACGTGGTGGGCGAGGGCCATGCGGTCCTGCCGGGAGAGGAAGTCGTAGGGCGTCATCGACGTCTTCGGGATCCCCTCGCCCAGGGTCCGGAACAGGCCCGGAAGATGGCGGCCGTTGACCCACCCCCCGGGCCCCGCGAGGTTGCGGGGGCGGGGGTTCATCGTGCCGGCGGCCGGCCCGTCCCCCTCCCCGCGCGGGCCGTGGCAGGTGACGCAGTGGAGGGCGTAGAGTTCCTCCCCCCGCGCGCGCAGGGCGGGCGTCGGCTCCAGGAGCGAATCGGGGTCGACGGGGGGGATGTCCCTCCCCCGGGCCGGCGGGAATTCGGTGAGATCGAGCCAGCCCGATTCCCCGGTCACCGGCCGCACCGCCGCTTCGGCCGCGGGGCGGGCGGCGCTGCGCATCCCCGGCACCACGAGGATGGCGAAGAGCGCGGCGACCGACAGCCCGGCCAGGACGACGGCCAGGGCCGCGAGCAGCCGCCGGAGTTCCTCCCGGTCCAGGTATTGTTCGATCATAGCCGGAACTCCAGGCCTTCGCGCAGAAAGGGGTCGCCCACCGGCATCGTCGCGCCGCCGTCCATGATGCGGCGCACCCACAGGATCCCCCCGGAGAGAAAGAGCAGGGCGAAGGAAAGCTCGGGCCAGCCGAACACCGGGGCGCCCCCGATGGAGGGGAAGAGCATCCAGTAGAGATCGAGCCAGTGCATGGCCAGCATGAGGAGCGAAACCCGCCGGAGCACCCGCGGGTCGCTCTTGACGGCGCGCGGGATCAGGACCAGAAACGGCACCAGGAAGTGAAACAGCGCCAGGGCCAGCAGGATCCCGCCCCAGGCGCCCTCGAGGCGGGCTTCGTACCAGAAGACCTCCTCGGGGATGTTGGCGTACCACATGAGCATGTACTGGGCGAAGCCGATGTAGGACCAGAATACGGTGAAGGCGAAGAGGAACCCGCCGAGGTTGTGGAGGTGGTCCGGCCCGACCCCGTCGAGGCGCCCCGCACCCCGCAGGTGGAGCGCGAAGAGGGTGGTGGCTGCCAGCCCGGCGAGAAAGGCGCCGGCGAAGACGTACACCCCGAAGATGTCGCTGTACCACGCCGGCTCGAGGCTCGAAATCCAGTCGAAGGCGGTCACGGTGATCGTGAGCCCCAGGATCACCATGAAGAGGGGGGCGAAGCGCCGGGCGCGGCGGTTGAACCGGGGGTCCCCCGTCCGGTCCTGGCGCCGCGACCCGCCCGCGAGGACCCGGTAGGAGGCCGCCCAGAGGAGGACGCAGGCCGCGACCCGGAGGGCGAAAAACGGTTCGTTGAGCCAAGCCGCCTTCCCCGCGACGAGAGGGTCCCGGAGCCCCTCGGCCGACGTCCAGGGGTAGAGGGTCCCGAGCGACAGCAGGCCCACGAGCGCCGCCGCCCCCATCGGCAGGACCAGGCTCGCGAGGGTCTCGGGCACCCGCCGCAGCGGCACGCTCCAGCGCGCCCCCACCACGTGCTCCAGGGCCACCAGGAAGAGGCTCCCGAGCCCCGTCGTGAGCAGGAACAGGAACCAGAGGACCCAGTTGATCCAGAACCGCTCCCGCGCGGCGAAGAAAAAGGCGGCGGCCACTCCCGCCAGCCCCAGGGCGCCTGCAAGCATCGTCACCTGTCTGGAGTTCCCCCTCACCGCGCCCCCTCCTGGAAATCGGTGTCGAGCGCGTCGAGCGCCCGCTCGAGCACCCGGACGTAATGCACCGCCGCCCAGCGCTCGTCCTCGGTGAGGTCCGACGCGTAGGGGGGCATGGCGTTCTTGCCGGCGACGATGACGTGATAGATCGCGCCGTCGGAGAGTGCCCGCCCGGCACCGGCCGTGAGACGGGTCGGCCGGGCCCCGTAGGCGGCCGTGAGCGAACCCTCCCCGTTCCCCAGCAGGCCGTGGCACACCGCGCAGTGGGTGTCGTAGACCGCACGCCCCCGCCGGAAGACCGCCGCGGTCCCGGGAAGGGGGTTCACCAGGCCCTCCGCCTCCTGCCGGTTCCGGGGCAGGTAGGGGGGCGCCCCCTGGCTGACGGTGCCCTCCACCGGGGGCCTCATGCCGGAGCCGTCCGCGAAAAAGGGGCTCCCCGACTGCGGGTCGAGCCGGGGCTGATCGAGCATGTGGACCATGGGAATCACGCGGGGAAAGAGCTTGATCCCCCAGTAGGTCGTCCCCGCCGCGGCGAGGCACGCCAGGAGGATCATGGCGAGGCCCGTCGCCAGGGCCTTCGGGGAGGCGGGCCCGCGCGCGGGGGAGGGCTCCACCACTTCGATCTCCAGGGCCCCCGCCTTGCCGAGGAGCGCGGCGAGGGCCCCGGTATCGAGCGGTTCCCCGGCCGATTCCACCGCCAGGCCGAACCGGTCCCGGGTCAAAAGCGCCATGGACCGGGTGCGGAGCATGGGGTGCCGGAGTGCGGGCAGGCGGTTGAGCAGCAGGAGCATCCCCAGCCCCGCCGCAAGCGCGGCGAACAAAACGGTGATCTCGAAAAGGATCGGGATGAAGGCTTCCCAGGATAACACCGGCTTGCCCGCCGTGACCAGCGGGTAGTCCCACCCGCTGGTCCACAGTTCGAGCACCAGGGCCGAAACCGCGCCGATGAAGCCCATGACGAACACCATCCCCCCGATGGGCGATTTCCGGTAGCCCAGCGCCCGGTCGAGGCCGTGCACCGGGTACGGGGTGTAGGCTTCCAGGCGGTGGCCCGTCTTCCCCTTCACCTCCCCGATCGCCCGGATGAGCGCGTCGGGGGTGTCGAAGATCCCCAGGACCGAGAAGGCTTCCTGCGTGCGCTTCATCGCTCCCCCTCCCCGGAACGGGGCTGAGCCCCCGGCAGGACCATCTTCATCTCCGTGGTGGCGATCACGGGGAGCACCCGGGCAAACAGCAGCACCAGGGTGAAGAAGAGGCCGAACGACCCCACGAGGATGCCGTAGTCCACCAGCGTCGGCCGGTAGACGTGCCACGACGAGGAGAGGAAGTCCTGGTGCAGCGAGCTGACGATGATGACGAAGCGCTCGAACCACATCCCGACGGTCACCGCCAGGGAGACGAAGACCATCCCCGCGATGTTGCGCCGGAACCAGCGCAGCCAGAGGAGCTGGGGGATGGCGACGTTGCAGGCGATGGTGATCCAGCCCGCAAGGCCGTAGGTCCCGCCGATGTACTGCCTGAAGGTGTGATGGATGCTCGGGTTCATGCTGTACCAGGCGGTGAACCCCTCGAGGAGGTAGGCGTACCCCATCAGGCAGGAGCAGGTGAGGATCACCCGGTTCATCATGTCGAGGTGGTAGGCGGTGATGAGGTGCTCCAGATGCATGGTGGAGCGCACCACGACCATGGCCATGACCACCATGGCGAAGCCGGCGAAGACGGCGCCCGCCACGAAATAGGGGGGGAAGATGGTCATGTGCCAGCCCGGCACCAGGGAAACGGCGAAATCGAAGGAGACCACGCTGTGCACGGAGAGGACCAGGCCGGTGGCCAGGCCGGCGATGATGAGGTAGGCCCGCTCGTAATGGTGCCAGTGCGAGGAGGCCCCGCGCCACCCGAGGGAGAGCACGGAATAGACGACCCTGCGCACCCCGGGGGCGGTCCGGTCCCGGAGCGAGGCCAGGTCGGGGATGAGGCCGATGTACCAGAACAGGAGGGAGATGAGGAAGTAGGTGTTGACGGCGAAAACGTCCCAGAGGAGGGGGGAGCGGAAGTTGGGCCACATCCCGCGCTGGTTGGGGTAGGGGGCCAGCCAGAACGCGAGCCACGGCCGCCCCACGTGGATGAGGGGGAAGAGCGTGGCGCAGATCACCGCGAAGATGGTCATCGCCTCGGCGAAGCGCGAAATCGAGTTGCGCCAGCGGGCGCGGAAGAGGAGGAGGATGGCCGAGATCAGGGTGCCGGCGTGGCCGATCCCGACCCAGAACACGAAGTTGATGATGTCGAACGCCCAGGCGACCGGGATGTTGTTCCCCCAGACCCCGATCCCGGTGGCGATCGTGTAGACGATGAGGGCGAACCCGAGAAGCGCCGCCGTCGAGGTGACGGCGAAGGCGACGAACCAGGCGAGCGGGGGGCGCCGGCCCACGGGGGTCAGCAGCTGGTCGTCCAGCTCCCCGATCCGGATCGGCCCCGAGAGCACCGGAGGGGGTTTCAGCGATTCCAGGATGGACTCGCGCGCGGCCGGTCCGCTCATGCGTCCCCCTTCCCGGCGGGGTCCGCGTTGACCAGGTCCGCCAGGTAGACCACCTTGGGCCCGATCCCCAGGTCCTCGAGCAGGCGGTAGCCGCGCGCCGACGCCGCCAGGCGCGAGACCCGGCTGCGGGCGTCGTTGAGGTCGCCGAACGCGATGGCGGAGGCGGGGCACGCGGCGGCGCAGGCGGGCCGGATGTCGCCGTCGAGGAGCGCCCGCCCCTCCCCCTTCGCCCGCTGTTTCGCTTCCTGGATCCGCTGCACGCAGAAGGTGCATTTCTCCATCACCCCCCGGGGCCGGACGGTGACCTCGGGGTTGTACGCCAGCGTTTCCGGCTCCCGCTTCATCGAGGTGTAGTCGAAGAAGTTGAAGCGCCGGACCTTGAAGGGGCAGTTGTTGGAGCAGTAGCGCGTGCCCACGCACCGGTTGTACGCCATCTGGTTCAGCCCGTCGGGGCTGTGGGTAGTGGCGTTGACGGGGCAGACGATCTCGCAGGGCGCGTTGTCACACTGCTGGCAGAACATCGGCTGGTGGAGCACCCGGGGGGCCCTCGGGTCCCCCTGGTAGTAGCGGTCGACGCGGAGCCACTGCATGTCCCGGCCGAGCGCCACCTGTTCCGGCCCGACCACCGGGATGTTGTTTTCGCTCTGGCAGGCGACGACACAGGCGCTGCAGCCGACGCAGGCCGAGAGGTCGACGGCCATGCCCCACCGGGGCCCGGGGTGGCGGCGCTCAGGAATCAGGGAGGCCGTGGCGTGGGCTTCCGGGTGGTGGGTCTCCGATCCCGCCCCGGCCGCAAACTCGGCCAGGGTCCAGGACCGCACCGGGTGCCGCGGTTCCATGCGCGGGTGCGTCTGACGGCGCGCGAGATCGCCGCTGTCCCCCTTCCCCGTCGGGAGGACCCGGATCCCGGGAACCAGGCAGGGGGTCCCGGAGCGGGAATCGATCAGGCTGAAGGCGTTGACCCCGATCCCGGCGGCGACGCTCCCCGTGCGCCGGCCGTAGCCCAGGGCGAGGGAGGCGACCCCGGGGGCCTGTCCCGCCTGGACGATTACCGGGGTTTCCACCTCGACGCCGCCCGCAAAGAGGCGGACCCGCGCCCCGTCCGCGAGCCGGAGCCGGTCGGCGTCCTCGGGGGAAAGGAGGAGCGGGTTGCACCAGGTCGCCTTGGTGACCGGGTCGGGGAGCTCCTGCAGCCAGCCGTTGTTGCCGTAGCGGCCGTCGTACACTCCCGGCGCCGGGGACAGGACCAGTTCCAGGTCCGTTCCGGCGGCCAGGGGGGACCGTTCCGCCGCGGCCGCGGCCCTCTTGATCTCCCCCGCGTCCGCCGGCGGCAGATCGGGCGCCCCCGGCTCTTTTTCCCTCCCCCCCGCGCCGAGGGCCGCGTTCCAGAAGGCTTCGAAAGGCACCGGGCTCCCCACGGGAAATTCCTCGAGGAGCCAGCGCGCTTTCAGCCTCTCGTGGTAGGTCGCCGCGACCGGGATCTTCATCCGGCGCATGCAGGCCATGAGGATCTCCTCCCCCTGCATCGTGCCGTACAGCGGTGCGATCGCGGGCTGGCGCAGGGCGAGGCATCCGGGGGCGAGGTCGAAATCGCCCCACGATTCCAGCCAGTGGCTCTCCGGGAGGCGCCAGGCGCAGTCCAGGGCGGTCTCGTCCTCGTACCGGCCGATCCGGAAGGTGGCGGGGGTGCGGGCGACCGCCCGCTTCCAGAGTTCGTTCTCGGGAAAATCGTAGGCGGGGTTGGCGCCCCAGAAAACGGCCGCCGCGAACTTCCCCGCGGCCGCCTCCTCGAGCAGTCCCCTGAGTTCCCCGAAATCGATCAGCCCGGCGGGGGCGGGCTCGAGTTCCACCGTGCGTCCCGCCCCCCCCAGCATGAGGTTCAGGAGGTGACAGGCCACATGCGCTTCCGGGGGGAGGGAGGGGCCCGCGACCACCAGCGACGCCCCCCGGGCATGGGCCAGGTCGGCGGCCAGGCGCCTCAGCCCGGACACCGGCAGGCCAAGGCGCGGGGGAGCCGTCTCCGCGCCGAAGGGGGCGAGGGCCCCCGGTTCGAGCCCGGCGGGAAGGGGGAGGACATGGGCCTCGTGGAGCAGCCGGATCAGCGTGAAGAGGAGGCGCGCCATCGCCGTGGGCCGCAGGCGCCAGCGCTCGTCGGCGTTGGCCCCGGTGAGCGTCATCGCCCCCTCGACCGCCCAGAGCCGGTTCATCCCCTCCCCGGGCCGGGAGGGGGTGCGGCGCCGGGCGAAGGCACGGATATGGTCGGCGGAGCCGGGGTCCACCCCCAGGAAATCGGCCTCGAGCGCCAGGAGGACGTCGGCCCGTTCCACGCGGAGGCGCGCGGCCAGGGGCCGGCCGTAGAGGGCCTCGAGGGCATGCGCTTCCGTCCGCGCATGGCACGGCTCCCACGCCGCGTGCCGGAGCCCGGGGACGGCGAAGCCGAGGTCGTACAGGAGTCCCCTCAGGGTGGGGGAGATGACGGCGCCGGTCAGAAGCAGGACCGGCCGATCGTAGAGGCGCGCGTCCTCGAGCGCGGCCTCGAGCGCCCCGATCGCATCCTTCCAGGTGGCCGGCGTGCCGAGGCGCGACGGCGCCCGCAGCCGGTCGGGGTCGTAGAGCCCCAACAGATCCGCCATCGCGCGCAGGCCCGCCTGCCCCCCGAAGGGACGGGGGTTCGGCTCGATGTGGATCGGCCTCCCCTCCCGCGTGCGGACGGAGAGCCCCTGTGCCACCGTCCCTTCCTGGAAGGTGCTCGAGTAGAAGAGCGGGACGCCCGGGACGACGTCCCCCGGAGTCCGGGTGTAGGGGACGATGCTCCCCCGGTCCGCCCGCGAACAGGAGGCACCCGAAACGAGGGCGGCCGAGGCGGCCATCAACGCGAGAAAGCGCCGGCGGGACAGGGCGTCGAGCCCGGCCAGCGGGTCCCAGCCTCCCGGCACGCGCGCCCCGTCGTGTTGGTTGCGATCTTTCACCCCACCCCCCGATGACACTCCGCCGCGCCGGTTAACGGTGGCAGGCGGCACAATGCTCCGAACCTTCTGCGAGACCCGGCCGCCCGACGATGGCATCCCGCGGGCTCCGCGCCCCCTCCGGGTCGCGATGGCAGGCCAGGCAGTTCGACATCCGCATCGACATGACCTGCCGCACGACCTGCATCGACTCGACCTCTCCGTGGCACGTCTGGCACGCGACCCCGCCGCTCACATGGGGCCGGTGGTCGAAATAGACGTGATCGGGGAGCGCGTGGACCCTCGCCCAGCCGAGGGGCTCCCCGGAACGATAGACGGCGTTGAGCTTTCGGATGTCGGGCGCTTCCGTGCGCGTCACCCGGTGGCAGTTCATGCACTTTTCCACCGGGGGAATCCCGGCCACCCTCGATTTCCGGGCTCCCGTGTGGCAGTACTGGCAGGGGATCCGGAGACTCCCGGCGTGCAGCCGGTGGGAATAGGCCACGGGCTGCGCCGGTTGATACCCGCGCACCAGCCGGTCCGGCTGCGTGACCCAGCCGACCCCCAGGACGACGGCGAGCACCGAGGCTCCGCCCAGGGGCAGAACGAATCTGGATACGTTGAGAAGATCCTTGCCCGATCCGCGCAGGAGGCTCATCCGGTGAATGTTCCAGGTTCAATACAGAGTTGAAACGATGCCGGGATCCGCATTCCCGGCGCTGCTCCCCCATTCTCCATCGGGTGCCGCGCACTGTCAAGGCGGAGATGGCCGCTGGCGGCGCAGGGCCGCCAGCTGCAGGCGATAGCGCGCGCGGATCTCCGCCAGTTCCCCGTCATAGCGCCCGTCGCTGAAGTCGGGGAAGGTCCACTCGAGGGGCTGGTAGCGGCCGGCGCGGTAACGGGCCGCCAGGTCGGCCCAGACGCCGTCGGCGAGGTAGAGCTTCTGGCCCGCCCCCTTGAAGCTGGCCAGGACGATCTTGTGGAGATCCAGGTACCCCACGTCCAGGTTCACCCGCC
>CAZWXG010000066.1:0-6885 GCA_964637825.1 uncultured Acidobacteriota bacterium
AATGGGGACGGACCAGGGTAAATTATTGCGGAATATAACCTTTAAAAGGGGGACGGACCAGAAAAAGTGGCTCGCAGGGCGGGGTGGGTCATTAGAAGGACGACAGTGTCCAGCGTCCAGGCGGAGGGCCGCCCGGCGCCGTGCGTGCGCCTCACGATTTCACGTTTCCATCTTAACGGACTTAACGGAGGAACCGTCATGCCCCGATCGAACCGCTACATCCTGCCCGGCTATGTCTATCACCTGACCCATCGCTGCCACGACCGGAAGTTTCTGCTCCAGCACCGCGCCGACCGGATGGAATACCGCCTGCGCCTCCGGGAGGCGGTGCGCCTCTACCGGGTCTCCCTCTTCGACTTCTGCGTCACCTGCAACCACGTCCACCTGCTCGGCATGTGCGACCGGCTGGGCGACCTCAGCCGCTTCATGAAAAGGCTGGCGGGGAATTTCGGCCAGGCCTACAACATCCGCACCGGCCGCAGCGGCGCGTTCTGGAGCGAACGCTTTCACAGCACGATGATCGACGGCGGCGAGCACCTGTGGAACTGCCTGCGCTACATCGACCTCAACATGGTGCGTGCGGGGGTCGTGTCCCATCCCGAGGAGTGGGATGGTTGCGGCTATCAAGCGTTGGTCGGGGCTCAGGGGGCCGTAGACTTTCTGGATATCGATCGCCTGGTCGGACTGCTCGGATTGCCCGACAGGCTGTCGCTGGCCCGGATGCACCGCGAAAGGGTCCGGCTCAGGATCGAGGCCCAGTCCCTGGACCGGGAAGAGGTCTGGACCGAAAGCATCGCCGTCGGCAACGAGGAATTCCTCGAGCGGGTGGCCCGGAACATCAAATGGCGAAAAAAGATCCGCATGGGAACGACGAAAGACGGGACCGGGTACATCAGGGAGGCTGTTGCCGAATATGGCCGGGAGACGGCTGGGGGACCCATATACCCCTGACCTGTGTCCGACAGCTGCATTATTCGTCCCGGTCCGTCTCCATTGCGGTTATAATACAGGCGCCATGCGGGCTTCATTGCGCCTGCGGGGGCACCGGTTCCTGTATCCGTTCGGGCCCTCCTGGGAGGAACTTCTTTTATATGAAGAACATATCCTGGTCCGTCCCCGTTTTGAAAGGGGTGCTGTGCGCCCTGGCCGGAATCCTGCTGGGCGCGGGGGGATATGCCTTCTTTTACGCCGAGGGTACGTCCTACCTGTCGGACGATCCGCGCGTGTGCGTCAACTGCCACATCATGCGGGAGCAGTTCGACAGCTGGCAGAAATCGAGCCACCGCGCGGTCGCCGGGTGCGGCGACTGCCACCTCCCCGGGGATTTCGCGAACAAATGGCGGGTCAAGGCCGAAAACGGCTACCACCACTCGGTCGCGTTCACGCTCCAGAACTTTCACGAACCGATCCGGATCAAACCGGGCAACGCCCGGGTCCTGAACGAGCGCTGCCTCGGCTGCCATCGGGATTTCGTGCACGGGATCACCCTGCGCCGCGCGGGGGATGAAGACGACCTGTACTGCGTCCGCTGCCATGCCGGCACGGGACACGGGCAGGGAAGCTAGAGGGATCACGCTATGAAGAGACTCATGCCGTGGGTTTTGGCCATCGTGCTGGTCGCCGCCGCGACGGCGGGCGTTCTGTGGATCATCGGCAATATCGCCGAGCGCAAGGAGGAGGCGAAAAACTTCGTCTTCCGGATCGCCGACCTGAGCGAGCAGACCGTGGACCCGGCCGAATGGGGCAAGAACTTCCCGCGCCAGTACGAAGCGTACCTGCGCACGGCCGAACCCACCACCACGAAGTACGGCGGAATGGGCGGCAGCGACACCCTCGCCGCCGACAAGCTGGCCCAGTACCCGCAGCTCAAGACCCTGTTTGCCGGCTACGCCTTCGGCGTCGATTACCGCGCGCGGCGCGGCCATGCCTACATGCTCTCCGACCAGCAGGAGACGCTGCGCGTCAAGCCCCCGTTCCGGCAGACCGGCGCCTGTTTGCACTGCCACGCGTCGAACGTCCCCGCCTACCGGAAGAAGGGGCTCGAAATGGGAGCGCCGGGCAAACTGGAAGACCCGCTGGTGAGCGAAAACGCCTACGCGCAGCTGCTCGGCGGTTTTGTCGCCATCGGGAAGATGCCTTACGCGGAAGCGGCCAAGCTGGTCGATCAGCCGATGTCGTGCCTCGACTGTCACGACCCCGAATCGATGGAGGTGCGGGTGACCCGTCCCGCATTCCTGCTGGGGATCCGCACCCTGGCGGCCTCCGGCGCCCCCGTGCCGCATCTCGCCTCCATCGAGAAATGGCGGGCCGGAAACCGCGCGGAGCCCTACGACCCCAACCGGATGGCGTCGCGGCAGGAAATGCGGTCGCTCGTCTGCGCCCAGTGCCATGTGGAGTACTACTGCGCCTCCAAGGCCGATCTTTTCTACCCCTGGAGCAACGGGCTGAAAGTCGAGGATATCGAGCGCCATTACTCGACCTACAAATTCGCCGACGGCACCGCGTTTTCCGACTGGACCCACGCCGAAAGCGGGGCTCAGGTGCTCAAGGCGCAGCACCCCGAGTTCGAACTCTGGAGCCAGGGGATCCACGCCCGGAGCGGCGTCGCCTGCGCCGACTGCCATATGCCCTACCGGCGGGAAGGGGCCGTCAAGATCAGCGACCACTTCGTGCGCAGCCCCCTGCTGAACGTCAACAACGCCTGCCAGGTGTGCCACCATTTTCCGGAGGCCGAAATCCTGGCGCGGGTCGAGACGATCCAGGACCGGAATCACGATCTGCTGATCCGGGCCGAATATGCCGTCGTCGACCTCATCCGGGGGATCAAGGCGGCGCGCGACGCGGGGGCCGGGGACGGGGCCCTGAAGGCGGCGCGGGAATTCCAGCGCGGGGCCCAGTGGCGGGTCGATTTCGTCCGTTCGGAAAACTCCATGGGCTTTCATGCCCCGCAGGAGGCCGCGCGGGTCCTGGGGGAGGCGATCGATCTGGCCCGGAAAGGGCAGATCGAGACCCTGGGGGTCGCCAGAACCAGGTAAGTTAAAATTTATGTATAAGATGCCCTGGTCCGTCCCCGAATTTTTGCTGGAGCGGCGGCTGTTTCTGCCCCGGTCCCCGGAGGAGGTCTTTCCGTTTTTTGCGGATGCGCGCAACCTCGAGGCGATCACCCCCCCGTGGCTCGAGTTCCGGATCCTGACGCCGGACCCCATCGAGATGCGCGCGGGCGCCCGCATCGACTACCGTCTGCGCCTTCACGGGATCCCCTTGCGCTGGAGGACGGAGATCACCGTCTGGGAACCGCCCCATCGTTTCGTGGACGAGCAGATCCGCGGCCCCTACCGCAGGTGGGTGCACGAACACACCTTCACGGAGTGCCCCGGAGGGTGCGAGATGCGGGACCGCGTGCGCTACGCCGTGCCGGGCGGGCGCTGGGTGCACGCGCTGTTCGTGAAAAAGGAGGTCGGGCGGATCTTCGACCACCGCTCGCGCTTTCTGGAGCGGCAGTTCGGCCGGCGCGATGGGAAGGAGGAGGCGGCAGACTGAGGCCGGAGAAGACACCGGTCGAGGAGCGGGTGATCGGGGTTAAGTTGTTTGAATGGAAGAATAATCCTGGTCCGTCCCCAAGTAGGGGGGAATCCCGGAGGACGCGAAACCGGCGGATGCCGGCGCGGAGCCTCCGGAACCAGAATTAAGTGGCCTACAGCTTGACTACGTTCTGTGCCTGTAATCCCTTGGGGCCCTTGGCGACATCGAACTCGATGCTGTCCCCTTCGTTGAGCGATTTGAAGCCCGTACCCTGGATCGCGCTGTGGTGGACAAAGACATCGTCCCCGGATTCGCGGCTGATGAAACCATAACCTTTTTCGTTGTTAAACCACTTAACTGTTCCTTGTTCTCTCATTGATTTTCCTAAGCAAATTTCCCCGGTTAAGGGGGTGTTGTGTACTTTTAAGGTTTCGGCAAGTCTTCCGTAAACTCTCAAGCATAAAAAAAAGCCGCTTTCCCCTCAGGAGTCTGCAGCTTATTCAAGCAACGAAATCTTACAAAAACCTGACTTGCTGACAGACTATACCCTATCTCCCCCGTAAACCATAGAAAAATCTTTCAAAAAAATTATCGGGGGAGGAATGCGGGTTTTGCCCCTCCCGCAGATCGTGGCGCGCGCGGGTCGATTCTGCTATGCTGGGACAAAATTCCCGGAGGGCTACCCGTGAGACACTGGATAGGGGCTATCGTCGCCATACCTCTGTGCGCCGCCGCACTGGCGGGGCAGGACCGGTCCGCAGAGCTGTCGGGCGGGCGCGAGATCTATCATGCGGCTTGCGCCTCCTGCCACGGCGCGGACGGGCGCGGAGCGCCCGACAACGTGCGCGGCTTCGAGGCGCCGGACACCTTTCCCGATTTTACCGACTGCCAGGCCACCGCGCGCGAGTCGGACGATTTCTGGGGCGCCATCCTCCACAACGGCGGCCCGGCGCGCGGGTTTTCGGAAATCATGCCCTCCTTCCGGGAAGCGCTCTCCGCCCACCAGATCGACGAAGCGATGCTGCATTTGCGCACCTTCTGCCGCGAGCCCGCCTGGCCCCGGGGCGAAATGAACCTGCCCCGGCCGCTGGTGACGGAGAAGGCCTTTCCCGAGGACGAGATGGTGCTCGACCTCGCCTTCGGCGCCGAAGGGGACCCCGCGATCACCAGCGAGATCGTTTACGAAAAGCGCCTCGGCCCGCGGGGCCAGCTCGACTTCATCCTGCCGTTTCATTTCGAGAAGCGGGAGGGGGAGTCGTGGCGCAACGGCGTCGGCGACATGGTTGCGGGCTACAAGCACGTGCTGGCGAGCGACCTCGACCGGGGGGCGCTCCTCGCCGCCGCCGGGGAGGTCAAGCTGGCCACCGGCGACTCCGACCGCGGCCGGGGCAAGGGGGTGACCGTGTTCGAGGGCTTCGGGAGCTACGCGCAGCTTCTCCCCCGGAGCGCCTTTCTCCAGCTGCAGGCCGGGGTGGAACTTCCCACCGACACGGAGCTCGCCAACCGGGCGGTCTTCTGGCGCGTCGTCGGGGGGAAGACCTTCGCCCAGGGGCTGGGGATGGGGCGGCAATGGTCCCCGATGGTGGAACTGCTGGCGGACCGGGAGCTGGCTTCCGGGGAGCGGGTCCACTGGGACGTCGTGCCGCAGTTTCAGGTCACCCTGAGCCGGCGCCAGCATATCCGGGCCAATCTCGGCCTGAGGGTGCCGGTCAACGATTTCGGCCCCCGGACCACCGAGGTCCTCTTTTACCTGATGTGGGACATGTTCGACGGGAGTGTGTTCGATGGGTGGAAATAGGATGCCGAAGAGAAGCCTCTGTCTGGGGGGAGCGGCGCTGTCGGCGGGAATGATCGCGGCACTGGTTTCCGGCGCCGCGGGACAGGTCAACGTCCCGCGGTTTCAGACTTCCGACCGCTGCATGCCGTGCCACAACAACCTGTCGACGCGGGGCGGGGAGGACATCTCCATGGGCCTGGCCTGGCGGCCGACCATGATGGCCAACGCGGCCCGGGACCCCTACTGGCAGGCGAGCGTCCGGCGCGAATCGATGGAGCACCCGGCGGCCCAGGGGGGGATCGAGGACGAATGCTCGATCTGCCACATGCCGATGGCGCGCTACGAGGCGGCGGGGGCGGGGCAAAAGGGGGCGGTCTTCGCCCACCTGGGGTTCGTCCCGGGAAGCCCGCAGGACGAGCTGGCGGGGGACGGGGTGTCCTGCGCCCTCTGCCACCAGATCTCCAAAGACAAGCTGGGGGCGCGGGAGACTTTCGTCGGCCGCTTCGTCATCGGCGGACCCAATGCCGCCGGGGAGCGCGAGATCTTCGGCCCCTACGCCCCCGAGGCGGGGCACGCGAGGGTCATGGCCAGTTCCACCGGGGGCTTCCGTCCGGTGGAGTCCCCCCACCTCGGGGAGAGTGAGGCCTGCGCGAGCTGCCACACCCTGTATACCCACTCCCTGGGACCGGCGGGGGAGGACCTGGGGGAATTCCCCGAACAGGTCCCCTACGAGGAATGGGCCCACAGCGCCTACCGGAAGGTCCTGAGCTGCCAGGCGTGCCACATGCCGGTGGTGAAGGAGGAGACCGCCGTCAGCAGCGTCCTGGGGGTGCCGCGCGCGCGGGTGTCCCGGCACACCTTTCCGGGGGGCAACTTTTTCATGAACGGGATCCTGAACCGGAACCGCCACGAGCTCGGCGTGGAGGCGTCCCCGGACGAGTTCGCCGCCTCGGCGCAGAAGACGCTCGCCCAGCTCCAGTCGGAATCGGCCCGGATCGCCGTCCGCGGCCTCGAGGTGCGCTCCGGGCGCCTGGAGGCGGAGGTGGCGGTGGAAAACCTCGCCGGGCACAAGCTCCCGACCGCCTACCCGTCGCGCCGCGTCTGGCTCCACGTCACCGTCCGCGACGGCGGCAACCGGAAGGTGTTCGAATCGGGCGCCCTGGACCCCTCGGGCCGCATCGCGGACAACGACAACGACGCGGATCCGTCGCGCTACGAGCCGCATTACACCGCAATCAGGAGCTCCGGGGAGGTGCAGATCTACGAGCCGATCCTGGGGGACAGCGGGGGCGCCGTGACGACGGGGCTCCTGCGGGCCACCCGCTATCTCAAGGACAACCGCATCCTGCCCCGGGGGTTCGACAAGCGGAAGGCGGGGAAGACGATCGCCGTTGCCGGGCGCGCCCTGGAGGATCCCGATTTTGACGGGTCGGGGGACCGGGTGCGCTACTCGGTGGATCTGGGGGACGCGAAGGGGCCCTTTACGCTGGAGGCGGAACTCCTCTACCAGCCGATCGGGTACCGCTGGGCCGTCAACCTCGAGGGGTTCGATGCCGCGGAGCCCCGGCGCTTCGTGCGCTATTACG
>CAZWXG010000066.1:6985-9202 GCA_964637825.1 uncultured Acidobacteriota bacterium
CCCACGGCGAGCGCGTCGATGCTGGTGGCCACCGACAGGATGACCAGGTCCCACCCGCGGGTGGGGTCGCGCCGTTCGATTTTTTCCCCGGAACGGTCGAGCGCGCCCAGGAACATCCTCCCCCCGACGAAGGCCAGGAGCCCGAAGGCCACCCAGTGGTCGAAGGCCGCGATGAAGCGGTAGAGGGCGCTCCCGGCCGCCCAGCCGAGGACGGGCATCAGCGCCTGGAAGAGGCCGAAGTGAAAGGCGAGGCGGAAGACCTGGCGCCGCCGCATCGGGTCGAGGGCGAGCCCGCTCGCGACGGCCACGGCGAAGGCGTCCATCGCGAGCGCCGCGGCCAGAGCCAGGATGCCTACCCAACCCATGGGCCGCTCCCTCCCTTTTCCCGCGCGGCCCCCGGGTTGCCCGTCTTCAGTCCGTGCCGTCTTTTGATCATCATGGGATCCCGATTATAGCCGTAGCGGAAGGAGGCTGTCCAAAAAATGGCGCCCGACCCGAGACCGGTGCGGGGAGGGAGGAGTCGTGCTATGATCGCGTCATGCCCGCGACCCTCGTCTGGTTCCGACTCGATCTGAGGCTCCACGACAACCCCGCGCTTGCCGCCGCGGCGGAGCGGGGGGACGTCGTCCCCGTTTTCCTCTGGGCCCCCGGGGAGGAAGGGGCGTGGCCCCCCGGCGCCGCCAGCCGCTGGTGGCTGCACCAGTCGCTCCGCTCGCTAGAAGCTTCCCTCCGGAGCAAAGGGCTGTCGCTCGTCTTCCGGCGCGGGCCGTCGCCCGGGGCGCTGCGGGGCCTCCTCCGGGAGTGCGGGGCGGACGCCGTCTTCTGGAACCGGCGCGTGGAACCGGCGCTCCGGGAGCGGGACGACGCCGTAGAGGGCGCGCTCCGCAAAGCGGGGGTCCGGGTCGAGACCTTTTCCTCCTCGACCCTGCTCGAGCCGGAACGGGTCGCGAACCAGAGCGGCAAGCCGTACCAGGTCTTCACCCCCTTCTGGCGCTCCTGCCTCTCGGCGATGCCCGATTTCGCCCCCCTGTCGGTACCGCGCCTCGAGGCGGCGCCGAACAACGTCCCCTCGCTCGCGCTCGAGGACCTGCGGCTCGAGCCCGCCGTCGACTGGGCCGGGGGACTGCGCAAAGCCTGGCGGCCCGGGGAGGCGGGCGCCGCGAAAATGCTGGCCCGCTTCGTCGCCCGCCCGCTCGGGGATTACGAGTCCGGCCGCGACCTCCCGGCCGTGGCCGGGACCTCGCGCCTCTCCCCCCACCTGCACTTCGGCGAGATCTCCCCGCGGCAGGTGTGGGCCGCCTGTTCGGGCGGGCGCACCCCGGCCGCGCGCGCCTTCCTGCGCCAGCTCGGGTGGCGCGAATTCGCCCACCACCTGCTCTACCATTTCCCGCATACCGCCTCGGAGCCGCTGCGGCCCCGATTCGCGCGCTTCCCCTGGCGCCACGATCCCCGCCTGTTCCGTGCCTGGCGGCGGGGGCGGACGGGGTTCCCGATCGTGGACGCGGGGATGCGGGAGCTGTGGGCCACCGGTTGGATGCACAACCGGGCGCGGATGATCGCCGGCTCGCTGCTGGTGAAGGACCTGCTCTCCCCCTGGACGGAGGGGGCCCGCTGGTTCTGGGACACCCTGGTGGACGCCGACCTGGCCAACAACACCCTGGGGTGGCAGTGGGTGGCCGGCTGCGGCGCCGACGCCGCCCCCTACTTCCGCATCTTCAACCCCGCGCTGCAGGCGGCGAGGTTCGATCCGGGCGGAAAGTACGCGGCGCGCTGGATCCCCGAACTCGGCACGGGGGAGTATCCGGCGCCGGTGGTCTCCCACGCCGAGGCGGCGGAGCGGGCCCTGGCCGCCTACGCCGCGCTGCGGGGGGAGTGAGGGCGCTATTTCGCGCCGCTGGTCAGCACCAGCTTGCCGTGCTTGACCCCGCGCAGGCTCAGCAGCCGGTCGGAGAATGTCTTCACGTCCGTCCCCCGCCCCTTGAGGATGATGACCTCCAGGCAGTTGTGGTGGTCGAGGTGCACGTGGGTGGTCGCCAGCACCTGCCCCGTGTAGTCGTGCTGCGCCTCGATCAGCTGCTCGGACAGCTTCGGCTGGTGGTGGTCGTACACCAGGGTCAGGGTCCCCACCACCTCGCGGTTGGAGACCACCTCCTCCTGCACGAAGTGGTCGCGCACCAGGTCCCGGATCGCCTCCGACCGGTTCTGGTACCCCTTCTG
>CAZWXG010000066.1:9302-11352 GCA_964637825.1 uncultured Acidobacteriota bacterium
ACCGACGCGGAGGGGAGGGTGCGATTGTCCCTGGAGCCCCCGGCCGCAGTGCGGGTCCGGGCGGCGGGGTTCGAGCCCCTCACGCGCAGGGTGGGTGCCGACTCCGGGACGGAGATCGCCGTGCGGCTGGTCCCTGCGATCCTCACCACCACGGTGGAGGTGACGGTCAGGGAGGATGCCGTCCTCGAGGGGACGGTGTCGAGCAGCGCCCTGGAGATCGACCGCAGCGGCGCCCGGACGGTCTACGACGCGATCGACCGCCTGATCCCGAGCGCCCATGTCCCCGGCCGCGGCGTGCTGGGGCACGGGCTCGGCATCTCCAACTCCATCGCCCTGCGGGGGCTCGGCGGGTCGCCCACGACGCAGCTGCTGGTGGTCATCGACGGGCGTCCCGAAGTCATGGGGCTGATGGGGCACCCGATCCCCGATTTCTACTCCCTGACCGAGGTGGGGAGCGTCAGCGTCACCGCTGGGCCGGCGTCGGTGCTCTACGGCAACCGCGCCATGGGAGGGGTCATCGAGATCAAACCCGCGCCCCCCGCCCCCGGGTTCCACACCGAACTGAACGTGGGGCTCGGTTCCTACTGGACGGGGCAGGACCGGCTCCGCCACAGCGGGGAGCTGGGGCGTTTCCGCTACAGCCTGGCCGGGGGGATCGACCACACCAACGGTCACCGGGACGACGCCTCGTTCCGCAACCAGGACGGCGCGCTCAACCTGTCCTACGACCTCGGCCCGGCGTGGCAGGCGTCGCTCGAGGCTCGCTACGGCCATTTCAACACCGAGGACCCCGGCCCCGTCGCCGCCCCGACCCCCGGGAACTGGTCGCGGGTCGGAAGGGGGGGATACGGCGCCGCCCTGCACAACCGCACCGAGCGGGCCTGGGGCACCTTCCGTTTCTTCTCGAGCCACGGGCACCACATGCTCTACGACGGTTTCCGCTCCGTCGACAGCAACACCGGCTTCAGGGTCATGGAGACCGTCGTTCCGGTTGCGGGGCTGGAAATCGACCTGGGGGGGGACGCCGCCCGCTACGGGGGGAGGGCCCGAAACATCCTCTCGGCGTTCGATTACGGCGAATTCCACGTGAGCGAGGGGGGAGTGTTCACGCGCGCGCGCTGGAAGGCGACGGGGCGGTTGGGCCTGAACGCCGGGGTCCGCCACGACCGCAACTCCGTCTTCGGCGGGGTGACGGCGACCGAGTTCGGCGCGAGCTACCGGCTGACCGACCGGTACGCCCTTTCCTTCGCCGCCGGGAGGGGGTTCCGCAACCCCACCATCCGGGAACTCTACCTCTTCCCGGCCCCCACCCCGACCCTTCGGCCCGAGCATCTCTGGAACTACCAGGCGACGCTGCAGCTGCAGCCGGTGGAGCGATTGAGCGCCAGGATCACGGGATACTATACCGACGCCGACGACCTGATCGTCACCACCGGCCGCTATCCCAACCTGAAGCTCGCTAACAGCGGCCGCACGCTCCACCGCGGCCTCGAGGTCCACGCCCGCTATCACCTGGCGCGGCGCGTGCAGCTCTCCTCGGGCTACGCCTGGCTCAGCTCCACCAAACCGACCCCCTACGTGCCGGAGCACAAGTGGAACTACTCCCTGGATATCGACATGAAGGTGGCTTTCGTCACCGTCGGCGGCAGCACGGTGGGGCGGACCTGGGCCAACACGGCCGGGACGGAGCGCCTCGGCGGCTACAGCGTGGCCGGGCTCAGACTCGCCATACCCGCCGGGGAGCACTGGAGCTTTTTCGCCGCGCTGGACAACGCCCTCGACCGGGAGTACGAGGAACTGGCGGGCTACCCGATGCCGGGGGTTCACGCGAGCGGCGGGTTCAAGGTCAAATTCTGAAGCCGGAGGGGAGGGAGCGGATGTCGAGAAGAACGCCCGTTTGGTTCGTGGTCCTCGGTGCGCTGGTCGCGCTGGGCGGCTGCCGGGCGGGGGCCCCTGCGGGGGCCCCTGCGGGGGGCCCTTCGGGGGAGCGGGACGACGCCCGCGCGGAGATCCTCGCCTCGGACACGCTCCTGGCGGGCATGACCGCCGC
>CAZWXG010000066.1:11452-13839 GCA_964637825.1 uncultured Acidobacteriota bacterium
TGCGCTGGATGGGGTTCGAGGTGGCGGCCGAATACGGCCGGCCCGAAGCGATTTCGGCCCGCGACATCGTCAGGCTCTCCCGCATCGCCGCCGAGCGGCGGATCCGCATGGTGGTCGACAACCTCCAGTCCGGGCCCGACGCAGGCAGGCTCATCGCCGAAGGGGCGGGGGTTCCCCATGTCGTCCTCTCCAATTTCCCCTCCGAGGAGGGGTATCCCGCCACCCTGCGCGCGAACGTGAGCGCGGTCGTGGCGGCCCTGGGCGCCGGGCGATGAGCGCGCCCGTCATCGAAATGCGCGCCGCCTCGCTTTGCAAGGGGCGCCATCTCCTGCTCGACCGCATCGATCTGTGCGTGTCGCGGCGCGAATTCGTGGGCATCATCGGCCCGAACGGGGCCGGCAAGACCTCGCTCTTGCGGGCGATCGCCGGTTTCGAGCAATGCTCGGGGGAGGTGCGCCTCTTCGGCCGGCCGCAGCGGGGGGACCGGGGGACGAGGGTGCGCATCGGGTACGTGCCGCAGTCGGTCGAGATCGACCCCGCCTTCCCGATTCTGGCCGTCGAGGCGGTGATGATCGGCCTTTCGGGCCGGCTGGGCCTCTGCCGGCGCCCGTCGCGGCAGGACCTGGAGCGGGCCATGGAACTGCTCGAAATCATGCGGGTGGCCCATCTCGCGCGGCGCCCGCTCGGGCACCTTTCGGGGGGGGAGCGCCAGAAGGTATCGATCGCCCGCGCCATCATCCAGCGCCCGGAGGTCCTCCTGCTCGACGAGCCGACGGCCAACCTCGACATCGCCGTCCAGAAGGAGGTCCTCGACCTCGTCGAGGAGATCCACGAAAGGGAGGCGCCGGCGGTGCTGTTCGTCACCCACGACTTCAACATGCTCCCCGGCGCGATGCGGCGCGCCGTTTTCCTGGATGGCGGGCGGATCGTCTACGACGGCCCCTCTTCCGAGGCGCTGACCGGGGAGAACCTGAGCCGGCTCTTCCGCTACCCCCTGGAGACCTTCCAGCGCGGCGGCAGGAGGTTCATTTCCCTTGGTTGAACAGCTGCTCGATTCCCTGGCCCATCTCCCGATGCAGCGCGCGCTCCTGGCCTGTCTCCTGTGCGGCCTGGGCTGCTCGCTCCTCTCCGTCTTCGTCGTGCTGATGCGCATGCCGCTGGTCGGCGTGGCCATGTCGCACTCCGCCTTCGCCGGCGCCGTCATCGGGATGCTCCTCGGCCTCGACCCGACGGCCAGCGGATTCGTCCTCTGCCTCGTCGTCGCCGGGGTGCTCGGGCCGGTGTCGGACCGCACCCGGTTGCCGCCGGAGAACACCCTCAGCATCTTCTTCTCCTTCATGATGGGGCTGGCGTTTCTGGGGATCGGGATGCTGTCGAAAACCCGGGCGGGGGTGCTCGACCTGATGTGGGGCAACCTCCTCTCCCTTTCCGCGCGCGACGTGGCGCTGCTCGGGTGGACGACGCTCGCGCTCCTCCTCTTCCTTCTCCTCTTCTTCAAGGAGATCCGGGCGGTCCTGTTCAGCCGGACGCTGGCGGCCGCGAGCGGCGTCCCCGAACGGTTCGTCTATTACGCCCTCCTCTTTTTGGTCGGGGCGGTGGTCTCCGCCAACCTCTCGACCGTCGGGGGGCTGCTGATTTTCGCCCTCCTCATCCAGCCGGGCGCCACGGCGCTGCAGCTGACGTACGACCTGAAGCTCTTCTTCCTGATCTCGGCGCTGGCAGGGGTGAGCGCCTGCGTGCTGGGGCTGGCGCTGTCGTATCTCCTCGACCTTCCCTCCGGCGCCTCGGTGGTCATGGTGGCCACCCTGATCTTCGCGCTCTCCTACATCTTTTCGCCGAAGCGCCGGCCGGCGAAAACCTCAAGGGAACGGGTGCCATGAAAAAAGCTGCGGAAGAGATCTACCGGGACCGGAAACAGTTCTTCAACGACAGGGCGGGGGAGTGGCTCGAGCTGTGCTACCGCGACCCGCAATCGGGCCGGTTCGACCTGCACGCGGCGGCCTTCGACCGCCTCTTCGCCCTGGTCCCGCTCCGGCCGGGGGAGCGGGTGCTCGACGCCGGCTGCGGCTCGGGGGTGCTGGTCCCCCGGATCCTCGAGCGGATCGGGCCGGAGGGGATCCTGTGCGAGCTCGATTTCGCCGAGCGGATGATCGAGGAGAACCGCCGGCTCCACCCCGGGCCCAATATCCGGTTCCTGGTCGCCGACGTCGCCCGGGCCCCCCTGGAACCGGAATCGTTCGACACCGTCTTCTGCTTTTCCTGCTTCCCCCATTTCGACCGCAAGCCGGAGGTGGTCGGCGCGCTGGCCCGCGCCCTCCGCCCCGGCGGGAGCCTGGTGATCTCCCACTTCAATTCCGCCGACGAGATCAACCGGCGCCACGAGTCGT
>CAZWXG010000067.1:0-6964 GCA_964637825.1 uncultured Acidobacteriota bacterium
GCCATCCCCTGCGGCACCAGCATCACCGCGATCGTCAGGCCGGCGGCGGCGTCGGAGGAGAGATCTCCCCGGTCGTAACCCAGCAGCCATCCCCAGCGCCGGCGGGCGGGACGCGCCATGGCTACACCCCCGACCTCTCCATGAAGTAGAGGAGGGCGAAGATCGCGACGCCCACCACCGCCACGACGACCCAGGCGTCGAGCTTCACGATTTCGGGAATCGTCCGGGCCCCGAAATCCCCCCGGTCCAGGACCCGTTCGCGCAGCCCGGGATAGAGGGCGGCGAATATCCCGGCCCCGATCAGGATGCCGACGATGCCGCCGAACAGGGCGTCGAGCGACCCCTGCCCCACCGCCCCGGCCGCCGTCCCGGGACAGTAGCCCAGGATGCCGAAGCCGAGCCCGAAGATCAGCCCGCCGGGGACGACGGATCCCAGCGATCCCGGCTTGGGATGCAGCCGGGCCAGCCCCAGGCTTCTGAGGGCGTGGACCCCGATCATCCCGGTCAGGACCGCGCTCAGCATGATCTTGACCACCGTGAAGTCCTCAAACAGCAGCTGACCGATGATGACGTCGAACCGGGTCGCCCCGCCCCTCTGGAGCAGGAAGCCGAAGCCGACCCCCAGGAGGAAACCCAACGTCAGCTGCAACCCTTTCCGGTTGTGTATCGCCTCGAGCATGGGACCCCCTTTCAGAGCAGAACCCGGTAGATCAGCACCGCGGTAGCGATGCCGCCGGCGAAAAAGCAGACGACGGCGAGCCAGCTGCTCAGGGCCAGCTGCAGCGTCCCGCTGATGCCGTGCCCGCTCGTGCACCCCCCGGCCCAGCGGGCGCCGATTCCCATGAGGACCCCGCCCGCCAGGGCGACGCCCCAGCGGAGGAAGCCGCTGTCCCCCGCCGCCTCCCGCCACAGCGGCGGGACCCAGGCGAGTCCGAACCCCCCCGAGAGGAGGGAAGAGAGCAACGCGCCCAGGACGATGCCCACGACGAGCATCCACTCCCAGTCGATCACCGGGGCGAACTGGCGGTAGTAGGGCTTTTCCGCGACCCCTTTCCCCCCGAAGGCCTTTTCGATCATCCCGCTGGTGCGCGCGAACGCGGTCGAACAGCCGAGCGGCTTGTCCGAAAGGAGAAAGGCGAGCCAGCTCAGCACCCCGATGCCGATCCCGACGGCGTACGGCGACCAGCGGTCCATCGTCAACCAATCCATGGCAACCTCCCGAACCCGGAAAAGGAAAAGTCCATCACCGCGGCCATCCGGCTAAGAAATCGCCGGTACGTGCGGCGCCACGCACATGGGACACTGGGCGCTGTAGCCCGCGGCGCTGTACCCCGTCATCCCCCCGGCCACGTTGCACACGTTCGCGAAGCCCGCCCGCTTGAGCAGGGAGGCCGAGAGGCTGGAGCGGTGCCCGGTGCTGCAGATCACGGCGATGGGCCGGCTTTTCTTCAGGGAACCGTGCCGGGTGCGCAGGTCGGGGGCCGGGATGTTGACGGCGCCCTCGATATGGAGGGCTTCGTATTCACCGGCGGCCCGCACGTCGACCAGGGTGAACTCCGGCCGCCCCTTCATGAGCTGGTGCAGTTCCCGGACCGAAATCTGCGGTACGTGCCCGGTCGGGAGCCCCGCGCGCGACCACTCGAACATGCCGCCGTCGAGATAGCCCACGACCCGGTCCAGCCCGACCCGCCGGAGCAGGACGCCGGCCTCGTAGGCCTCTTCACCCGATCCGCCCACCAGCAGGATGTCCTGGTCGGGGGGGAGGACCCAGCCGGCGAAGGTGGAAAAATTCCCGCTGACGTCGATGTTGAAGGCACCGGGGACGTGCTGCCCGCCGAAGGCGTCGTAGGCGCGGAGATCGAGCACGATCGTGTTCTTCTTCCCGGCGGCCTTGGCGAACCGGGCGGGGTCCATCAGGAGAATGCCGGGCAGCGAGTGGACCCTGGCGGGCCCCCTGCCGTTGATGGCGCTGCAGCGGCTGAAATGGTCCGGGGCCGCGGGCATGTTGGTGGTCAGGGAGCGGATGAACTCCTCGCGGTCCGGGATCTGGAGCGCCGGGTTGTAGCGGCGTTCATACCCGATCGTCGTCCAGCGCTTCGCCCCCATGGCGCGTCCGCAGAGGCTTCCGGCGCCGTGGGCCGGGTAGACGTCGCAGAAGTCCGGAAGCGCCATGAGCTTGCCGTGCAGGCTGTCGTAGAGCTTATGGGCCAGTTCGCGCGCCTTGCCGGGGAAAAGATCGGGCCGGCCGACATCGCCGACGAACAGGGTGTCGCCGCAGAAAACGGCCGCCGGCTCCTTGCCGCGGCTGCGGTCGGTGACGACATAACTGATGTGCTCCGGGGTGTGCCCCGGGGTCTCCAGCACCCGGATGTTCATGTTCTCGATCCGGAAGGTGTCCCCTTCGGCGACCGCACGGTGCTTGAAGCGGCAGCGGGCCGATTTGGGAGCGCAGATCACCGCCCCGGTGGCGTCGGCGAGGTCGAGGTGCCCCGAGACGAAATCGGCGTGCAGATGGGTTTCCAGGATATGGGTGATCTTCATTCCCATCTCCTCCGCCGCGTGCAGGTACACCTCGATATCCCGCTGCGGGTCCACGATCGCGCAGGCGTCCGCACCCCCGAGGAGGTAGGAACTGTGCGCCAGGCCTCTCACGAAAAATTGTTCTACGTACATATCTCATCTCCTGTCTGTGGTGCGTGGGAAAAATGCCGGTGGATCATGGTCTATTTTTACCTCAAAACCGGGCTCGTTGTCATGGCCAATCGGCGCCGGCGGCGCCCCGCGGGGGATTGACAGGGCCGGCAGACCGATGGACAATGCCAACGGCCCCCGTTGCGGGGAGCCCGCACAGGACAAGGAGAGCGCCCCCCATGACCCGATTCGCATTGGCACTGTTGGCCCTTTTCCTGGCGGCGGCGCCCGCCCGTCCGCAGGCCGGAACACAGGACGGCGGCCTCGTCGTGGTCCGGGTGGCGGGCGAACCGGTGACCGAAGGCCGGCTCGTCGAGGTCATCGAAGACCTGGCGCGGCAGCAGGAACTGACGCTCGAAGAGCGCAGGCAGCGCCACTCGCTCCTTTTCGACGACGCCATCGACAGCGTCGTCACGGTCACCCTGTTGAAGGAGGAGGCGCGCAGGGGGAAGGTGACGGTCGAACCGTCAAAGGTGGACGAAGCCATGCTCGAGCTTCGGACTCGCTACCCTTCCCCGGAGGCTTTCGCCGCCGCGCTCGGGGAGCAGGGGATCACCGAGGCGGAGCTGAGAGCGAACATCGAACAGAGCCTGGCCGTGCAGCAGGTGCTCGAAGGGGCCATCCGCGGGGCGTCCGAAGCGACCCCGGCCGAAATCGAAAAATTCTACGGCGACAACCCCGACAAGTTCGCCCTGCCGGAGCGGGTGCACGCGGCCCACATCCTGGTGAGGGCCGGGGCCGGGGACACGCCGGAGCAGCAGGCGGCCGCCCGGAAAAAACTCGAGGCGCTGCGGGCGGAGATCGCATCGGGCGCCGTCGCCTTCGCCGACGCGGCGGCGAAGCATTCCGAGGACACGGTCACTGCCGCGCGGGGGGGGGACCTGGGGGTCTTCATCCGGGGCCAGATGCCGAAGCCGTTCGAGGACGCCGCCTTCGCCACCCCCCCGGGGACGGTCTCCCCGGTCGTGGAGACCCCGGTCGGCTACCATCTCATCCGGACGATCGAGCGGCGACCCGCGGGAAAGGCCTCCCTGGAGGAGGCGCGGCCGGCGATCAAAAAGCACCTGGACCAGGCCGCGCAGCAGGAAGCCGCGCGGGCGTTCCTGGCCGGCCTGAAAGCCGGGGCCAGGATCGAATCGTTCATGACCCGGGAAGAATTCGCCCGGCGGCACCCCGTGGAGTAGAAGCCGTCCGCCCGGCGCTCAGTCCCCGTCCTCCCCCGGCAGGACCCGCACCGCCCCCTGGTCGGCCGAGGCCGCGAACAGGGCGTAGGCGCGCAGCGAGTCCGGCACCGGCCGGTCGCGCCGAGGCTTGAAGGCACCGCTTCCCCTGGCCAGTTCCTCCCGGCGCCGCGCCTCCAGTTCGTCGTCGGCGACCCGGATTTCGATGGTCCTGGCGGGAATGTCGATGGCGATCGTGTCCCCGCTCTTCACCAGGGCGATCGCCCCGCCCGAGGCGGCCTCGGGCGACACATGCCCGATGCTGAGCCCGGAGGTCCCGCCCGAAAACCTGCCGTCGGTGACGAGGGCGCACTCGGCCCCCAGGTGCCGCGACTTGATGTAGGACGTGGGGTAGAGCATCTCCTGCATCCCGGGGCCGCCGCGGGGCCCCTCGTAGCGGATGACCACCACGTTGCCCGCCTTCACTTCCCCCCCCAGGATCCCCTCGCACGCCGCCTCCTGCGAGTCGTACACGCAGGCGGTGCCCACGAACCGGTAGATGGAAGGGTCCACCCCCGCGGTCTTGACGATGCACCCCTTCGGGGCCAGGTTGCCCGTGAGCACGGCCAGCCCGCCGTCCCTGGAATAGGAGTGCCCGACGTCCCGGATACACCCCGCTTCGCGGTCCAGGTCGTGCTCCGGGTAGGTGTTGTCCTGCGAGGCCAGCTCCAGGTTGCGCCCCCGGGCGCCCGGCGCGCTCAGGTAGAGAGTGCGGGCCTCGTCGGCCGCCGTCGGCCGGGCGATGTCGTACCGGGCGAGGATCTCCCCCAGGCTCGGGGCGTCGACCCGCCCGACGGCCGGGTCGATGAGGCCCGCCCGCTCGAGCTCGCCCAGGATGGCCATGATCCCCCCCGCGCGGCTGACGTCCTCCAGGTGATAGGAGGAACTGGGGGCCACCTTGCACAGCACCGGGATCCGGCGCGAGAGCGCGTCGATGTCGGCCATCGAGAAATCGACTTCCGCGGCCCGGGCCACGGCCAGGAGGTGGAGCACGGTGTTGGTCGACCCGCCCATGGCGATGTCCAGCGCCATCGCGTTCAAAAACGCCTGGCGCGTCGCGATCGACCGGGGGAGGACCGACGCGTCCCCGCGCCCGTACCAGGCTTCGGCCATCTCGACGATGCGCCGGGCCCCCTGCTCGAACAGCCCCATCCGGTTGCGGTGGGTGGCCACCAGGGTGCCGTTGCCCGGGAGCGCCAGGCCCAGCGCCTCGGTGAGGCAGTTCATGGAATTGGCCGTGAACATCCCCGAACAGGACCCGCAGGTGGGGCAGGCGGCCATTTCCAGCTCGGCCACCTCCCGGTCGGAGACCGCCGGGTCCGCCGCCATCACCATGGCGTCGATCAGGTCGTAGCGCTTGTCCCCCACCACCCCCGCCTCCATGGGGCCGCCGGAAACGAAGATCGCGGGGACGTTGAGGCGCATCGCCGCCATCAGCATGCCGGGGGTGATCTTGTCGCAGTTGGTGATGCAGATCATGGCGTCGGCCATGTGGGCGTTCATCATGTATTCGACGCTGTCGGCGATCAGCTCCCTCGACGGGAGGGAGTAGAGCATGCCCGCGTGCCCCATGGCGATCCCGTCGTCGATGGCGATGGTGTTGAACTCGGCCGCGAAGCACCCCCGGGCCTCGATCATGGCCTTGACCCGCTGCCCGATCTCGTGGAGATGGACGTGGCCGGGGACGAACTGGGTAAAGGAATTGACGACGGCGATGACGGGCCTGCCGATCTGCTCCTCGCGCATGCCGTTGGCGCGCCACAGGCTGCGCGCTCCCGCCATTCTCCTCCCCTCGGTGGTCGTGGCGCTTCTGAGTCGGATTGCCATACTCTCCCTTTCTTCCCGGCGGCCGGCCGGGCTATTGCGGTTCATCCCCCCCGGCGTGCATCAGGGTCTTGACGATAAAGAGGGCGAAGACCACCAGCAGCATCCCCAGCAGGAACCGGTCGTCCCCGGTCCGCACGGGAAGAAATACGGCCAGGGCGATCCCGATCAGCACGGCGTAGCACGCCAGGGCCAGGGCCACCCTCCACCCCTTCGTCAGCCGCGGCCCCCGGTCATTTCCCGTCATCGTCCAGGCTTTCGGCGGTCAGCGACGCGATGTCGATGACGCGCATGCTCTCGTCGTAGTTGAGCAGCTTCAGCGAATCCTGGAGCATGTGCAGGCAGTAGGCGCAGCCGGTCACGATCGTGTCCGCCCCCGCCTCGCGCGCCTGCCGGACGCGCAGGTTGTTGATCCGCTCCCCCCGCTTCAGGTCCATGAAGTAGTGCCCCCCCCCGGCGCCGCAGCAGAGGCTCCTTTCGCGGCGGTTCTTCATCTCGGCGATCTCCGCGCCCGGCAGCGCCCGGAGCACCGAGCGCGGGGCCTCGTAGATCCCCTGGTAGCGGCCGAGGTAGCAGGGGTCATGGTACACCATCTTTCCCCCCGCGCCGCCCCCCGGCTTGATCCCGCCCGATTCGATCAGCCCCCGGATGAATTCGGTGTGGTGGACGACGTTGTAGGAGGCGCCGAACTGGGGGTACTCGTTCTTGAACACGTTATAGCAGTGGGGGCACCCGGTCAGGAGCGTGCGGAAGCTGCGCTGTCCGAGCAGCGCGATCTGCTCCCGGGCGGCCTGCTGAAACACCATCTCCTGTCCCAGGATCCGGGCCGGGTCGCCGCAGCACCTCTCGTCGGCGCCGAGGACGCCGTAATCGACGCCGCAGCGCTCGAGCAGCCGGCAGAGGTCCTCCGCGATCCTGTGCTTCTGGGGATCGAACGTCACGCAGCAGCCGATCCAGTACAGGACGTCGACCGATTCCCCCGGCTTGACCACGCGCAGCCCCGCCCGCTCGATCCAGTCGGTCCGTTCCGACTGCGGGCCGAAGGGGTTGCCGCCGGTCTCGAACAGGCGCATGGCCCGGCCCGCCTCCTCCGGGATGCGCCCCTGGATCAGCACCTCGTTGCGCCGCAGCTCCATCAGGGTGTCCACGTGCTCGATCATGGCGGGGCAGACCTCCACGCAGGCGCCGCAGGTCCGGCAGTGCCAGATGAACTCCTCGTCGAACGCCCT
>CAZWXG010000067.1:7064-13591 GCA_964637825.1 uncultured Acidobacteriota bacterium
GTCTTCATGCGCGCAATCAGCTGCCGCGGCGAAAAATAATCCGGGTCCGCCATGTAGGCGGGGCAGACCTCGTCGCAGCGTCCGCAGGAGACGCAGGCGTCCAGGTCCAGACGCTGCTTCCAGCTGAACTCCTCCGGCTTCTGGATCCCGATCTGGATCTCCTCGCTCTCGGCGCTCTCCATCAGCTTCTCGATATCCTGGCGCCGGAGTTCCCCCCGCGGCCCGAGCTTGGAAAAGAAGGCGTTGGTCGGCAGCGCGAGCATGTGGAAGAACTTGGTGTGGGGGATGAGGGCGATCCAGCCCATGACCAGAACGGTGTGCAGCCACCAGAGCGACGCGTGCGCCCCCCGGGCCGTCTCTTCCGCCATCCCCGCAAACAGCGGGCTGAGGCCCCACCCCACGAACGAAAGCTCCTTCCACGGGTCCCCGTTCGCCCCGATCCGCGCCCCCTCGAGCAGGTAGCCGGTCACGACCAGCGCGGCAACCAGGAGGAGGACCAGGCCGTCTTCCCGGACGACGGGGAGCGTCGAGGGTTTCTGCACGTACCGGCGCCAGGCGGCCATGCCGAGACCGGCCAGGATCAGGAGGCCGGCCAGTTCGCTCGCCACCGAAAAGAAGACGTACACCCCCCCCTTGAAGATCTCGAGATCGAGGCCGAACAGGAGGTTGCCGTCGATCTGGACCATGACGATCAGGGTGGTGACAAAGAGCACGAGGAAGGAGTAAAAGAGCAGGCTGTGCATCAGCCCCGGGAAGAGGTTGCGGCGCACCCGGTTCTGGAGAAACATCTCGCCCAGGAGGATTTTCAGGCGCTTCCCCCAGTCGGAGAACCGCTCGCCGTCCTCCCGGCCCCGGCGCCAGGACCGCACGCGCCGGAAGATGCCCCAGGCGCAGACGGCGACGGCCGCGGCAAGCAACAGGTACATCACCCAGGCATGGGAGACATTCCACATCAGGGGGCGGGTGGCTTCGGAAAGGGGGGGCATGCTTCAAACCTCTCTTTCTTGGTGGTTCATTGTCCCGAGAGTCGTGGCGCCGCGAGCGTGGGTCGAACGCACTTCCATCTCATCACAAAATAATCCATTTTACCCTAGTTTACGGCCTTCATGAAGGCCGCTTCCCGCAAATCAGGGGAGTATACCGATCCGGCGCCCGCCGGAAAAGGCCGAATCGGCGGTGGAATCCCCCGGCCGTTTCTGCTTAACTCAGTCGGGGGCGGTCGCCCCGCGGACATCGTTCACCTGTAAGGAGCCCACACCATGAAGGTAGTCGCGGTCAACGGCAGCGGGAAGAAGGACGGGAACACCTTTCTCCTGCTGAACATCGTCATGCAGGAACTCAAGGCCGAGGGGATCGGGACGGAATTGATCCAGCTCGCCGAAGGCGCCCCCATTCAGGGGTGCACCGCCTGCATGAAATGCCTGGAGAGGAAGAACCTGAAGTGCGCGGTCGATTCCGACCCGTTCAACGAGTACTTCGAAAAAATCCGCAAGGCGGACGGGCTGCTGCTCGGATCCCCCGTCTATTTCGCCGATATCACCGCCGGGATGAAGGCGCTCATCGAGCGCTGCGGCTTCGTGGCGCGCGCCAACGGCGGCGTCCTCAGGCGCAGGGTGGGAGCGGGAGTCCTGGCCGTGCGCCGCGCGGGGTCGAACCACTCCCTGGCCAGCCTGAACCACCTCTTTCTCATCAACGAGATGATCATCCCCGGCTCGAACTACTGGAACGCGGGGGTCGGCAGGATGCCGGGGGAAGTCCTGGCCGACGCCGAAGGGGTGGCCACCATGAAAACCCTGGGGGTCAACATGGCCTGGCTGCTCAAACGCCTGGCCTGACCCGCGCGCTTCGGCGGCCGGCGGAAACCCGCCGGCCGCCGCCGGTTCCCCTATTTGAAATGGGCCACCGTCTGGGCCAGGATCGCCTTCTGCTCCGGCCGCAGCTTCAGGGTCTTGGCGATGGCGGCCGGGTCGATCATCGCCCGCACGATGCAGGCCAGCTTCTCGCTGGCGCAGAAGAGGTACACGTTCTGCGCGATGAACGCGGTGTTGGCGTAGGACCAGGTCTCCTCGACCTCGGGCATCCGCTTCCCCCCGAAGGAGGCCCGGGCCATATCGGCGACGTAGATCAGGTTCAGCGGCGCCTCCGTGACGAAAGGCTGCTGCCCCGCGACCGCGCGCACGTCCTCCCTGCCCAGCACCTTGAGCTCGTGCTTGATCGGGTCATAGAGATACAGGCCGTCGGCCATGGTCAGGTAGATGTCGATGTTCTGCCAGTCCGCGGCCGAGGGGGCCGTTCGGTGTCCCCCTTCCCGGTTCACCCCGTCCGCCGCCCAGAGCAGGTTGGAGAGCACCTGCATCGACAGGGGCTTGTCGGGGCCGAATCCGCCCCGGGTGCTCTGGCGCAGTTTGAGCGCCTGCATCAGGGGCATCCCCCCACCGGTCTGCGCCGGCGGCAGCTTGATCACGTCACCCCCCTGGGCCGAAGCCGTTCCAGGGACCATCCACAGCATCAACCCGACAACGGCACAGGCAATCACTGTCCTCTTCATCGCTCCTCCTCCTGGCTGCAAGAAAGTTCCGGATCGTGTCGCTCCCGGCGGCGCGAGCCGCCCGCGAGGATCGCACGCGGGTTGTCGACCAGCATCGTCCGGATCTGGCCCTCGCCGATCCCGCGCGCCCGGAGCGCCGGAATCACGTCGTCGGGAAGGTGAAGATAATGCCAGTTCGGAACCTCCGCCGCCCGCGCTTCCGGGAAGGCATCATTGTAACAGGAGGCGTCGTGGGAAAGGACCATTTTCGCCGCGTACCCCATCCGGCACAGCCGGGCCAGGGTGTCGACCCGGCGCTCGAAGCACAGGATCGGGTCGATGCCGAAACGGTCCATCCCGATGCAGGCCCCCGTCTCCATCAGCTTTTCGAGGTACCCGAGATCGGTCGTGTCGCCCGAGTGGCCGATGACGACGCGGGCGGGGTCCACCCCCTCCTCGGCGAAGATACGCAGCTGGTCGAGCCCGTTGCGGCTGGCCGCATGGGTGTGGGTGCAGATCGGCACCCCCGTCGCCAGCTGCGCCCGCGCCGTCGCCCGCAGGACCCGTTCCACCCCGGGGGTCACCCCGCGTCGCCCGGTGGCGCACTTGAGCACCGCCGCCTTCACCCCCGTCCCCCCGATCCCCTCCCGGATCTCCCCGATGAACGTCTCGACGAGGATCCTGGTCGGATCCGGGTGCGCTTCGAGCGGCGGCGGGAGCCGGTCGAGCACGAAGAGACCGGCCGCCGCGATGATGTGGAGGTCGACCCGGGCGGCCACGGCCTGGATCCGCGGAAGGTACCGGCCCGCCCCCGCGACGGTCAGATCGACCAGGGTGTCGATCCCCCGCTCCTTGAGCCGGCCGAGGCGGTCGACGGCGTCGCCCACCCGTCGCCCCTCGTCCGGGATGCTTTCGGGGCGGGCGCGGCCGGCGGGGGAGGAAAGGAGGAACAGGTGCTCGTGCATCAGCACGGCGCCCAGCTCCGCCTCATCCACCGGTCCTCTGGCCGTATCCACCCTCGCCATGGACCGATCTCACCCCAGATCGCCCCGCGGCGCAACCGGAAAATGCGGCAAAAGGGGTGAATGCGGCCCCGTTTTTCGTTAGACTTGGGGTTTTCAAACCGGAAAGCCAGGAGGATGCATGCCAGACCCCTATGTCAAGGAGCGCGACCGGAGCCGGATCCCGGAACAATTCCAGTGGGACCTCTCCCCGGTCTATGCCGGGGACGACGCGTGGGAGGCGGCCAAGCGGAAACTGCTGGCCGAACTCCCCTCGATCGCGTCCTGGGCGGGGAAGCTGGCCGAATCCCCGGAGCAGCTGCTCGGCTGCCTCGAGCGCCAGAGCCTCCTTCACAAGGAGCTCACCCGCCTGGCCTGCTACTCAGGCATGAAGTCGGACCTGGACACGCGCGAATCGCGCTACACGGCCATGGACCAGGAGATGTCGCGCATCGCCTCCGATTTTTCGACCCTTGCGGCCTTCATCGAGCCCGAAATCCTGCGCATGGACCCCGCGCGGATCGAGGAGTTCCTCGCGCGGGAGCCGCTCCTGGGCGCCTACCGCCACGTCCTCGACGACATCGTGCGCAACCGGCCCCACACCCTGGGCGAGAGCGAGGAGAGGATCCTCGCCACGGCCGGCCTGATGGCCGACGCCCCCGGCACCATCAACGGCATCTTCACCAACGCCGACTTCCCCTACCCGGAGATCACCCTGGAGGAGGGGACGGTTCGGCTCGACCCGGCCGCCTTCAACCTGCACCGCCGCTCGCACGACCGCGAAAGCAGGAAAAAGGTCTTCGCGGCCTATCTCGGGAAGATGCACGACTTCCGCCGCACCTTCGGGGCCCAGCTCGCCGCCGAGGTGCGCAAGAACATGTTCTTCTCCCGCACCCGCTCCTTCGGCTCCTGCCTCGAGCGCGCCCTGAACAACTACAATATTCCCGTCGCCGTCTACCGCAACCTGATCGCGGGGGTACGCGCCCACCAGAGGACGCTCAACCGCTATCTCGACCTGCGCCGGCGGCTGCTGGGGCTCGACACGCTCCACTATTACGACCTCTACGCCCCCATCGTGGCGGACCTCGACCTCGACTACACCTACGACGAGGCGGCGGCGCTCGTGCTCGAATCGCTCGCGCCGCTCGGGCCGGAGTACGGGCAGGTCGCCCGGCGCGCCCTCTCCGGGCGCTGGATCGACGTCTACCCCAGCGAGGGGAAGCGCTCGGGCGCCTACAGCAACGGTTCCGTCTACGACGCCCACCCCTACATCCTGCTCAACTTCAACGGCAAGCACGACGACGTGAGCACGCTGGCCCACGAGCTGGGGCACACGATGCACAGCCACCTGGCCAACCGGGCGCAGCCCTACGCCCTGTCGCACTACTCGATCTTCGTGGCCGAGGTCGCCTCCACCTTCAACGAGGCGCTGCTGCTCGATTCCATGCTGGAGCGGGAAACCCGGGACGAGGTCCGGCTCTCGCTGCTGGGCAACTACCTCGACAACGCCCGGGCCACCGTCTTCCGCCAGACCCAGTTCGCCGAATTCGAGCTGCGGATCCACGAACTGGCCGAGGGGGGGGAGGCGCTGACGGGGGACGCTCTCGGCGAGCTGTACGCTGCGATCGCGCGCGAGTACTACGGCCAGGAGGTCGGGGCCTGCGTGGTGGACGACGAGGTGAAGGCGGAGTGGGCCTACGTCCCCCACTTCTACTACAATTTCTACGTCTACCAGTACGCCACGTCCTTCATCGCCTCCACGGCGCTGTCGGAACGGGTGCTCGCCCGGGAGCCGGGCGCGGTCGAGTCCTACCTCCAACTCCTCTCGGCCGGAGGCTCCGATTACCCGATCGCCCTGATGGCCCGGGCGGGGGTGGACATGACCTCCCCCGAACCGCTCGCGGCCATGATGGCGCGCCTCGGCCGCGTCATGGACGAAATCGAGACGATCGCCCGGCGACTGGGAAAGCTGAAGTAGCGGGACCGTTCAGGGCCTGGGTTTCCGCATCATGCCCATGAGGTCCAGGTTCACGGAAAAGAAGAGGGAGTTGGAGTCGTAGGAGACGCTGCGGCTGTAGCCGATCTCGAGCATCACGTTGCTGCCCGGATAGACATCGACCCAGGCGGAAAAACCGTGGTCCCGGGCCAGGTCGCTTTCCCCGATGACGACGCTTTCGGTCTCGAAGGGCCGGTTCGCCCCCGCACCGGCCGTGGAACCCCCGCCCGCTCCTCCGTCCCCCGCCGTGGTGCCGTTGCCGGCATCGGAGCCGCCGGAGCCGCCGGCGGCCATGAGCGAGATCATCCCGGTCGCCGCGCCGGGTCCGGGGCCCGCCCCCGCTCCCGCCCGCTCCACCAGCCGGCTGTAGATCTTCTGCTCCCCGCTCGGCACCACGGCGTAGCCGGAGGCGCCGACGCCGGCCCAGGAGACCGGGTGCCAGCCGAGCCCCCCTTCAAGATGGCCCACCAGGCCGAGGGAGGAAAAGGGGCGGGTAAAAAAATGGGTGTCGGAAACGGTATTGGCGATCCCGGCCCGGCCGAACGGGTTCCAGTCGCCAAGGGCGACATCCACGTAATTGCTCCAGTCGACCGTCACGCGGCCGGTGCTGAGGCCCCGGTCGGCGTCCCCCGTCGGCGCCGCGGCCCGGATGCCGCTGCTGAAATAGACATTGGACCGGCGCACCATCCCGCGCACTCCGACCCAGGCGTTGCCGATCCCGCCGCCGGCGCCCGTAAGCTCGAGGTCTTCCGACGGGGCGTCGACGAAGTAGACGGGCACCCCGGCTTCCACCTCGAAATGCGGGTTGAAGCGGTAGCCGGCCGAGGGGTCGAGCCGGAAGACCCAGGCCGGGTCCATGCTGCTGCCCGAAAACCCCAGATTCAGGAGCGGCCCGCGCTCCTGCCCGGGCACGTTCACGGCAAAAGCCAAGGCCAGCGTCAGGGCGCCGGCCGCATGCAGGAAGATCCGGTTCATGATGCTCCTTCCAACGGGTCGGGCCCCG
>CAZWXG010000068.1:0-1271 GCA_964637825.1 uncultured Acidobacteriota bacterium
CCTCGTTCATCGTGCTCCCGCTCCTCCCCGACCGGACGGTGGACCCCTGGGACGCGCTCAACCCTTACAAGCTCTGGCTTCTCGTCATCCTGATCTCCGCACTCTCCCTGGTCGGCTATGTCGCCGTCCGCCGGCTCGGCCCGGGACGGGGCACGGCCCTGACCGGGCTGGCGGGGGGGGTGGTGTCCTCGACCGCCGTCACCCTCTCCTTCGCCCGCGGCGACCGGGAGTCCGACCATCCGGGCGCGCGCGACCTCTTCGCCCTGGGCATCATGATCGCCTGGGCGGTGATGTTTCCCCGGGTGATGGTGGAAGTGGCGGTGGTGCACTCCCCGCTGCTGCCCGGCCTGGCGCCCCCCTTCATCGCCATGAGCCTGGCCGCCATCGGGGCGGCCGCCTTCTTCTACCGCCGCAGCGTCCGCGGCCGGGCCGGGGGGCGGCAGGCCACCCGGGAAGTCGCGCTGAAGAATCCCTTCAGCCTCACCCGGGCCGTCAGTTTCGGCCTGGTATTCGCCCTGGTGCTGGTAGCGGTCAGCATCGCCGGGGAACGCTTCTCCTCCCGGGGCCTCTACCTGGTCGCGTTCCTTGCCGGCCTGACCGATGTGGACGCCATCACCCTGTCGATGGCCGACTTCGCCCGGAGCGGGGGCGCCGGCGACACGGCCGTTGCCGCCATCACCCTGGCCGCCCTGGCCAACACCTTCGTCAAATGCGGCTTTGTCCTCCTCTTCAGCAGCCGGGGCCTGAAAAGAAGGGTATTGCCGGCGACGCTGGTCATCGCGCTGGCGGGCGCCGCCGCGCTCTGGTTCCTCTGAGGGGGCGCAGAACCCCCGGGCGGCCTATTCGCTCTTGAGCGACCGTTCCATCAGTTCGCCGATAGCCTCCTGCGGGGAAATCGCGCCATGGAGGAGGCGGCCGACCATCGTCGCGATCGGCATGTCCACCCCGAGGCGCCGGGAGAGCTCGAGCACGGCTTCGGTGGTCCTCACCCCTTCGGCGACCTCGCGCATCGAGTGCAGGATATCGTCGAGGGTTCGCCCCTTGCCGAGTTCGACCCCCACGCCGCGGTTCCGGCTCTGCGCCCCCGTGCAGGTGAGCACGAGGTCCCCCATCCCGGCCAGCCCGGCCAGGGTATCCTGCCTCCCCCCGCAGGCCGCGGCGAGGCGGGAGATCTCGGCCAGGCCCCGGGTGACGAGGGCGGCCATGGGGTTGTGCCCCAGGCCCAACCCCTCGACGACGCCGGCGGCGATGGCGATGACGTTCTTGACCGC
>CAZWXG010000068.1:1371-3609 GCA_964637825.1 uncultured Acidobacteriota bacterium
GTCCCCTCCTCCAGCCCCTTGGTGGCGCTCACGAGAACCGTGTCCGGCCGGAGCGCGGGCGACATGCGCTCGTACAGGGCGCGGCAGACGTGCGACGGCATCACGCTGAGCACGATCCCCGCCGGGGCGATCGCCTCCTCGAGGTTCGAGGTGGCACCCACGGCGGCGGGCAGGACGACATCGGGCAGGAAGAGCCGGTTGCGCCCCTCCTCCCGGATGGAGGCGACCACCTCCTCTTCACGCGCCCAGAGCCGGACGCCGTGCCCCATCCCCGCCAGCGCTCCCGCGAGCGCCGTCCCCCAGCTCCCCGCCCCGATGACGGCGACCTCTGCCATGGCCCCTCCTTCCGAGGCCAAAATATCACACCGGCGCGGGCGCTTGGGGAAGAAGTCCCATAATTTTCCGCCCGGCGGGCGATTGTGAATTCCCAAACCGGCCGGTTGCCGTCATAATGTCCCCATGCTGAAACGACAGAAGACGGGGTCGGTGCTTTGCCCCTCGTGCGGCAAGCTGGTCGGGGTGGGGGACGACGTTTGTTACCACTGCGGACGGCGCAACCCGGGGATGTGGGGGTTTGCCGGGGTGCTGCGCCGGATGGGGGGAAGCCTCGGGTTCGCCCCCGTCGTCATCTACGGGTGCGCCCTGCTCTATGCGGCCACCCTCATCATGGACCCGCAGGGAATCGGGATGTCGGGGTTCTCCATCCTCTCCCCGAGCACGCGGAGCCTGGCGGCCTTCGGCGCCAGCGGCGCCCTCCCCGTGTTCGGCTACGACCGCTGGTGGACCGTCCTGTCCGCCGGGTGGCTTCACGGCGGGCTGCTGCACATCGCGTTCAACCTGCTCTGGATCCGCCAGCTGGCGCCGGCGGCGGCGGAGCTGTACGGGGCCTCCCGCGCGGCCATCCTCTACACGATCGCCTCCGTCACCGGGTTCCTGCTGAGCACCCTCTGGGGCATCCCGCTGACGGTGGGGGCCAGCGCCCCCATCTTCGGGCTGCTGGGGGCGCTGGTGGCCTACGGCCGGCGCACCGGAAGCCGCCAGATCGGCAGCCAGGCGCTGACCTACGCCGCGGTCCTTTTCGTGTTCGGGTTCCTGATGCCCAACGTCGACAACTTCGCCCACCTGGGGGGGTTCGCGGGGGGCTTCGTCGCCGGGCGGATCTTCAATCCCCTGCTTCCGGAGCGGGTGGGGCACACGATCGGCGCCCTGGTCTGCCTGGGTCTGACGGCCCTGGCCGTGCTCGCGTCGGTGGCGACTTCGGGGATTTTCTTCGCGCGGTGATCAGCCGCCGGACGGCTGTTCTTCAGCCGCCAATACTGATCATCTCGATTTTCCTGCGCGAACCGGGCTCGTAATCGCCCGCCTTCATCGCCTCCAGGCGCTCCTCGGAATAGCGGTCGGCCCTCGCTTCCCAGGCGGACCGGATGGTCGCCAGGATCTCCCGGTCGTCGGCCCCCGTGCGCAGCAGCCGCTTCAGGTCGACACTCCGGTCGGAGAAGAGGCAGAGGACGAGCTTGCCGTCGGCCGTCAGGCGCGCGCGCGTGCAGCCGGCGCAGAAGGGCTCCGTCACCGAGGCGATGACGCCGATGTCGCCCCCCCGGTCGGCGTAGCGGTAATTGACCGCGGGCGCACTCGGATCGCTCCTGCCGGCCTCCTCGAGGGGATAGCGCGCGTGGATGATCTCCAGGATCTCGCGCTTGGGCATCATCCGCTCCGACACCCACTGGTTGGAGTTGCCCACGTCCATGAACTCGATGAACCGGAGCCAGAACCCGTTCCGGCGCGCGAACTCGACCAGGGGGAGGATGTCGTCGTCGTTGACGCCGCGCTGGATGACCGAATTGATCTTGATGGGAGCGAGCCCCAGGAGCCGGGCGGTCATCAGCCCTTCCAGGACGCTGGCCAGGTCGTCGCGCCTCGTCAGGGCGCGGAACCTGGCGGGATGGATGGTGTCGAGGCTCGCGTTGACCCGGCGGAGGCCGGCGCGGATCAGCCCCGCCGCCTGCTCCTTCAGGTGCGAGGCGTTGGTGGTCAGGGAGAGGTCCCTGAGCCCCCCGAGCCCTGCGAGGGCGGACACCAGGGTGTCCAGCCCGTGCCGCAGCAGCGGCTCCCCCCCGGTGATCCGGATCTCCTCGACCCCCGACCGGAGGAAGAGCCCGGCCAGGCGCGTGATCTCCTCGAAGGTGAGGATCTCCCTCCGGTCGATCCACTCGTACTGCTCGAGCGGCATGCAGTAGG
>CAZWXG010000068.1:3709-6217 GCA_964637825.1 uncultured Acidobacteriota bacterium
CGGGCCGCTTGGGGTATGATGCCTCCCCTATGAAGAAGTACCGCGGATACCTCCGGGAAACCCGCCGGCCCGTCTACTCGGCCGCCCTGGTGTTTCCCTTTCTCCTGGTGTACCACGCCGGGACGCTCATGTTCGGCACCACGCACATCAACGGCGCCGACGCGCTGATCCTCCGGCTCCTCGGCGCGCTCGGGATCTATTCGGTCTACGCCTCCGCCCTGGTCCTGGCCGCGACGCTGGCGGCCTGGCAATGGCGCACGCGCGCGCCCGGCAGGATCCGCGCCCGCCTGCTGGTGCTCAGCAGTCTCGAAAGCGCCTGTTTCGCCCTCGTGCTCCTGGCCCTGTTCGGCTGGCTCGGCCCGCGCCTTCCCCTGGCCGTCGGCGGCCCCGGGATCCGGGACTTCATTCTCTACTGCGGCGCCGGGGTATACGAGGAGTTCCTCTTCCGGTGGCTCCTCGTCGGCTCCCTCCTCTGGCTTTTCCGCAAAGTCCTGCCCGGCGGCCCCGCCGCGGCGACGGCGGCCGCCGCCCTCTCGGCGGCGCTGGTTTTCGCGGCCTTCCACTACCTCGGCCCCGGCGGGGATCCGTTCTCCCCGGGAAGTTTTGCCCTGCGGGCGGCCGGCGGGTTATATTTCGGCGTGATTTACATCGCCCGGGGGTTCGGCGTGGCCGCCGCGTCCCACGCCCTGTACGATATCTTTCTCGGGGTCGTCGCCCACTGAGCCCGCGGCTCGCGGAAGGAATTCTATGATGCAGAGGATCGGATACGTCATCTTCGACAACGACGGGCTCCTGCTCGACACGGAGCCTTTTTACACCCGCGCCCACGAGGTGCTCGCCGCCCGCTTCGGCAAGGTGTTCGACTGGACGGTGAAATCCCGGATGATCGGGCTCCGCGCCGAGGACTCCGCCCGGGTGATGATCGAGAGCCTGGGGCTCCCCCTGTCGGTCCCCGAGTACCTCGAGGCGCGCCGGGAAATGCTCGACGCGCTCTTCCCCCAGGCGGAACCGATGCCCGGGGCGGTGCACCTCAGCCGTCACCTCCACCGGCACGGCATCCCCATGGCGGTGGCCACGAGCTCCGACAGCCGCCATTTCGACCTGAAACTCACCCGGCACCGGGAGTGGTTCCGCATCTTCTCCTCGGTCGTCACCGGGGACGACCCGGAGATCGGCCGCGGCAAGCCCGCGCCCGACATCTTCCTCGTGGCGGCCCGGAGGCTCGGGGCCGACCCGGAGCGCTGCCTGGTCTTCGAGGACTCCCCCGCCGGGGTTGCCGCGGCGCGGGCGGCGGGGATGTACGCCGTCGCGGTCCCCGACCCGCACATGGAAGAAAGCGCCTACGGCGCGGCGCACCAGGTCCTCCGGAGCCTCGCCGACCTGGATTTGCCCGCCTGGGGGCTCCCTCCCCTGGGGGAGGAGGAAGAATGAAAAGCCACCGCAAGGTTCTCGAGGTTTTCCTCCCGGGCCGCATGGCGTTCCGCAACATCACCCCGGAGGTCCAGGCCGCGCTCGGCGAGAGCGGCATCCGCGAAGGCCTCGTCCTCGTCAACGCCATGCACATCACCGCCAGCGTCTTCATCAACGACGACGAGCCGGGCCTGCACGAGGATTACGCCCGCTGGCTGGAACGGCTGGCCCCCTTCGACGCGGGAACCGGGGCCTACCGCCACAACCTCACCGGCGAGATCAACGGGGACGCCCACCACAAGCGGCAGATCATGGGGCGCGAGGTGGTCGTGGCCGTCACCGGCGGGGCGCTCGATTTCGGCCCCTGGGAGCAGATCTTCTACGGCGAGTTCGACGGCGGGCGCAAAAAGCGGATCCTGATCAAGATCATCGGGGAATAGGGCTTCAGAGGAACCCCGCGATGCGCGCGGCCGCGATGTCGTCCCCGCCCCCCGTCAGCCGCTCCGCCGGTTCCGGGCTCCCCTCGAGCCGGTCGAGGAACGGGCCCAGGTTGCCCCGGTAGAGCTCTTCGGCGGGGATGTGGACGTGCCGCAGGTAGCGGCCGACGGCGGCCTCGAGCACGGGGTATTCCCGGAAATCGCTCCGCTCGGCGTAGGCCAGAGGCTTATGGTTGACGACGCAGTCGGACAGGATCCCGAAGCCGGGCTTGGAGACCACCGCGTCGACCGAGGCGACCACGTCGGAAAAGGGGACGCGCCCCCGGTCCAGGGCATGGAGGTTCGGCGACTCCCACCGAAGCGGCAGGACGGTGAAGAATTCGCAGTTCCCGATCTCCCCGACGCGGGCCAGGGCCCCGGCGTCCCAGTCGAGGGTGGTGAAGGAGAGGAGGACCCATTTCCGGTCCGGGTCGCACCCCGCGATCCGCGCGATCTCCCCGCGCCGGCACCGGCCGGGGGTCGCGACCAGGGGGATCTCCTCGCTGCGGGGGAAGGCGTCCATCGCCGGGGAAAACGGGAGGCGCAGAAGCAGGTCGGCCCGGGCGTACCCGGCGGCGAAGAGGTCGACCACCGCCCGCCACCGGGGGCTGCGGTCGAGGAA
>CAZWXG010000068.1:6317-9622 GCA_964637825.1 uncultured Acidobacteriota bacterium
CGGCGGCCGTGCCCGTAGCCGTGGGCCGTGATATAGAAAGCGACTCCCCGCTCCATCAGGCCGGGTTCGTTCCCAGCCAGCGTTCCGCGCGGAGCGCCGCCATGCAGCCGAAAGCGGCGGCCGTGATCGCCTGCCGGTAGTGGGGGTCGTGCACGTCCCCGGCCGCGAAAACGCCCTCCACGCTCGTTTCCACGTCGTTGCGGGTGACGATGTAGCCCTGCGGGTTCAGTTCCAGCGCGCCCCCGAGGAATGCGGTGGCCGGCTGGTGCCCGATCCCCATGAACACCCCTGAGGTCGCCACCTTGCGCTCCTCGCCGGTCCTGACGTCCCTGACCGTGACCGCCTCCAACGCCTCCGCCCCGTGGTACGCGGTGAGCACGCTGTTCCAGAGGAAGGTGATCTTCGGCTCCCGCTCCGCCCGCTCCCGCATGATCTGGCTGGCGCGCAGCTCGTCCCGGCGGTGCACCACGGTCACTTTCGACGCGTGGTGCGCCATCGTCAGCGCCTCTTCCAGGGCCGTGTCCCCGCCCCCCACCACCATGACCTCCTGGTTGCGGAAGAACATCCCGTCGCAGATGGCGCAGGCCGAAACCCCCCGGTTGCGGAACCGGGCCTCGTCCGGCAGGTCGAGCCACCGGGCGTTGGCCCCGGTGGCGACGATCACCGTGCGCGCCTCCACCCATCCCGATCGGGAGCGGACGCGCAGCGGACCCCGGAAGTCGACCTCCTCGGCGTCCTCCTCGAGCATTTCCACGTCGAACCGGAGCACCTGGTTTTTCATCCGCTCCATGAGGTCGGGCCCCTGGACCCCCTCGGGGAACCCGGGAAAATTCTCCACCTCGCTCGTGTACATGAGCTGGCCGCCCGGCATCTGCAGCCCCTTGGGTTCGGAGGCGAGCAGGAGCGGGGCCATGCCCGCCCGCGCCGCGTAAATGGCCGCGGTGTAACCCGCCGGGCCGGAACCGATGATGATGACATGTCTCATAAACACACCCGTACGATTGAAGGTTGGACAAAGGACGATTATAGCAGAGAGGTTCCGGTCAGGTCACCACCGTGGGGCCGGTGCGGCCGAAGCGCTCCCGGAGCCGGAACAGGTCGCGCGCGGCCTCGACCAGGGGCGCGAGCGTCTCCCCTTCGCCGAGCCCCCCGTCGCCCAGAACCCTTTCGAAGTAGAGCCGCAGCGTCGCCCCCTCCGTCCCCGTCCCCGAGAGCCGTGCCACGATGCGCGACCCGTCCTCCCCGAGGACCCGGATCCCCTGCCTCCGGCTGACGCTGCCGTCGACCGGGTCGGTGTAGCTGAAGTCGTCGGCGTGCCGCACCGCGGCGCCCGCCAGTTGCGTGCCGGCGAGCGCGGGGACCCGGTCTCTCCACTCGTCCATGGCCCTGTCGGCCTCCCCGGCGTCGAGCCCCTCGTAGTCGTGCCGCTGGAAGTAGCTGCGCCCGAAGCGGCGCCAGTGGCCGCCGAGCGTCTCCCCCACCGAAGCGCGGGTGACGGCCAGGATCGAGAGCCAGCAGAGGACGGCCCAGATCCCGTCCTTTTCCCGCACGTGGTCCGATCCCGTGCCGAAGCTCTCCTCCCCGCACAGCGTGCATTGCCCCGAGTCCATCAGGTTGCCGAAGAACTTCCACCCGGTCGGCGTCTCGTGGCAGGGGATCCCCAACGCCCGGGCCACGCGGTCCACCGCGGTGCTCGTGGGCATCGAACGCGCCACCCCCCGCAGGCCGGAGCGGTAGCCGGGGACGCACCCGGCCGCGTGCTCGGCGAGGACCGCGAGCGAATCCCCCGGGCTCACGTAAACCCCCCGCCCCGCGATCATGTTGCGGTCGCCGTCCCCGTCGCAGGCGGCGCCCATGTCCGGGGCGTCGGGGAGCGACATCCTCCGCGCCAGTTCATGGGCGTGCCGCTGGTTGGGATCGGGAGGCTCCCCGCCGAAGTCCTCGAGCGGCGTCCCGCGGATGACGGTGCCCTCGGGGGCCCCCAGCATCCCTTCCAGGATGGCCCGCGCGTAGGGTCCCGTGACCCCGTTCATGGCGTCGAACAGGAGCCGGAACCCGGACCGGAAGAGTCCCCGGAGGGCGTCGAAGTCGAACAACCCCCCGAGGACCCCGACGTAATCGGAGATCGGGTCGATGACGACCACCTCGGCGCCGCCCAGCCGGACCGTGCCCTCCCGGTCCAGGTCCACCCCGGGCGCCGCGAGCGAAAGGTAGCGCCCGAGCGCGCGCGAGTGCGCGTAGATCCTTTCGGTGACCCCCTCGGGCGCCGGGCCGCCGTTGCGGGTGTTGAACTTGATCCCGAAATCGGCCTCGGCCCCGCCGGGGTTGTGGCTCGCCGTCAGCAGGATCCCCCCGACGGCCCCCCGGCGGCGGATGACGGCCGACATCGCCGGCGTCGACAGCAGGCCGCCGCGCCCGACCAGGACGCGCCCGAAACCGTTGGCCGCGGCGATCCTCAGGATCGACTGGATCGCCTCCCGGTTGTGGTAGCGGCCGTCGCCGCCGACGACGAGGGTCTGCCCGGAAAAATCGGGATCCTCCTCGCGCACCGCGTCGAAGATGGACTGCGCGAAATTCTCGACGTAATGGGGTTGCATGAAGCGCCGCGTCTTCCTGCGCAGTCCCGAGGTGCCGGGGCGCTGGTCGTCGAAGGGGGTGGTCCGCACGATCAGGAGTTTGCTTTCCATGCCCCCATGATAACCCATTTCGGCGGGAGGCCCCGCGGGTTTTTGCGCCCGCGACGGCTGCCGAAACCCCCTCCTCTGTGGTACTCTGGTCAGGCCAGCAAACCATCATTCCTCAAGGAGGGGATATCGTGAAAAAAGACGACTTTTACCAGTACGCGGTGGACGGCTACCGTCCGGTCGAAAATATGCTGAAGATGGTTCCGGCCGACAAGCTGGACTGGAAACCGGGCGACGGCTTCATGACGCTCGGGCAGCTCATCCGTCACCTCAGCGAAGGCATCGGCACCGAACTGGAAATGCTGGTCCGGAACAGCTGGCCGACGCCGGTCGAGGGACAGGGGATGCCCTCCTGCGACGTCGCCGACGCCCTGTCCCGGCTCGAGCGGGACAAGGGTACGCTCCGCGCCCTGCTCGACGGCGTGACCGAGGAGGAGTTCGCCGACAAGGTGGTCGCCACCCCCTGGGGGGCCGCGGGCAAGCTGGAGAAGATGGCCTTCTTCTTCCAGGAGCATTTCACCAACCACAAGATGCAGCTCTTCACCTATCTCAAGCTGCTCGGGTTCCCCGTCAACACGCAGACCCTGTACATGGGATAGGCCGCCGGCCCGACCTCCAACC
>CAZWXG010000068.1:9722-11518 GCA_964637825.1 uncultured Acidobacteriota bacterium
CACGTCGGGGGGGTGGTCCTGTTCGCGGGCCATATCCACGAATCGGCCGTCCTGCTGAACGAACTGCAGGGCGTGTCCCGGCTGCCGCTGCTGGTGGCCTCCGATTTCGAGCGGGGGGCGGCGTTCCGGATTTCGGATACGACCCCCTTCCCCTGGGCGATGGCGCTCGGCGCGGCGGGGGACGACTCCCTGGCCTACCGGCAGGGCCGGGTCACGGCCCGCGAGGCGCGCGCCCTGGGGGTGCACTGGATCTTCGCTCCCGTGGTGGACGTCAACAGCAATCCCGAAAACCCCGTCATCAACATCCGGTCGTTCGGGGAGGACCCGGAAACCGTCGCCCGCCTGGGCGCCGCTTTCATCCGCGGGGCGCGCGAGGGGGGGGTGCTGACCACGGCGAAGCATTTTCCCGGGCACGGGGACACGGCGGTCGATTCCCACCTCGGCCTGCCGGTGATCGGGGCGGACGCCCAGCGGCTGCGCGCGCTGGAATTCGTCCCCTTCCGGAGCGCCATCGCGGCGGGGGTGGACTCCATCATGACGGCCCATGTCGCGGTCCCCGGGATGACGGGAGACGCGGGGGTTCCGGCCACCCTTTCCGCCAGGGTGCTCACCGGCGCCCTGCGCGGCGAACTGGGGTTTGAGGGCCTGGTCGTCACCGACGCCCTGGAAATGGCCGGGGTCACCGGCCGCACCTGGGGCGGCCGGGCGGCCGTAGCCGCGCTCGCGGCCGGGGCCGATGTCCTGCTTTTGCCCACCGACGCGCTCGTGGCCATCAACGAGGTCGAGCGCGCCGTCGGGCGCGGGGAGATTTCCGAAGCCCGCATCGACGCCTCGGTCCGAAAGATCCTCAGGGCCAAGAGCCGGCTGCGGCTCCACCTTCACCGGCGGGTCGCGCTCCCCCCCATCGGCGCCGACGTGGCCGCGCCGGAAAGCCTCGCCCTGGCCCAGGAAATCGCCGACCGCGCCGTCACCGTCGTCAGGGACGATGCGCGGCGGCTGCCGCTCGACCCGCTCGGGGAACGGAGGATCTACAGCCTCGTGCTGACCCCCGACCTCGATTCCTCCCCCGCGTCCGTTTTCCAGGCCGAACTGCGCCGGCGGTTTCCCGCCGTCACCACGGCCTGGGCCAACGCCCGCATCCCCGCCGACCAGGAGGAATCGATCCTGCGGAGCGCGGCGAACGCGGATGTCGTCCTCTGCTCCATCGTGACCCGGCTGGCGTCCGGCAAGCCATCCCAGTCGATCCCGGCCGCCCAGCGCCGGATCCTGGCACGGCTGGCCGCGTCCCCCCGGCCGGTGATCTGGATCGCGCTGGGAAGCCCCTACGTGCTCGAACTGGCGCCCCCGTCGGTCACCTCCCTGTGCACCTTCAGCACCTCCGAATCCTCGCAGATCGCCGCCGCGAAAGCGCTCTCGGGCGCCGTCCCGATCGCGGGGAAGCTGCCCGTTTCGATCCCGCGCTATGCCGGCGCCGGCGCCGGGATCGAGGTCCCGAAGCTCGAAATGGCGCTCGAGCCCGCCGACGCGCCTTCGATGGGACTCTCCCCGGACGCCTTCGAGCCCACCCGCCGCTCGATCCATGACCTGACCGGGTCCGGGGTGCTGCCCGGCGTCCAGCTCGTCGTCGGACTCCGCGGGAAGATCGTGTTCGAGGCCTCCGCGGGTCGCGGGGGCCCCGCTCCCGGCGCCCCCGCCGTCCGGCCGGAAACGGTCTTCGACCTGGACACCCTGTCGCTCCCGGCGGCGGCCACCATGGCGGCCGCCCTGGCGATGGAGGAAAGGGCGTTCGATCTCCG
>CAZWXG010000068.1:11618-13509 GCA_964637825.1 uncultured Acidobacteriota bacterium
GGGCGGAACTCTTCGCGGAAGCGGTTTTGCGCTCGCTCGGAGTCCCCTGGCACCGCTTCGTCTCCGAAAACCTCTTCGCGCCGCTCGGGATGAAGCACACGTCCCACACCCCCCCGGCCCGGCTGCGCACCGCGCGCCGCCCGGCGCCGCTCGCCCTGTACGGCACCGCCCGCGACCTGGCGACGTGGGCGCAGATGCTGCTCAACCGCGGCCTGTACGCCCACCGCCGCTATGCGCGCGCCGCCACGATCGCGGCGCTCACCGGCTCGCGGGGGCCCTGGTCGAGGCCGTCCGCGGCGGACTGGACTGCGGGGCTGGGGCGCTCCGCCTACGGGCACAACGCGGCCAACGGCTCCTTCTTCTGGGTGGACCCGGGGCGCAAGCGCTTCGTCATCCTGCTCGCCAACGGACGGAAGGGGGACGCAGCGGTGCTCGAAGCCCGGAGGGCCCTGGCGGAATCGGTCCTCGGGGCGCTCTCCGAGTGACCCCCGGCCCGCGCGTCATGCAGCCGCAGCCGGAACCGCTCCCCATCGACCCCCATCTCCCGGAAATCGGCGCGGCCCTCGACGCCGCCGGCGCCCTGGTCCTGACGGCGCCCCCGGGGGCGGGCAAGACGACGCGCATCCCCCCCTTTCTCCACCTCCGGGGAACCACCGCCCGCGGCGAAATCCTGGTCCTGGAACCGAGGCGGCTGGCCGCCCGGATGGGCGCGCTGCGGGTGGCCGGCGAACTCGGGGAACAGCCGGGGCAGACCGTGGGCTATTCGATCCGGTTCGAGACGGCGGCCGGCCCGCACACGCGCATCCGCTTCCTGACCGAGGCGATCCTGGTGCGGCGGATGATGGAGGACCCCGGGCTGGAGGGTGTGGCCACCGTCATCCTGGACGAGTTCCACGAGCGGAGCCTCGCGACCGATCTTGCGCTCGCCCTGCTCCGCCGCTGGCGGCGGCGCGACCGGCGCCCGCAGCTCCTCGTCATGTCGGCGACCATGGACCCCGGGCCGGTCGCCGCCTTTCTGGACGGCGCCCCCGTCATCGCGCTCGGGGAAACGCGCTACGATCTCGACATCACCTACGAGGAGAAGATCGACCGCCGGCCGCTCGAAGAGAGGGTGGCGGGCGCGGTCCTGGGGCTCTTCCGCTCGGGCCTGGAGGGCGACATCCTGGTCTTCCTCCCCGGCGCCGCCGAAATCCGCCGCGCCGCCGCGGCGCTCGGGCCGGCCGCCGGCCGGTTGGGGTTCCGGATCCAGCCCCTGCACGGGGACCTCCCGGCGGGAGAGCAGGCGCTCGCGCTCCAGCCGGGGGGCGCGCCCCGGGTGATCCTGTCCACCAACGTGGCCGAGACTTCGATCACCATCCCCGGCATCGGCGCCGTCGTCGACAGCGGCCTGGCCCGCGTCTCCGCTCACTCCGCCTGGAGCGGGCGCCCCACGCTCACCACCGCCAAAATCGCCAGGTCGTCGGCCGTGCAGCGCGCCGGCCGCGCCGGCCGCACCCGTTCCGGCCGGGTCGTCCGCCTCTACACCCGGCACGATTTCCACGCGCGCCCCGACGCGGACCCCCCCGAAATCCGCCGGGCCGACCTTGCCGAAGCCCTCCTGGCGCTCCACGGGGCCGGCATCCGCGACGCGGGCGCCTTCCCCTGGTTCGAGCCCCCTCCCCAGGCGGCGCTCGACGCCGCCCGCCGCCTGCTCGCGCGGCTGGGGGCGGTCGACCCGTCCGGGGAGATCACCGCCGCGGGGCGGCGGATGCTCCGCTTTCCGGTCCACCCCAGGATCGCCCGGATGATCGTGGAGGGGGAAGCGCTGGGGGTGGGCCGGGACGCCGCCCTGCTCGCGGCCCTGCTCGGCGAGCGGGACATCCGCCTGGACGCCCGCGCGGGCGTCGGCGCC
>CAZWXG010000069.1:0-13449 GCA_964637825.1 uncultured Acidobacteriota bacterium
ATCTCGCCTGAGATCGCCATGCGTATGCGGAAAGCGGTGGGATTCCGGAACATCGCCGTTCATTCCTATCAGGAAATCAACTGGAAGGTGGTTTATTCCATCATCACCACCAGGCTTGTCGATTTCGTCGACTACTCCAGGGCGGTGTCCAGGGCAGCCGGTCTCACACCGGGATAGGTTCGGGTACAGGCTAAGTTTCCCGGAAGCGGTCGGGGTAGGCGGCCTTGAGGAGCGGGGGGACGGCGGGCGCGGCGCCGCCCAGTTCTTCCAGGATCTCCAGGGCGTTGACGAGGGCTTGGCCGTGGAAGTGGTTGTTGGTCACGGCGTAGGTCTCTTCCGTGGTCTGCCGGACCTTGCGGATGCTCCCGGCGAGCTGGCGCACCTCCTCGCGGCTGTAAAGGTAGTTGTAGCGGGCGTCGCGCCCGGCCCCTTCGCGGAACCAATCGGCGTAGTTGCGCCCGTGCAGCCGGATGTAGCCCAGCGGCGCGGTGACGCGGGCGTCGGGGCGGAGCGACTGGCCGATCACCGGCTGGTCGATGTTGCAGAATCCCACCTTGCGAATCCGCAGGAAATCGTAGAAGGAGTCGGTGTCCCAGCCGGCGTGCCGGACCTCGACCACGAGCGGGAAGTCGGCGAGGTGACGGAAGACCCGGTCGAGGTACTCCACGTTCTCGGGGGTGTGGCGGAAGCTCCAGGGGAACTGGACGAGGAGGGCGCCCAGGACGCCGGCCTCCCCGAGCGGGGCGAGGCTCCGGCGGACGGCGTCGCAGTCGGCCCCGAGGGGGGCGGGCTCCTCCGGCCGGCGCTGGTGCGAAATCCGCTGCCAGGCCTTGGCGGTGAAGCGGAAATTCCGGTTGTGCGCCACGCGCCGGGCCCAGGAGGCCGCGTCCCCGGGGCGGGGCGGGGCGTAGAAGGAGCTGTTGATCTCGATCGTGTCGACGTAGTCGGCCAGGAAGGCGAGCGGGTCGACCGCCTTGCCGGGGGGATAGACGATATTTTCCCAGTCCTTGTAGTTCCACCCCGCCGGCCCCACCCGCAGCGGGGTGGAGCGCCGGGGGGGAGCGAAGAGGGAGTCCTGGGTCGGGGGCATGGCAGGTTGCCGCCTGCTATTGAAGGATGACGCCGATGGGGAAGCCGGGCTTCATGTTGAGCCGCTCCGCGGCGGAGCCGTTCCTGACGGCGATTTCGAGGTAGCCGGTCGAGCCGGCCACGACGAAAAACTCCCCCGCCGCCCCCTCGGCGTAGGTGACGCACCTGCGGGTGATCTCCTGCTTGCCCGCCACGATCTTGAAGGCGCGCGGCACGTCCTCCGGCCGGAGGTTGGTGACGAGGTTGCCGAAATGGTCCACGGCCAGGACCACCCCCTGGATCAGGGCGTCCTGCACCCGCTTGATCGGCGGCACCGGCAGCCGCACCGGGTTCGGTACGGCGGGCCCCAGCTGGGCGAGCGGGATCCCGCGGCTGATCCAGGCCGCGATCGGGGCGAAGATGTCCCGGCCGTGAAAGGTGGCGGACACCGGCTTGCGGTAGTAATGCTCCGCGGTGATTTCGACCACGGCCGAATCCTCCCGGGAGGCCAGGACGTGGCTCAGGATGCCGTTGTCCGGGGCGACGAAGAAGTGGCCCCCGGCCGAGGCGGCCAGCCCCTTGCGCGCTCCCCCCACGCCGGGGTCGACGACGGCGAGGTGAATGGTGCCGGCGGGGAAGCAGTCCCAGGCCTGGCCGAGGGTGAAGGCGGCCGAAAAGACGTCCTGGGGGGGGATGGAGTGGCTGATATCGACGAAGGTGAGCTCGGGGTTGAGCCCGAGCATGACCCCCTTCATCGCCGCCACGAAGTGGTCGCGCAGTCCGAAGTCGCTGAGCAGGGTGACAATCGCCATGAAGCCTCCATTGGGTTCGGTGCTGTGCTATTCTAAGCCAATATGAAGGAAAGAATCTATCTCGATAACAGCGCGACGACGCCGCTGGACGCCGCGGTGCTGGAGGCGATGCTCCCGGCGCTGGGCGGGATTTTCGGGAACGCCAGCTCCATCCACCTTTTCGGCCAGGAGGCGCGCGCCGTGGTGGAGGAGGCGCGCCGCGCGGTGGCGGACCTCATCGGCGCCGACACCAGGGAGGTGGTCTTTACCTCCGGGGGGACCGAATCGGACAACTGGGCGCTCTGGGGGACGCTGTGGGGGGGACGGCGCCCCGGCGACCACGTCGTCACGACCCGGATCGAGCACCCGGCGGTGCTCGCCACCTGCGCCGCCATGGAAAAGCGGGGGGTGGAGGTCACCCAGGTCCCCGTGGACGCCTCGGGCCGGGTCGACCCCGGCGCCGTCGCCGACGCGGTCCGGGAGGGAACCATCCTGATCTCGGTGATGCACGCCAACAACGAGACCGGGATCCTCCAGCCGGTCGCGGAGATCGCGGAGATCGCCCGGAAGCGGGGGGTGCCGCTGCACACCGACGCGGTGCAGTCGGTCGGGAAGATCCCGGTCGACGTCAAGGCCCTGGGGGTCGACCTGCTTTCCCTTTCGGCGCACAAGATCCACGGGCCCAAGGGGGTGGGAGCCCTCTGGATCCGCCGGGGGACGCCGATCGCGCCCTTCCTTACGGGCGGGGCGCAGGAGCGCAAGCGCCGGGCCGGGACGGAGAACGTCCCGGCGATCGCGGGCTTCGGCGCCGCCGCGCGCCTGGCGGCCGAACGGCTCCCCGAAATGGGGGGGAGGGTGGCGGCGCTGCGCGACCGTTTCGAGCAGGGGGCGCTCGGGCGCATCCCCGGCGGGTGCGTCAACGGCCGGGGGCCGCGCCTCCCCAATATCACCAACGTGTCCTTCGAGCGGCTGGAGGGGGAGGCGGCCGTGATCGCGCTCGATCTCGAGGGGGTGGCCGCGTCCACCGGGTCGGCCTGCTCTTCCGGTTCGCTCGAGCCCTCGCACGTGCTCCGGGGGATGGGGCTCCGGCCCGAGGTGGTCCAGAGTTCGCTCCGCTTCAGCCTCGGCCGGCAGAATACGGAGGAGGAGATCGACCGGGCGCTCGACATCCTCGGGAAGGTGGTCGGGAGGCTGCGGACCCTTTCCCGGAGTTCCCGCGGGTAGGCGCGGGGCTTCGCAATTGCTCATTCCCATCGGGCGCCCGGTTCTGATAGAGTGTGGGCGCCATGAATGAGCCGTCTACCGAAGAGCCGATCCCCCATACCCCGCCCCCGTACACCCTGGTGTCGACGGCCGCGGATTTCCAGGCCATGATGGAGAGGCTGCGACCCGCGCCCCGCCTGGCCATCGACATGGAGGCCGACAGCCTCTACCACTACTTCGAGAAGGTGTGCCTGATCCAGATCTCCTCGGACCGGGACACTTTCATCCTCGACCCGCTCGCGCTCGAGGATATCCCGCAGCTGGGCCCCGTCATCGCCGACCCGGGGGTGGAAAAGGTGTTCCACGCCGCGGGGTACGACACCTACTGCCTGCACCGCGATTACGGTTTTACCTTCGCCAATCTCTTCGACACGCATATCGCCGCGCAGCTCGCGGGATACGAGTTTCTCGGCCTCGGCGCGCTGATGGAGAAGCTCCTGGGGATCTACCATTCCAAGCGCCGGCAGCGCGACGACTGGTCGCGCCGCCCTCTGGTGGACGAGCAGCTCGAGTACGCGGCCATGGACACCCACCACCTGCTCCGGCTGCGCGACATCCTGGAGGAGGAGCTGAGGGGCATGGGGCGGCTGGAGTGGGCGCGGGAGGAGTTTGCGGCCGCCGCCGCCAACGAGAAGCCCGAAAAGGAATTCGACACCGAGGCCTTTCGCCGGATCAAGGGGTACCGCGACCTCCAGCCCGAGGAGCAGGTGGCGCTGCGCGCGCTCTACCTGATGCGCGACGAGGCCGCGCGGCAGCTCGACGTTCCCGCGTTCAAGGTGATCAACAACTCCGTGCTGGTCGACCTGGCGCGCCGTCCGCCCAAGGCCGCGCAGGAGCTGTTCGGCCGCCCCGGAGTCTCCTACCGGGTCGCCCGCCGCTTCGGCCCCGCGGTGCTGGACGCCCTGGCCGCCGCGCGCCTGCAGGACGGCTCCATCCTGGCGCTGCCGCCGCGCACCGGCGGCAAGCCCCCCAGCCGCATCGCCAAGCACCGCTTCGAACTGCTCAAGCGCTGGCGGCTCGAGAAGGCGACCGAGCTCAAGCTGAACGTGGGGGTCGTATTCCCCGCGAACCTGCTGGAGGGCCTGGCCGCGGAGCCCCCCGCCGACCTGGAAGCGTTCGGGGCCGTGCCCGGAATGAGGCAGTGGCGCGTCCGGGAGTTCGGCGCCGAAATCCTCCGCGTGCTTCACGACAGCAACGGCGAACCGTCGACCATCGTTGCGCCGGAATAAACCCCGGAAGGCAGGGCGGCCGTGATCAAGAAGCTCCGCCTGATGACCCGCTGGCTCTATCACCCCGTCACGGTGTTCCTGTCGTTGCAGGCCCTCTGGGTCCTGGTGATGGTGGTCTGGATCCGGTGGTATATCGAAAAGAACGCCCAGCTGCGCGAAATGGCGGAGCGCCTCCGGACCCAGATGGAGGTCGAGGGGATGGGGTGGGGGCCGATGCTCGAGGGGGCCCTGCTGCTGACGCTCATCCTCGCCGGCGCGACGGTGATCTTCATCTTCTGGATCAAGCAGCGCCGGCTCAACGAAATGCAGCGCGCGTTCGTCGCGAACGTCACCCACGAACTCAAGTCCCCCGTCGCCTCCATCCAGCTCGCGCTCGAAACCATGGCCTTCAGGGAGATGCCCGAAGAGCAGAAGCGGGAATACATCGCCATGATGCTGGGGGACACCGAGCGGCTGACAACGCTGATCGACCGGATCCTGGGGGCCGCGCGGATCGGGAAGACGACGGGCCGCTACCGGCTGGAACCGGTCAGCATCCGGCGCTTCATCGAGGATATCCTGGACGAGGACCGCCACCTGTACGAGAAGGAGGGGAGGACGATCGAGCTCGAAAAGGGGCGCGACGTGCACGTGGTCGTCGACCGGTCGGCCATGCGCGTGGTCCTCGCCAACCTGCTCGAGAACGCCGCCCGCTACTCCCCGCCCGGGTCCCGGGTCCGGATCCGGGTCCACCGGGAACTCGGCAGCTGCCGCATCGACGTCGCCGACGGCGGGAACGGGATCCCGGGGAAGGATCTCAAGAACGTGTTCAAGATGTTCTGGCGCGGCTCGGAAGAGCAGACGCGGCACCTGCGCGGGACCGGCCTCGGCCTCTACATCGTGCGCACCATCGTGAAGAACCACGGCGGCAAGGTCTGGGCCTCGAGTCCCGGCCCCGGCCGCGGGGCCACCTTCAGCGTGCGCCTCCCCCGGGTCCGGAAGTACTGGAGCCTCGGGGCGCGGCGCGGCCGCGGCGCGGCAACCGGAGACAGGGGGTGACGCCTTGAAAAACGGACGCTCCGCCCGGATCCTGCTGGTGGAGGACGAGGCGCACATCGCCCGCGCGCTCGGTTTCAACCTCGAGCAGGAGGGGTACGAGGTGTGCGCCACCGGGAGCGGGCGCGAGGCGCTCTCCCTGGTCGCACAGCGGCCGTTCGACCTGATCATCCTGGACATCATGCTCGAGGACCTGGACGGTTTCGAGGTCGCGCGCCGGATCCGGCAGGGCGACCCGAAGGTCCCCGTGATCATGCTCACCGCCCGGGCGGCGCCCGAGGACCGCGTCCGCGGGCTGGAATTGCGCGCCGACGATTACGTGGTCAAGCCCTTTCACCTGCGGGAAATGCTGCTGCGCGTCCGGCGGATGCTGGAGCGCGCGGAGTGGTACGCGGGGGAGGGGGCCGCGCCGCCCCCGACCGCGGTCGGGCCCTGGCCCGTGGATCTCGAGGGGCTGCGGGGGGAGGGGCCGCGGGGGGCGTTCCAGCTCACGGCGCTCGAGGCCCGGCTGCTCCGGACGCTGACCGCCGCCCCCCACCGGGTGTTCTCCCGCCGCGAGCTGCTCGAAGAGGTGTGGGACTACCATTCCGGGGTGGAGACCCGCACGGTCGACAATTTCATCGTCCGGCTGCGCAAGCATTTCGAGGAGGAACCGGAACAGCCGCGCCATTTCGTCAGCCTGCGCGGCCGGGGCTACATGTACGTTCCCTGACCGCGGCCGCGGTGCGCCGCGTCTTTCGGCGGGGGATCCGCGTGGTGGAGGACGTAGGTGTCGAGCGCCAGGCCGAGGACGTACCCCGCCCTGCGCAGTCTCCGGCAGTAGCCGGCCCCGTTTCCGCCGGGGCCTTCGTCGAGGGGGCCGACGGCGTCGAGGGTGCGCCGCTTGAGGAGGACGCAGAAGAAATCGAGGGGGTCCTCGACCAGGATCCCCGCGCGGTGGAAATGGTACTTCAGGATGCGGTTGCGCTCGTGAAGGTCCTCGGTCCGGAAGGCCGGGATCTGCCGGGCCAGCCGCTCGCGCACCCGGTCGATCCCCTGCCGGTCGGAGGCGCCCGGGCCCAGGGGCCCGACGGCCCCGATGCGCGGGTGGGTGTCGAGGAAGGCCTGCAGGTTCCCGAGCCACCCCGCCGAGACCTCCACCCCGCCCCGCATCAGCACGACGTTGGGGTTGCGCCCGGAGGCGATCCCCTGGTTGGCTCCCCCGCTCCAGCCGCGGTCGCGGCGGTTGCGGATGACGGTGATGTCCCGGGTATAGATCCTGTCGAGGCCGGCGGTCTCGTCCCCGGAGGCGTTGTCGACGACGTAGAGATGGAACGGCAGGTCGGTGTGGCGGTAGATCCCCTCGAGCAGGCTGCGCGTCGAGGGGTACCGGTCGCGTACCGGTATGATGATGTCCGTCCCGTTTTCTTCCCTGTCCATGTCCCGGCCCCGCCGCTCTGTTGATTCGCTCTCGGAATACATATCGGCCGGGGGGGCGAAACCTGAATGCTTTTGCCTTTCTTTGTGGGGCCGGCCCCGGTCACCGGGCGGGGGCGGTTTTCGCCCCGGCGTCCCGCGCGCGGGTCGATTTCGCCAGCAGCAGGAGGGGGAGCATCACGATGAAGAGGACGCCGAAAAATTTCATGAGGCTCAAAAAGGAGAGCATGGTGGCGTGCCGCCCGATCGTGCCGAACAGGAGCGCTTGCGCGCGTCGGGAGGCGGTCGTGCGGTCGGCCCCGCGCGCCGTCATCGCGCTCTGGAGCCCTTCGAGCGCCTGCTGCGCCTGGGGGCTGTAGGGGGTGACGTGCGTGCCCAGGATGGAGGTGAAGCGCCGGCGGTTGCGCTCCAGCATGGTGGCCGCGGTGGCGATGCCGATGCTGCCGCCGATGTTGCGCATGAGGTTGAAGATGCTGGTCGCGTTCCCCATCTCCTCTCTCGGGATGAAGTGCATCGACAGGGTGGTCAGGGGGACGAAGAGCATGCTCAGGGCGATCCCCTGGATGAACTGGGGCCAGAAGAAATCCCAGTACCCGGCGTTGAGGTTCAGGAACCCGAACCAGAACAGGGTGAAGGCGGCCAGGGTGATCCCGCAGGACAGGAGCTTGCGCGGGTCGAGCCGCCCGATGAGGATGCCCACGACGGGGGTGAAGAGGAGCGACCCCAGGCCGCGGGGGGCCATGGCCATCCCCGCCTGGAGCGCGGGGTAGCCCAGGATCGTCTGCAGGATGATGGGCAGCAGCACCAGGCTCCCGTAGAGCATGAACCCGACCGAGGTGATCATCGCCACGCCCACGGCGTAGGTCCGGTCGCGGAAAACGCGCAGGTCGACGATGGGGTTGCGGACGAGGAACTCGCGCACGAGAAAGGCCCCGAGCAGCACGGCGGCGACGACGGCCAGCGCCGTGATCCGGCCCGAGGAGAACCAGTCTTTCTGCTGCCCCTGGTCCAGCATGACCTGCAGGGAGCCCATGCCGACGGCCAGCATGCCGATGCCCCAGTAGTCGATCTTCTGCGCCTGGCGCTTCAGGTAGGGGGGGTCGAACACGAACATCTTCGCCATGGCCAGGGAGACGATGCCCACCGGGATGTTGATGTAGAAGATCCAGCGCCAGCTCCAGGAGTCGGTCAGCCACCCCCCCACCACCGGCCCGAGGATCGGGGCGGTGACGATGCAGAGGCCCCAGGCGGCCATCGCCTTCCCCCGTTCGTGCGGGGGGAAGGCCTCCAGCATGATCGCCTGCGACAGCGGCTGCATGGTCCCCCCGGATGCCCCCTGGATGACCCTGAAGACGATCAGGCTGGTGAGGTTGGGCGCCAGCCCGCACAGGAAGGAGGAGGCGGTGAAGCCGATGATGGCCCCGAGCAGCAGGCGCTTGCGCCCGAACTGGCGTGCCAGCCAGCCCGTCATGGGGAGGATGATGGCGTTCGCCACCAGGTAGGAGGTCAGAGTCCAGGTCCCCTCCTCGACCGTGGCCGACAGCGAGCCGGCGATGTGCGGCAGCGCGACGTTGACGACGGTGGTGTCGAGCACCTCCATGAAGGTGGCGAAGACGACCGACAGCGATACGATCCAGCGGTTGACCTGCGGCGTTTCGTTCATCGGGATCCGTCCGTTCGGAGAACGGGAAGTATAGCATCCGCGGGGGTTCGAGTCGCGGTATTGTTCCCGGGCCCCGTATACAATAGAATCTGCCGATGGAACAGACAGTTACGGTCATAGGCGGGGGGCTGGCGGGAACCGAGGCGGCGTGGCAGCTGGCCCGGCGGGGGGTCGGGGTGCGCCTGGTGGAGATGCGGCCGGGGGTCATGACCCCGGCCCACGCGACCGGCCTCCTGGGGGAACTCGTCTGCAGCAACTCGCTCAAATCGGACCTTCCCGGCTCCGCCCCCCACCTGCTCAAGGAGGAGCTGCGGCGCCTGGACAGCCTGCTCGTGCGGGTGGCGTACGAGGTCCGGGTCCCCGCCGGGCACGCCCTGGCCGTTGACCGGGAGGAGTTCAGCCGCCGGCTGACGGAGGCGATCGCCGCCGAGGGGGGCATCGAGCTCGTCCGGGAGGAAGTCCGGGAGCTCCCCGCGGACGGCATCGTCGTGGTGGCCAGCGGCCCCCTGACTTCCGATCCCCTGGCGGAATCGATCGCGCGCTTCGCCGGGAGCGGGAACCTCTACTTTTACGACGCCATCTCCCCCATCGTGGACGCCGCGACCCTGGACCGCGCGCGCCTCCCGGCCGCCTCCCGCTACGGCAAGGGGGGGGAGGACTATCTCAACGCCTATCTGTCCAGGGAGGAGTACCTCGCTTTCTACGAGGCCCTGGTCGGGGCGGAATCGGCCCCCCTGCGCTCCTTCGAGGAACCGCGCTTTTTCGAGGGGTGCCTTCCCATCGAGGAACTGGCCCGGCGCGGGGTGGATACGCTCCGCTTCGGCCCCATGAAGCCGGTGGGGCTCGTGGACCCGCGCACGGGGCGCAGGCCCTACGCCGCCGTGCAGCTGCGGCAGGAAAACCTCATGGCCGACAGCTACAACCTGGTGGGGTTCCAGAACCACATGAAATTTCCGGAGCAGCAACGGGTCTTCCGGATGATCCCCGGGCTCGAACGGGCCGAATTTCTCCGCTTCGGCCAGATCCACCGCAACTCCTACCTCCACGCCCCCCGGCTGCTCCACCCGACCCTGCAGAGCAAAAAGCGGCCGGAGCTCATTTTTGCCGGGCAGCTCTCCGGCGTGGAGGGGTATATTGAATCGATCGCCACGGGACTTCTGGCAGGGATCAACGCGGCCCGGCTGGCCGGGGGGAAGGGGTGCGTCGTCCCCCCGCCGGGGACCGCCTGCGGCAGCCTGGTCCGCTACCTGGCCTTCGGGGAGGGGGAGCGCTTCCAACCGGCCAACATCACCTTCGGCCTGCTCCGGGATTCCGGGGCGGACCCCGACATCCGCGACCGGAAGGAGCGCCGCCTGCGGCAGGTCGAGCGGGCCCTGGCCGAAATGGACCGGTGGATCGCGGCGTTGTCCGACGGGGCCGACGCGCACTGAACGAGGATCGTATGGCCGACACCCTGGCCGCCTGGATCGGACAGTACCTGGAATACCTCCGCGTCCAGAAGAACGCCTCCCCGCACACCCTGCGCAACTACGCCTCCGACCTGGGGCAGTTCCACGCCTGGCTGACGACGTCCCCCGCGGGGGAACCCCGCCCGGCCCCGGAACCGGAGGAGATCGACAACCTCACCGTGCGCGAATTCCTGGGCGTCCTCTACGAAAGACAGAACCGGAAGTCTTCGGTGGCGCGCAAGCTGGCGACGCTGCGCTCCTTCCTGAAATTCCTGACCGCGCGGGGGGCGGTGCGGGCGAACGCGGCCCGGGCCGTCTCCTCCCCGAAACAGGAGATCCGGCTGCCGGGCTACCTCGGCATCGACGCGGCCCGGGCCCTCGTGGAGGCGCCCGACACGGCGACCGACGCGGGGCGGCGGGACCGGGCGATGCTCGAGCTCCTCTACGGCTCCGGGCTGCGCGCCGGCGAACTGGTGGGGCTGGACCTGGGCGACCTCAGCCTCGATGAAGGGCTGGTCCGCGTCCTGGGGAAGGGGGAGAAGGAGCGCATCGTCCCCTTCGGAGCGAGCGCGGCCGCGGCTCTGCGCTCCTACCTCGACGTGCGCCCGCGCTTCGGCCGGCCGCACGCCGCCCCGCCGCGCGGCCGGGAGGCGGTGTTCCTCAACTTGCGCGGCGGCCGCCTGACCAGCCGGAGCGTCGGGAACGTCGTGGACCGGTACGTCGCCCGCCTGGCCGAGCGGCTCAAGGTACACCCCCACACCCTGCGCCACACCTTCGCCACCCACATGCTCAGCGCGGGCGCCGACCTGCGCGCGATCCAGGAGATGCTGGGACACAGCAGCCTCTCGACCACCCAGAAATACACCCACGTCTCGGTCGAGCAGCTCGTCCGGGTCTACCGGAAGTGCCACCCGCGGGCCGGGGAGAAGGGGCGCGGCGCCGCCAAAGGATGAGAAAGGGAACCCCATGAGCCGCAAGAGATTTTACCTGGTCGACGGCATGTCTCACATCTACCGCGCCTATTACGCCATCCGGGGCCTCGGCAACTCCCGGGGGATGCCGACCAACGCGATTTACGGTTTCACCTCGATGCTGCGCAAGCTGGTCGAGGAGCAGAAGCCCGATTACATCGGGGTGGCCTTCGACCTGGAGGGGCCGACGGTGCGGCACGAGCGCTACGGGGCCTACAAGGCCACGCGCAAACCGATGCCGGCGGATCTGGTCGAGCAGATCCCCTATATCCGCAGGGTGTGCGAGGCGTTCCACGTCCCCGTGATCGGGTACCCGGGCTACGAGGCCGACGACGTGATCGGCACCCTGGCGCGGCAGGCGGCGGCGCGCGACCTCGATTCGGTGATCGTGACGAGCGACAAGGACATGCTGCAGCTGGTCTCGGACCGCGTCGTCGTCTTCGACGCGATGAAGGACCGTTTCCTCGGCGCGCCCGAGGTGGAGGAGAAGCTGGGGGTCCGCCCGGACCAGGTGGCCGACCTGCTGGGCCTGTGGGGCGACGCCTCGGACAACGTCCCCGGCGCCCCCGGGATCGGGGAAAAGGGGGCGCGCGAGCTGATCCGGGATTTCGGCAGCATCGAAAACCTGCTGAAGAACCGGGACCGGGTCAAGAAGAAGGCGCACCAGGCGAGCCTGAGGGACCACGAGGAGCAGATCCTCATGAGCCGCGAACTGGTCACCATTCACCTCGATCTCCCCATCGAGCTCGACCTCGAGGCGCTGGCGCTGCGCCCCCCCGACCGCAAGGCCGCCTTCGACCTCTTTTCCGAGCTGGAGTTCAAGGCGCTCATGGAGGAGTTCCTCGACGAAGAGGTCCGCAAGCCCCTCGCGGGGGGGTACCTGGCGCCCCCCGACGCCCGTTCCTGCGCGGAATCGCTGCGGCGGCACGGGACCCTGTTCGTCGAACTCGACGTCAGGGGGGGGGCGGAGCCGACGGCCGCCGCCGCAGCCCTCCAGGGGGGGGCGGACGACGCCGTGATCCTCGACCTCGGCAACCCGGACCAGGCCGCCCTCTGGCGCGAACTGGCCGAGGATCCGGCGCGCCGGCTGGTCTCGTGGGACTCCAAGCTCCTCCTGGCGCTGCAGGAAAAGGCGGGGGTGCGCCCGGGACAGCGCCCCGTCGATGTCATGCTGATGGCGTTTCTGACGGCGCCCAACGCGGGGGACTACTCCCTGAAACAGTGGGCCCTGGACCGGCTGCACCTGGCACTCGAGGAGGAAAAGGGGCCGAGGCAGGGATCGCTGCTGCCGGCGGAGCCGGGCGCCCGCCCCGAAATCCTCTGCCGGCGGCTCGACGCCGTGCGCCGCCTGCATGAAGCCCTCGATCCCGAGCTCGACCGCCTGGGGTTGCGCAGGCTGTACGAGGAGATCGACCTGCCGCTCGTGCCGGTGCTGGCCGCAATGGAGCGCACGGGGATCAGGGTGGACCGCGAACAGCTCCGAAAGATGTCGGCCGAAATGGAGCAGCGGCTGGCCGGGCTGACGGCCCGGATCTACGAGGCCGCGGGCGTGGAGTTCAACATCAACTCCCCCAAGCAGCTGGGGGAGGTGCTGTTCGGGAAGCTCAACCTGCCGAGCCTGAAGAAGACGCGCAAGACCGGCGGCTACAGCACCGACCAGGGGGTGCTGGAGGAGCTGGCGGAGACCTACGACATCCCCCGCCTGATCCTCGAATACCGCCAGGTGGCCAAGCTCAAGTCCACCTATGTCGACGCGATCCCGGTCCTGATCAATCCCCGGACGGGGCGCGTCCACACCTCCTTCAACCAGACCGGGGCCGCCACGGGGCGGCTGTCGAGTTCCGACCCGAACCTGCAGAACATCCCGATCCGGACGGAGATGGGGCGCCTGATCCGGGGCGCCTTCGTCCCGGAACCGGGAAACCTGCTGATTTCGGCCGACTACTCGCAGGTGGAGCTGCGGGTGCTGGCGCATCTTTCCGGCGACGAAGTCCTGGTCTCCGCCTTCCGGGCCGGGGAGGATATCCACGATCGGACGGCGCGCGAGGTCTTCACCGCGGAGCAGCTCCAGAACCGCGCGGAGTGCCGCCGGCGCGCCAAGGCGATCAATTTCGGCATCGTCTACGGCCAGTCCGCCTTCGGCCTCGCCAAGGGGCTCGGGATATCCCGGGAGGAGGCGCAAGCGTTTATCGATGCCTACTTCCGCCGCTACAGCGGGGTGCGCGCCTGGCTCGACCGGACCGTGGAGGAGGCCCGGGAGCAGGGGGTGGTCCGGACGATCTACGGCCGCATCCGCCCGGTGCCCGAAATGAAGAGCAAGGACTTCAACGTGCGCAGCTTCGGCGAGCGGATCGCCGTCAACAGCCCCATCCAGGGGACGGCGGCCGACATCGTCAAGATCGCCATGATCCGCGTCCACCGCGCGCTCGCCGCTCGCGGCGCGCGGACGCGCATCCTCCTGCAGGTGCACGACGAACTGGTGCTGGAAGCGCCCCAGGCCGAGGCGGAGGAGGCGGGCCGGCTGGTCCGGGAGGAGATGGAGGGGGCGGCCGAACTTGCCGTCCC
>CAZWXG010000070.1:0-13340 GCA_964637825.1 uncultured Acidobacteriota bacterium
AGACCGAAATGGCGGCGGTGGCGGAGGCGCGGGAGCGCTGGCAGGAGGGGCGCGCCGTCGCCGTTCTCGTGGCCGGGGCGCGCGGGAGCGGGAAAACCAGCTTCCTGAACTGCGCCCGTTCGGGCGTCTTCGGCGATCTTCCCCTCTCGAGCGGACAGTTCGGCGACCGGATCGACACGGCCGCCGGGATGCGCGCCTTCCTCTCGGCGCTGCTCGGGATCCAGGAGACCGAGCTGGAGTCCCGGCTGAAATCGGAACGACGGCTGGTGGTGCTCGAAGAGGTCGAGCGCACCTTCCTCCGCCGCATCGGCGGGTTCGAGGGGCTGCGCGCCCTGCTCGAGCTGATCTCCACGACCTGCCGCAACACCCTCTGGATCCTCAGCCTGAACGAATCGGCGCTTCGATACCTCCGCCAGGTGGTCGGGATGGAGGAATACTTCTCCCACCGGATCAACGCCATGGCCGTGTCCCCCCGGCACCTCAAGAGCGCCATCCTGCAGCGGCACAACCTTTCGGGCCTCAGGCTCCACTTCGCCCAACCTCCCCGGGAGCAGTCGCGCAAGGCGAGGATCGCACGCCTGCTGGGACTCGGCCGGGACCCGGAACAGCACTATTTCGATTCCCTCTACCGGCAGTCGGAGGGCATTTTCCGCTCGGCCTTCGAACTGTGGCAGCAGTCGGTGGACCGGGTGGAGGGGGGCGTCCTCTACATGCTCCACACGGTCGAACCCTCCTACGAGGGGATCATCTCGCGCCTGACCCTGGAGGATTCCTTCATCCTGCAGGCGATTCTGCAGCATGGGGGCCTGACGCCCGGGGAGATCGCCCGGATCTTCGATTACTCCGCCCGGAGGAGCGACAGCTGCATCGAAAAACTGATCTCCTGGGAAATCATCGAGCCGGACCCTGCGCACCCCGGGTTCCGGGTCTGCCCGGAAGCCGGGCGCCTGGTGCGCCAGGCCCTTTACCGGCAGAACCTGTTATAGGGGAAAGACCATGCCCGCGATTTCTATCTCCCCGTTCCTCGCCGTCCAGCTGGAACGGATTTCGCTGCCGGCCCAGATCACCCTCGGCCGGGTGGCGCAGATCCTCCTCCTGGCCCTCGTCGCCTGGATCGTGATCCGATGGCTTTCGAGACTGTTCCGGCTGCTGGGCGATAAAATCCCCCGCTCCCGCTTCCTGATGAAGCTGCTCGAACCCGCCGCGCGGATCGGGATCTGGTTTGCGACCATCTTCCTCTCCATCCGGATCCTGGCCCCCTCGCAGGAGGCGTTTCTGGCCTCGATCGCGTCCCTCGGCCTCGCCGTCGGCCTCGGCGCCCAGGACCTGGTCAAGAACGTCATCGGCGGCCTCGTCGTCCTGGTCGACCGCCCCTACCAGCTCGGCGACCGCGTGAGGATCGGCGACGCCTACGGGGAGATCGACCACGTGGGGCTCAGGAGCACGAAGCTGACGACGCCCGACGACACCCGGGTGACGATCCCGAACCTGGACATCCTGACCCAGCAGGTCCACAACGCGAACTCGGGGGTGCCCGACTGCCAGGTCGTGACCGACCTCTACCTGCCGCCCGGCACCGACCCGGAGACCGCCATCGAGGTCGGCTACGAAGCGGCCGCCTGCTCCCCTTACCTGCTGGCCGAAAAACCGATCGTGGCTTTGGTGGCACAGGGATTCGACCAGCAGCCCTATCTGCGCCTCCGGGTCAAGGCCTACGTCTACGACCACCGTTACGAACCCCGCATGATGAGCGACGTCACCAGCCGCGCCACCAGCGAGTTTCTGCGCCTGGGGCTCCTCGAGGGGTGGAAAAGCCGGCCCTCCCCGGCCCCGCCCGCCTGATCCGTGGTATGGTATAGGCATAGATCGAGCCGTTCGCCCGAGAAAGGAGACCCCCATGTTCCGTACAACCGGTCCCGTTTTTGCCGCCGTAAGACTGGATGAAGCCGCCGACGAGGTGCTGCGCCAGGCCGTGGAGATCGCCCGGCACTACGGCGTGAAGCTCTACGTCTGCCACGTCCTCCCCGACATCGCGGCGGTACGCCCCCTCTTCCCCCAGCTGCAGATGGAAGACGCCCTGCGCAGGGCCGATTTCGAGGCCGGGGCCTACCGCGCGCTTTCGGAACGGGTGGCGGCCTTCACGCCCCCCCGGGGGAAGGAGTGCGAACTGAAAATCGAATACGGGACCGAGCACGCGGCCATCATCACGGCCGCGGAGCGGGTCGGCGCGGGGATGATCGTCGTGGGCCATGGCTCCCAGAAGCACCGCCTGGGGGGGATTTCCGAGCGCGTCGTCCGCCACGCCCACTGCCCGGTGCTGGTCGCGCGCCCCTCCGCTCCGGGGGGGGTGCTCGCGGCCACCGACTTCTCCGACCCCTCGACCCCCGCGGTCGACGCCGCCGCGAGCGAAGCCAAACGGCGAGGGCGCGAACTCCGCGTCGTCCACGCCTTCGACATCCTCCGCTACGGCATGGTGACCGACCCGACCATGCCCGGCCTGCTGCCGCTCGACTTCTCCGCCGAAATCGAGGAGGCGCTGCGGGGGCACCTGGACGCGTGCGTCCGCCGCGTGGGAGCGGCCGAGGGGACCCTCGTGCGCGGCTCCGCGGACCGGGCCATCCTGGAAACGGCCGAAAGGCTCGAGGCGGACCTGGTCGTGGTCGCGACCCGGGGACGGACCGGCCTCTCCCACCTGGCGCTCGGGAGCGTGGCCGAGGCGGTGGTGCGCGGGGCCGGCTGCTCGGTCCTGGTGGTCCGGATGAAGGGATGACCCGCCCCGGGGGCGGAGGAAAGTAACCGATGACGAGCGACAGCCTGACCGATTTCGACCTGCACCTGATCGCGGAGGGGACCCACTACCGGACCTGGGAAAAGCTGGGGGCCCACCCGGGCCTCCTGGACGGGACCCGGGGGACCTTCTTCCGGGTCTGGGCGCCGAACGCGCAGCGCGTCTCGGCCATCGGCGATTTCAACGGGTGGAACCGGGAGGCGGCGCCGCTCGCGTCGCGGGGCTCGTCCGGGATCTGGGAAGGGTTCGTGCCCGGGGTGGGGGCGGGAGACCTCTACAAGTATCACGTCGAGTCGCGCTACGGCGGCTACGCCGTCGAAAAGGCCGACCCCTACGGCTTCGCGGCCGAGATCCGTCCCCGGACCGCCTCCAAGGTGTGGGACCTGTCGGCCTACGCCTGGCAGGACGGGGAGTGGATGCGCGCGCGCCCCGCCCGGCGGCCCCACGAGGAGGCGCTCTCGATCTACGAGGTCCACCTCGGCTCCTGGAGGCTGGTGCCGGAGGAGGGGAACCGCTGGCTCACCTACCGCGAACTCGCCCCCAGGCTCGCCGATCACGTGCGCCGGCTCGGCTTCACCCACGTGGAGATGATGCCGGTGTCGGAGCACCCCTTCGACGGCTCCTGGGGATACCAGACCGTGGGTTACTTCGCCCCCACCAGCCGTTTCGGGACCCCCGACGACTTCATGTACCTGGTCGACGTGCTGCACCAGAGCGGCATCGGCGTCATCCTCGACTGGGTCCCCGCCCACTTCCCCCGGGACGAGCACGGGCTGGGGTTCTTCGACGGCACCCACCTGTACGAGCACGCCGACCTGCGCCAGGGGCTGCACCCGGACTGGGACACGCTGGTCTTCAACTACGGCCGCACCGAGGTGCAGAACTTCCTGATCAGCAACGCCGTGTTCTGGTTCGACCGCTACCACATCGACGCGCTGCGGGTCGACGCCGTCGCCTCGATGCTCTACCTCGATTACGGCCGCAACGAGGGGGAATGGATCCCCAACCGCTACGGCGGCCGGGAGAACCTGGAGGCGGTCGATTTCGTGAAAAGGCTCAACGAGCGGGTGCACGCCGAGGCCCCCGGGGCCATGGTCATCGCCGAGGAGTCCACCGCCTGGCCGATGGTCTCGCGGCCGACGTACCTGGGGGGCCTGGGATTCGGGTTCAAGTGGAACATGGGGTGGATGCACGACATGCTCGAGTACATGGGGCACGACCCGGTGCACCGCAGCTACCACCACAACAAGATCACCTTCAGCCTCCTCTACGCCTTCACGGAGAATTTCCTCCTCCCCTTCTCCCACGACGAGGTCGTGCACGGGAAGGGGTCCATGATCGGGAAGATGCCGGGGGACGAGTGGCAGAAATTCGCCAACCTGCGCCTCCTTTACGGCTACATGTTCGGGCATCCGGGGAAGAAGCTCCTCTTCATGGGGGGGGAGTTCGGCCAGTGGGCCGAATGGAACCACGACGGCAGCCTCGACTGGCACCTCCTCCAGTACCCCCTCCACTCGGGCCTGGAGCGGTGGGTGGGGGACCTGAACGCCTTCTACCGGTCGGAGCCCGCCATGTACGAGCTCGACGCGGAACCGGCCGGGTTCGAGTGGATCGACTGCGACGACCGCCAGGGGAGTTGCGTCAGCCTGCTCCGCTTCGGGAGGGACCGCCGGCGCCCGGTGGCCGTCGTCTGCAACTTCACGCCGGTGCCGCGGCTCGACTACCGCATCGGCGTCCCGGAGGGGGGGGTGTGGATCGAGGCGCTCAACAGCGACGCCTCCGACTACGGCGGGAGCGGGATGGGGAACCTCGGCCGGATCGAAGCCTCCCCGCAGGGGCTGCACGGCCGCCCCTGCTCGCTCAGCCTCACCCTCCCTCCCCTCTCCACCCTGGTGCTGAGGAGGGACCGGATGTGAAACGGGGCCCGATGCCGGCGGCGGGACGGATGATCGTGGTCTCCAACCGGCTTCCGTTCACGGTGAGGGAAAAGGGGGGCGCGCTCGAGTTCACCCCGAGCGTGGGGGGGCTCGCCACCGGTCTGGCTTCGTATACGGAATCGCTGCGGGAGAGTTCGGCGGCATCGCGCCGCTTCCTCTGGGTCGGCTGGCCCGGGAGCACTCTCCCCCAGGAGCGCCGGGAGGAGGTCCGGGAGAGGTCGCTCGCCGAATTCCACGCCGTCCCCGTCTTCCTCTCCGAGGCCGAGATCGAGAAGTTCTACCAGGGGTTCTGCAACAAGACCATCTGGCCCCTGTTCCATTCCTTCCAGGTCTATACGAACTATGACGAAGACCACTGGGCCCGCTACGTCGAGGTCAACCGCACCTTCTGCCGGACCCTCGCCGGGCTGCTCCGCCCGGGGGACACCCTCTGGATCCACGACTACCACCTGATGCTCCTGCCCGGGATGATCCGGGAGATCGCCCCGGCGGCCACCATCGGCTTCTTCCTGCACATCCCCTTCCCCGGCTTCGAGATCTTCCGCCTGCTCCCCGGCCGGTGGAGGCGCGACCTCCTGACGGGGCTGCTCGGCGCGGACCTGGTGGGGTTCCACACCAACGACTACCGGCAGGACTTCCTGAAATGCGTCCTGCGCATCCTGGGACACGACTCCCAGATGGGGGAGCTGCTGGTGGGGGACCGGGTCGTACGGGCCGAAGCCTTCCCCATGGGCATCGACTGCGCGAAATTCCGCCGGGGGGCCGGGGACCCGGAGGTGCGGGCGGAAAGCGCGGGGCTCCGGCGCCGGTTGAACGGGGCCAGGATCATCCTTTCCATCGACCGCCTGGATTACACCAAGGGGATCGTCAACCGGCTGGAAGGGTTCGAGACCTTCCTCGAGGAGAACCGCTCCTGGCACGGCAGGGTGGTGCTGGTCATGGTCGTCGTCCCCTCGCGCGTGGCCGTCGACCAGTACGAGATGATGAAGAACCAGATCGAAGCCCTGGTGGGAAAGATCAACGGGAGATTCGGCGGCACGGGCTGGACCCCCGTCATCTACATGTTCCGGAGCCTCCCCTTCTCTCCCCTCGTCGCCCTGTACGCCGCCAGCGACATCGCGCTGGTCACTCCCCTGCGGGACGGCATGAACCTCGTCGCCAAGGAATACGTCGCCAGCCGCGCGGACCAGACCGGGGTGCTGATCCTGAGCGAGATGGCGGGGGCGGCCCAGGAGCTGTTCGAAGCGGTCGCCATCAACCCGAACAGCCGCCGCGAAATCGCCGAGGCCATCGTCGAGGCCCTCTCCATGCCCGAAGCGGAGCAGGTCCGGCGCAACACCGCGATGCAGCGGAGGATCGAGCGGTACGACGTGGTTCGCTGGGTGGCCGACTTCATGGAGGAGCTGTCGGAGGTCAAGGGGAGGAACCGGAAGTATCTCTCCAAGCGGCTGACGGGCCCGATCCGCGGCGATATCCTGGAGGCGTTCCGCGGCAGCCGCCGCAGGCTCCTCCTGCTCGACTACGACGGGACCCTCGTCCCCTTTTCCACCGATCCCCGGGCGGCCGTGCCCGACGCCGCGCTGCTCGACCTGCTGCGGGCCCTCTGCGGCCGGCCCGGGACCGACGTCATCGTCGTCAGCGGCCGGGACAAGGCTTTCCTCGAACACTCGTTTGCCGGCATCGGGGCCGGGCTGGTCGCGGAACACGGCGCCTGGATCAGGGAAAAGGGGCGGACGTGGAGGAAGGGGGCCAAACGGGGGGGCGCCTGGAAACCGAAACTGAAGCCGCTGTTCCTCCGTTACGCGGAGCGCATCCCGGGAGCGTTCGTGGAGGAGAAGGACTTCGCCCTGGTGTGGCACTACCGGGGCGCGGAGCGGGGGCCGGCCAAGCTGGCCGCCCAGGAGCTGAAGGACCAGCTGCTGGCCCTGACGGCCAACATCGACGTGCACGTCCTGCAGGGGAACAAGACCGTGGAAGCCCGGGTCGCCGGGGTGAACAAGGGGACCGCGGGGCTCCGCTTCCTCGCCCGGAAATCGTACGACTTCATCCTCGCCATCGGGGACGACACCACCGACGAGGACCTGTTCGCGGTCCTGCCCGAGACGGCCTGGTCGATCCGTGTAGGAATGGGCGCCACCCTGGCCGGATACAGCATCGCCGGGGTGGCGGAGGTGCTCGGGCTGCTCGGGGAACTCTCTATTCCGAAACACGCTCCATGACGAGACGCAGTGCCTCCTCCGCGGGGGGGCCCGGGCAGCGCACGCGCTCCCGCCAGAGCTCGGCCGCGAGCGCCAGGTTCTCCTCCGCCGCGTCCCCGTAGGAGCGGGGCCTCCCCCGACGGGCGAGCGACCGGCGGGCGGTTTCGAGGCGGCCGCGGAGGGCTTCCGCGGGCGTCCGCCCTTCGCGCTCGAGGCACCCGTCGAGCGACCGGAGAACCGATTCGAGCAGCGTCCGGCTGCGCGCGAATTTCTCCGCCGTCTTCAGCCCGCGCGCTTCCGGGTCGAGGGCCAGGATCCTCTCCACCACCTCGAGCCGGGCTTCGGACGCGGCGTCGCCGGGATTCTGGAGCAGGGCGGAGCGGAACGAGTCCCGGGCCGCCGCGTAATTGCGGAGTTCGTATTCCGCCCGGCCCAGCCCGGCATGGGCGGCGCTGTCCCGGGGGCTCCCCGCCAGGATTTCGCGGTACATCGCGGCCGCCTCTGCGGCCAGCGCGTGATCGAGCAGGAGCCGCGCCGTCTCCCTGCGGGCGCCGGGGTCGTCGGGACACTCCGCCGCCAGGGCCAGCAGTTCCGCCCGCGCCCGGGCCGGCTGCCCGGACCGGCCGAGGAAGTCCACCAGCTCCCGGCGGATCTCCAAACCGCGCAGGGGGGATTCGTCGGGCCAGGTCCCGTACACCGCCCTGCGGTAAAAACCGGCGGCCTCCGGGACATTCCCCTTCTGCGCCGCGATCCGCCCCAGGCCCAGGTTGACCGGGCCGCTCCCCGGCTGTTCGCGCCCCAGCTCCCGGAAGTAGATCTCCGCCTCGTTCCAGCGCCGGGCGGTCACGAGCGCCGAGGCCAGCGCCAGCCGGTCGCCGAAACCGTGGGAAATGGACAGGGCGCTGCGGAACTGTTCCACCGCCTCCGCGGGGCGCCCCGCCGCCATCAGGCTCTCCCCCCGGGCCGCGTGCTCTTCCGCCCGGTCCGCGCGCCGCGAGCGGTAGAACCAGCTCAGGAACCCTCCCAGTGCGATCATGAGGGCGATGACGACGGCCATGCGCCCGATGGAGGCGGTGCGCCGCGGCGCGGCCTGCGGTCCCGGGGACGCCGCGGGGGCGTCCCCCTCCTTCCCCCGCCGGTAGGCGGCCATGGCGTCCCCGAGGCCCAGGGCTCCGACCATCTCCCTCGGGTCGGTGCGGCTGACCACCGGAAGCTCCTCGAGGCCGCTCTCGCCCATCCGCCTCAGGGCCGCCTCCAGGGGCTGGTCCGGATGAAGGTGGGGAAAATCCGCCGCCGTCGGGATTTTCTGCGGGTCGAAACCGGGGAGGAGTTCGGCCAGGGTCTTCCCCCCCCCTCCCGATTCCGCCTCCTCGAGGAGGCGGCGCCTCGTGACCATCCCCATGAGCCCCCCCCGGTTGACGACGGCCCAGGCGGAGGCCCCGGGGGGGAGGGCGGGCAGGACATCGTCGATCCGGTCGCCCGCCTGCAGCACCCGTTCGGGCGCCCGCATCCCCCGGCTGACGCTGGTCTCCTCGTCCCGGGCCCGGGGCGCGGTCGGGAGGTGGACCCCGTCCTGGTGCATCAGGGCCTCGTAGATCGGCCGCTTCTGCATCCGGCTCGCCAGGAAGTAGCTGGTGAGGTTGGCCACCATCAGCGGCACGATGATGGTGTAATCGCGCGTGATCTCGAAGATCATGATCACCGACGTCATCGGCGCGCGGATGATGCCGGCGAACGCCACCCCCATCCCGACCAGGGCGTAGGCGCCGACGCTCCCGGTGTAGTCGGGCATGAGCGTGTGGGCCCCCGCCCCGAAGGCGCCCCCCAGCATCGCCCCGATGAAGAGGCTGGGGCCGAAGATCCCCCCGGCGTTCCCCGACGCGTAGCAGGAGGAGGTGGCGACGACCTTCAAAACCACCAGCAGCGCCATGGTGCCGAGCGCCATCCGGCTGTTGAGCGCTTCGCTGACGTTGCCGTAGCCGACCCCGAGCACGGCGGGGACGAACAGCCCCAGGACCCCCACCACCAACCCGCCGGCCGAGGGCTGCAGCCACAGCGACCAGGCCGGCATCCGCGAGAAAAATCGGCGCATCCGGAGCAGCAGCTTCACGAAGGCCACGCTCACCAGCGCGCCCAGGGCGCCCAGGGCGGCGTAGAGGAGGAACTCCGCCGGGTGCACCAGCTGGTAGGCCGGCACGTGGAAGAGCGGCTCGTCCCCGAGCAGGAGATGAAGCACCATCCAGGAGGTCGCCGAACTGATGACGATGGCCCCCAGGACCCGGGCGTGCAGGTCCCCGATGACCTCCTCGAGGGTGAACAGGACGGCGGCGATGGGCGTGTTGAAGGCGGCGGCCAGGGCGGCCGCGGCGCCGATCGGCACCAGCGTCCGGGTCTTTTCGGGGCCGAGGCCGAACTGGCGCCCCATCGCCGAGGCGATCCCGGCGCCGACCTGGACCGACGGTCCCTCGCGCCCGAGGGCGATGCCGCTCGCGAGCGAGATCGAGGAACAGAGGAATTTGCCGACGACGGTCCGGAGCCGGATGACGCCGGAATGGAGGAACAGGGCGATCTTGGTCTGGGGGATGCCGCTGCCGCGGGCGTCCCGGAAATAGCGCACCAGGAGCAGCCCCGTGACGAGCGAGCCCGCCGTCGGCACCAGGACCCGCCTCCAGGCCGCCCCGCCGGCGGGGTACATCTTCGAACCGAGGTTTTCGGTCAGGACGATGAAGGCGACGATGACCAGCCCCACGGCGGCGCCGATCATGAGGGTCAGGATGAAAAAGACCTTGTCCTCGTGCTGCTCCAGCTGGCGGACGTCCATCCGTCCGAAAAACGTCTTCCAGCCTTGCCTCTGCCGATTCGAATGATCCATCGTCTTCACGGTTTTCCCGACGCCCCCCCCAAAGCTAGGCACCGGGGCCGGATATTTCAAGCACGAATTGTCCGTCGCAGGGCCCGGGCGGCGCCCTTCCTTCTACATATATGTTCCATCACCGACGCCATAGATACATTATTGTAATAACCAGGCGAAAAGACCGACGGGGCAGAACAGCCCTATCTCGCTGATTTACCTTCGCTTATCGATATATCCTCCGGGACGCCCTCTCTGGGCATCAATTTGCATCATTCCCTGGCGGAGAAGATGAACGGGATGTGCTTTTCCCCGCGCCGTGAAGCAGCGCTTCCGGCGGCGGGCATGGACCAAGAAAGGGAATGGAACCGATGAGTATTTCGCGCCTGAATGCGATCGCCGCCGTCACCAGCTACAAGCCTATGGAGAAACCGCTGAATTTCGCGGAGACGCCCTCGAAGGACCTCTTCGGCGTCAATGTCTTCAGCGACACCGTCATGAAGGAGCGCCTGCCCAAACCGGTGTACAAGGCGATGCGCCGGACGATCGACCGGGGGGAAAAGCTCGACATCTCCGTGGCCGACGCCGTGGCCGTGGCCATGCGCGACTGGGCCATCGAAAAGGGGGCCACCCACTACGCCCACGTGTTCTACCCGCTCACCGGGCTGACGGCCGAAAAGCACGACAGCTTCCTGGAGCCGGACGGCAAGGGGGGCGTCCTGGCCGAGTTTTCCGCCCGGCAGCTGATCCAGGGGGAACCGGACGCCTCGAGCTTCCCCTCCGGCGGGCTGCGGGCGACGTTCGAGGCCCGCGGCTACACCGCCTGGGACACCACCAGCCCGGCCTACATCCTGGAGAACCCGAACGGGACCACGCTGTGCATCCCGACGGTCTTCTGCTCCTGGACCGGGGACGCGCTCGACAAGAAGGTGCCCCTGCTCCGCTCCATGCAGGCGCTGAACCTGCAGGCGCAGCGGATCCTGAAGCTCTTCGGTCACGCCGACCCCGGGCTGGTCTTTTCGACCGCCGGGTGCGAGCAGGAATATTTCCTGATCGACCGGAACTTCTACTTCGCCCGCCCCGACCTCGTCACCGCCGGACGCACCCTGTTCGGGGCCAAGCCCGCGAAGGGGCAGGAACTCGAGGACCAGTACTTCGGCGCCATCCCGGAACGGGTGCTCGCCTGCATGCTGGAGACCGAGCGGGAGCTGTACAAGCTGGGGGTCCCGGTCAAGACGAGGCACAACGAGGTCGCGCCGGCTCAGTACGAGATCGCCCCCGTGTACGAGAACGCCAACCTGGCGACCGACCACCAGTACCTCATGATGAGGACGCTGCAGCGGGTGGCGCTCAAGTACGGCATGGCGTGCCTGCTCCACGAGAAGCCCTTCGCCGGCATCAACGGCTCGGGCAAGCACCTGAACTGGTCGCTCGGCACCGCGGAAGCGAACCTCCTGGAGCCCGGCACCACGCCCCACAGCAACATGCAGTTCCTGGTGTTCTGCGCCGCCGCCATCCGCGCCGTCCACCTCTACGGGGACCTGCTGCGGGCCACCGTGGCGCACTCGGGCAACGACCACCGCCTGGGAGCCAACGAGGCGCCCCCGGCCATCATCTCGATCTACCTGGGGGATCAGCTGACCGACATCTTCGAACAGATCGGCAAGGGGGGCGCGAGCAGTTCCAAGGAACCGGGCTACCTGAACGTGGGGGTGGACACGCTGCCCGCCTTCCCGAAGGACGCGGGGGACCGCAACCGCACCAGCCCCTTCGCCTTCACCGGCAACAAGTTCGAATTCCGCGCCGTCGGCTCCGGCCAGAGCGTATCGGGTCCGCTGGTCGCCCTGAACACGATCATGGCCGATTCGCTCGAGTACATCGCCTCGGCCCTGGAGAAGAAGACCGGGGGGGACCCCGCCGCGCTCAGCGCCGCGGTCCAGGAAGTGCTCCAGCAGATCGTCAGGGACCACGGCGCGATCATCTTCAACGGCGACAACTACTGCGGCGCCTGGCAGGATGAGGCGGCCAAACGGGGGCTGCCGAACCTGCGCAACTCCGTGGACGCGCTGGCCGCCCTGGCCGACAAGAAGAACGTCGACCTCATGGCGAAATACCACGTCCTCTCGCCGCGCGAGATGGAGAGCCGCCACGAGATCTACATGGAGCGGTACGTGAAGGACATCGCCGTGGAGAGCCGGCTCACCCTGCAGATCGCCCGGACCATGATCTTCCCGATGGCGGTGCAGTACCAGCACCAGCTGGCCTCGACCGCGCTGGCCCTCGAGCAGCTCGGCAAGAACCTCTGCACCACCATGCTCGACGAACTGAACGAGCAGGTGAAAAACCTGCAGCTCACCATCCAGGCGCTGGCGCAAACCCTCGAAGGCGACGTGGAGGGCTCCACCCTGGACCACGCCGTCCACGCGCGCGACAAAATTGTGCCCGCGATGGCCGCGGTCCGGGAGATCGCCGACCGGCTCGAAGGCCTGGTGTCGGACGAGATCTGGTCGCTGCCGACCTACCAGGAGATGCTGTTCATCAAGTAGGGGAAGGGGGCCGGGGCTTCAGCCCCGGCCCCGCACCGCCTCGAGCACCCCCCGGGCGATCCGCCCGGGCCTCTCCCCGATCCCCCGGACCGGCGCCCCGGCACCGCGCGGGTCCACCTCGATCACCTTCGCCCTCACCCCCACCTCCACCCCGTCATGCGTCAGTCCGCGCACGATCCCGGAAATCGGGGCGCGGAGGGTTTCCTCCCCGATGCGGGCGACCTCCTGCCCGGCGTCCACCATGGCGCCGATCGCGAGCGCGGTCCGGAACACCCCCGCCGCCGGCGCGTAGACGTAGCGGTCGCGCGCGTGCCCGGCGATCGTCTGCGGCTCCCCTGCGAGCGGCCGCGTCCCGCCGCGCCGGATCACCCGGCCGAGGTCGTCGCCCCACCCGGTCTCGACCGCGACGTCGACCGTCTCCCCGGCCGTGAACCCGGGCCCCAGCCCGACGGTGAGGGGGGCGAGCCCGACCTGGGCCTCGGGCCGCGCGTGCTTGCGCATGCGCGCGTCGACGAGGACCCCGGGGCGGAGCCCCCGGAGCAGTTCCTCCAGCCCGAGCGCCGTGACCACCACCTCCCCGCGCGTCTCCAGGGCCGCCGCGATCTCCGCGAGCGAACGACGGAGGCGGGCGGTGACCCCCTCGAGGGCCGCCTCCCCGTCGAAGAAGGCGTCGCAGAAGGCCATCTTCCGCCGCGTGGCCGCGGGACGCTCGACGTCGTGTATTACAATTTTGTAACCTTCGCGGAACAGGAGGTGCGCCACCGCCGACGCCACGTCCCCGCTCCCCCGTACCAGAATGGCTGCATCCATCCCCCCTCCCTATCCACCCGCCGATCGGAACAAAACGAGGTCCGCTGTTTACGTGCGGGGAAGAATATCATATCTTTATGCCTTTACGTGCCCAGGCGGTGAACCGGCGGGCGAGGAGTGTGACCATGGCCCTGATCGGAGCGAACGAACTCAAACGGAAGATGTTCATCACGGTGGAAAACCAGCCGTACGCGGTCCTCGAGGTCTTCT
>CAZWXG010000071.1:0-13290 GCA_964637825.1 uncultured Acidobacteriota bacterium
GACGTCCGGGGGGCAGGGACGCTCGACGACCCGGAGTTCGAGGTCGCGCTCGACGCCCCGTCGCTCGCGGTCGCGGGCATGAAGGGGATGAGGGCGGAGGCGCGCGCCGTCTACCGGGACCGGACCCTGTCGTTCCAGAACAACCTGCTGCTTCCCGCCGACGGTCGGCTCCAGGCCCAGGGCGCCCTCGCTCTCGGCGGCGGCGAACCGCGGCTGCACCTGGCGGCCAAATCCGCCGCTCCCATCCCGGTCGAGGCCCTCAACACCCTGTTCGGGCGCTCGATCCCGATGTCGGGCACCCTGGAGACCTCGCTCCGCCTGGAGGGCCCCGTCGACCATCTCACCGGGGAGCTCTCGATCACGGGAGAGGGGCTCTCCCTGTACGATCTCCCCCTCGGGCGCCTGGACGCCCTCCTGGGTCTGGCCGACCGGGAAGTCCGGTCCAGCCGGCTGCGTCTCTCCCGGAACCCCGGACATCCCGCCGCCGATCTCGTGACGGCCCGGGTTTCCTACGCGCTGGACACCGGCCGGTACGAGCTCGAGGCCGAGGGGACCGGGCTCGAGCTCGACGCCGGGCGCCTGCCCGGAGGGGCCCGCGTCAGCGGAACCCTCGCGCTCTCGGCTTCGGGGAGCGGGACGATCGAAAATCCTTCCCTCGACCTCCAGTTCGGGTCGAACGACCTGAGTGCGTGGGGGAAACCGCTGGGCCCGGTTTCGATCACCGCCCGGGTCCGGGGCGAGGACGCCGCCATCCGGGCGCTGGCGCCCGATCTGGAGGTCTCCTCCGACGCCGCCCTGACGCTCAGGGATCCCTTCCCCTTCCAGTTCACCCTCCAGGCGCGGGACTCCGATCTGGCCGCCGCCGGGCTCCGGTGGCGCGGCCGGACGGTGACCGGATCGCTCCGGGCGGAGGTGGAGGGTTCCGGAGACCTTCGCAGCCTGGAGGGGGCCCGGATCGAGGCGCTGATCGAAGACCTGCAGGCGCGCGCGGGAGACCTCGAGGTGCGCACCGAGGCGCCGGCCCGGCTCCGCTACCGGGAACACTCCCTGGAACTCTCCCCCCCCCTCACCCTGGCCGGTGGCAATTCGGCGCTCGAGCTTGGCGGCCGCCTCCCCGTGCGGGAGTCGGCGCCGGCCGGGAACGTCAGCCTGAAAGGGCGGCTCGACCTGGCCGACACCGGCAAAATCATCCCTCCCCCCGACGGATTCGGGTTCCAGGGGGTCCTCGATCTCGACGTCGTTCTCGCCGGCGTCTACGGGGATTACGACGTCACGGGGGGATTCGCCCTGGACGACGGATCCCTCACCATCCCCAGAGCCGGCGCCCCGGTGACCGGGATCGCGATCCGGGGAAACATCGGGGACGGAGCGCTGGTCCTCGAGCGGGCGGCGGGGAACTGGGGGGGAGGGAGCCTCGCGCTTTCGGGCTCCCTCCCCCTCGGGTTGCTGCCCGAATCCCTCCCCTTGAAATTTGCGCGCCGGCCCGGTCCGGCCGAATTCGTGCTCGAAGTGGACCGCCTCACCCCGGAAGCGACCGGGTTCCTCCCCGAGGGGGTCTCGGGCCTGGTTTCGCTGCGGGCCCAGGGACGGGCGGAACGTCCCGACCTCCGGGCCCTGGACGCCGACATCCGGTTCGGCGACCTCGCCTTCGAGATCGACAACATCGGCTTCAGCCAGGCGGACCCGGTCCAGGTCGTGATCCGCCGCGGCATCGCCTCCATCGCCCGCTTCGCCCTCTCCGGTCCGGAAACCCGGATCGAAGCCTCGGGCACGGCGGGAGTGTACCCGCGGGGCCCGCTCGACCTCTCGGTGTCGGGCTCTCTCGACGCCGGGCTGCTCGGCGTTTTCAGCGCGGCGGTAAAGACGGCGGGCGAAGTGCGCATCGACGCGCGGGTCACGGGAGCGCTCGACGCCCCCGTGCTTTCGGGCCGGGCGGAAATGGACAACGGGAAGTTTTCGCTCCATTCCCCCCGGATCGCGGCCGACGACGTGAAGGTGCGCCTGGACCTCACCTCCGATGCCATCGTCATCCGCGAATTCACCGGCGTCCTCAACGGCGGCGCCGTGACCATCGAGGGTTCGGCCGGATACCGGGGCGGGATCCACAACGGCATCGATCTCGAGGCCCGTCTCGAGGACGTGTTCCTCGACTTCCCCGAGGGGCTGAAATCGTCGTCGAGCGGCACCCTGACCATGAAATCGGAGGAGGACGCCATCGTCATCGGCGGCAGCCTGAGGATCATGGAAAGCGCCTACCGGGAATCGATCGAGGTCGGGGGACAGCTGGTCAACTACCTCAAATCCCAGCAGGTGGTGACCCTCGCGGAGGAACCCCATCCCTTCCTGGACCGGATCCGGTTCGACGTCGCCGTCCGCACCGCGACCCCGCTGCTGGTGCAGAACAACATCGCCAGGGTCGAGGCCTCCGCCACGAATCTCCGCCTGGTCGGAAGCTACGCGGACCCGTCGGTCGTCGGCCGCATCACCCTCGGCGAAGGGGGGGAGATCGTCCTCAACCAGCAGACCTATTACATCAACCGGGGGGTGGTCACCCTGGTGAACCAGAGCCGCATCGAACCGGAATTCAACATCCAGGCGCAGACGAAGATCGACATTTACGAAATCACCCTCCAGCTGATCGGCAACCCGGACCGGATGTCCACCCTGCTCTCTTCCGACCCGCCGCTTTCGGAAAGGGATATCCTGTCGCTCCTGCTCACGGGCAAAACCGTTTCCGAGACCCAGGGACGGGAGATGCAGATGGCACGGACCCAGGCGCTGTCGCTGATCGCCGGGCAGGCGGGCGAGGGGGTCACCAACGAGGCGCGCAAGGCGCTGCACCTGAGCACCTTCCGCATCGACCCGGGGCTGATCGCCTCGGAATCGAACCCGGGCGCCCGCCTCACGATCGGGGAGGACGTCACCCGCGATCTCAGCCTCGTCTATTCCATGAACCTCGTCAACGGGGGGGATCAGATCTGGGCGGCGCAGTACGACATCGGCCGGCGTCTGACGACCCAGGCCACCAAGCAGCAGGACAACAGCTACCGCTTCGAGTTCCGCCACGACCTGCGCTTCGGGGGGGTGTCCGCGCGCCGGGCATCGCGCCAGCGGGCGACCCGGTTCGAAATCGGATCGGTCCGGTTCCAGGGGGAGGAAGGCCGTTCCGACAAGGACCTGATGGACCGGTTCAGGAACAGGCCGGGCGACCGGTACGATTTCCAGAAAGTCCAGAAAGGGCTCGACCGCCTGCACGATTTTTATTTCGACCGGAACCTCCTGGAGGCCGATATCCGGCTGCAGCGCGAAACCGGGGACCGGACCGTCGACCTGAAGGTCACGATCGACCCCGGCCCGGTCGTGGAATTCGACTACGGGGCCTTCCCCCTGGAAAAATCGGTCCGCGAACGGGTCGCGCGGGCGTGGGCGGACGGGGTTTTCGAAGCCGAAAGGGTGGACGAGGCGGCGCTGGTCATCCGCCGCTCCCTGACCGAAAGCGGGTACCTCGAGGCCGAGGTCTCGGCGGAACTGGCCGGGGAGGACGGGCGGAGGCGGGTCCGGTTCGACATCAACCCCGGCCCGCGCCACACCAACGTCCCCCTCACCTTCCCGGGCGCGGAGGGGATCCGTCCCGGTGCGCTCCGCGAACTCGTGGCGGCGGCGGACCTGGAGCGCGAGCTTTACGTCGACCCAAAAAAAGTGGCCGACTTCCTGAAGCGCTACTACCGCAACCGGGGGTACCTCCAGGCGGAAGTCGCCCCCCCGGAATTCCGCCCGGACGCCGGGGAGACCGTCATCACGGTCAGGGAGGGGCCCCTGTTCGTCATCGGCGAGCTCGAGTTCGCCGGCAACACGGTCTTCGACTATGACGAGCTGTGGATGGTCATCCCCACCTCGAGCGGCAGCGTCTACAACCCGGACTCGCTGCGGGAGTCGATCCGGGAGATGGAGAACCTGTACCACGGGCGGGGGTACAACGACGTCTCCATCACCTTCCGCGTGCTGCAGGACACCCCCAGGACCCGGGCCGACGTGAACTTTCAGATCACCGAGCGGCGGCAGTCGGTGATCCGCGATATCGTGATCGAGGGGAACCGGGGCACGGGCCTGGATTTTGTCACCCGGCAGATCGACTTCCGGGTCGGGGACCCCCTGGATTACGAAAAGATCAACGAGGCCCGCCGCCGCCTGTACTCCACGGGGGTGTACACGACCGTCGATTTCCAGATGGAGGAGGTCTCCGCCGACGGGCAACCCGCCCCGGAGCGGAAGGATGTGCGGGTGCGCCTCCGGCTGCGCGAAACGCAGCCATACCGGCTGCAGTACGGGCTTTTCTACGACACCGACCGCGGCGTGGGCGGCCTCGTGGAGGCGCAGCACCTGAACCTGCTGGGGCGCGCGACCAACCTCGGGCTCCGTCTCCGCTACGATTCCGACCTCAAGGAGGGGCGGCTGTACTACCACCAGCCCTTCGTGACCCGGCTCCACCTCAAGATGGACGCCAGCGCGTTCTGGCAGCAGGAGACCCGCACCTTCTTTTCGGCGAAGAGAATCGGCTTCTCCCTGATGCAGGAGCGGGAGCTGCCCCGGGAATTCCGCCTCGATTACGGCTACCGCTACGACCACGTCCGCTGGAACGGGCTGCCGCCCGACCCGATCCTCTTCCAGGCCAGCGACCCCGTCGCCCGCCTGACCGGGACCCTCACCCGCGACACGCGCGACAGCGTGCTGGACGCCACGCGCGGGGAGTTCCTCACCCACACCTTCGAATTCGGCCCCCGCTGGCTCGGCTCCGAGGTCGGTTTCGCCCGCTACTCGGGCCAGTATTTCCGTTACGTGCCCCTGGACAAGTACCTGGGAAAACCGATCGTGAACCGGAAGGGGGAACCGCTGCCGACGAACTTCGTTTACGCCGCGGCGCTGCGCCTGGGGCTGACGTCCCCGTTCGGAAAGCAATCGCTGATCGCGCCCGAGCGCTTCTTCTCCGGCGGCGGCACCACCATGCGGGGGTTCGGGCAGGACCTGCTGGGCCCGCTCGAAGAGCAGCCGGACGGCAGCGTGCGACCGAGCGGGGGGGAAGCGATGTTCCTGTTCAACAACGAACTCCGCTTCCCCATCGTCGGCATTCTCCAGGGGGTCGCCTTCCTGGATATCGGCAACGTCTACCGGAAGCTGACCGACTTCGATTTCAGCCTGCGCAAGACGGCCGGGGCCGGGCTGCGGCTCAAGATCCGGTCCATTCCGCTGCGCTTCGACTACGGGTTCAAGCTCGACCGGAAAACGGGCGAGAGCGGGGGCGAATTCTTCTTCAGCATCGGGCAGGCGTTCTAGCCCGCCGTCGTCCCCCCGCCGCTTCCCCCCTGGATCCAGCGGAAGACGGGGTCGCGCCCCTCCTCGCCGGGGACGCGCCGGCGCCCGAGCTCGGCGAGGCTGCGGCTCATGATCCCGTGGACGTCTTCCATGAGCCGGCGCTTTTCCCCTCTCGCATAGGATGCCAGGTCGATCGGGCGGTCGATCCTGATGCGGATGACCGTGCCGGGGTTCACCTGGAGGGTTTTGGGAGCGATCACCCGGCAACTGCCGTCGAGGGTCACCGGGACCAGCGGGACGCCCGCGCGCAGCGCCAGGGCGAAGGCCCCGCCGTGAAAGGGGCCCAGTTCCCCCGTCCGGCTCCGGGTCCCTTCCGGGAACGCGATGGCGCTGACGCCCCCCGCGATGGTCCCGGCCGCGGCCACGATGCTTCTGGCCGCTTCCCGGGGGTTCTCGCGGTCGATGGGGATGTAGCCCGAACGGCGCATGTGCCATCCCATGAACGGGACGTGGAACAGCTGCTTCTTGGCGATCCACCGGAACTGGATCGGAAGATGGGCCGCGAGCGACAGGATGTCGTGCAGCCCGCCGTGGTTGGCCACGAAGATCTGGGGCCGGCGGGGATCGACGTGTTCCAGCCCCTCGATCTCCACCCGGGCGCGGCTGAGCCAGAGGTTGTCGCGGGACCAGCGCCGCATGCAGAAGTGCTGGATGCGGCCGCTCGGGGACACGAGGCTCCCCACGAGCGACACCGTCGCCCAGAAGGCGGTGCTGAGCCCGCAGCCGGCCCAGCACCAGACCGTGTACGCCTTCGCCCTTGCGTTTTTCATGCGGAAGAATGTATCACAGCCGCCGGTGCGCTCCTATGGCGCCGACCCGTCCCCGGACAGCTCCGCTTCCCGCACCTTCTCCGCCTCGCGCGCCTTCTCCGCCTCGCGCACCTTCTCCGCCTCGCGCGCCTTCTCCGCCTCGCGCGCCTTCTCCGCCTCCTCCAGCCACCCGCGGCGCAGCCGCTCCATGGGGATGCTGGAGGTATAGGGCTTGATGTCGAGCACCGGCGTGCCGTCGAGCATGTCGATCCCGCCCAGGTGGAGGCGCGCCCCCTCGCGCCGGATCAACTCCACCGCCGTCAGCCCGATCGCGTTCGGCCGCATGGGGGAACGCGTGGCGAACACCCCGTGTTCCCTCCCGTCGGTGGGCGTCCCCCCCACGAGCGCATAACCGTCCGCCCGGTGGAACACCCAGAGGATCCAGAGGTGGGAAAACCCCTCGATATCCTGGAGCCCCGCGGCGAATTCGGGCAGGACTTCCAGGACCCCCTCCATCGTGTGTTCGGCCCCCAGCCCCTTGGGCACCTGGCTCGTTTCCGTGTAGGCGCTGCGGATATGCCCGATCGGCCTCATGCGGTATTCTTCCATGTCCTGCCTCACTCTCCCGGCCGCTCCTGGCCGTACTCGGCGGCGAGCCGCCGGGCGGTGACGAAATCCGGCGCGACATCCACCGGGATCGACTTCAATCGGTCCAGCATCCTCCCGACTTCGGGCCGGATGACGCCCAACCGCCCGAGCAGTTCCCGGGCGCCGGCACGGTTCCCCTCCGCCTCGATCGTCAGGATCTCGCGCGCGAGCGCCCGCACCCCGTCGCGGATCCGGGCCCGGTTCACCCGGAAGGTGCCGTCCGCGGCTACCTCGAACGCGCCGTAATCGAGGAGGAAATTGAGCTGCACGGCGACCCCCCGGCCGTGCGCCTCGTTGATCCCGAAGCGGATCGAACGGAACGCGGAGGCGAGAAAGGTGTGGTACACGCTCTCCTCGAGCCCCCGGTCGAGCACCCCCTTGTCGGCGAGGTGCCCGAGGGCGAACAGGCCCGAGATGTCGGCCTTGGCCTCCTCGATCGCGCTGTAGGCGTCCGAGAGCGCCTGGCGCACGCTGATCTCCCGTCCGTCCACCACCGCCCGGTGCGGGCCCAGGCCGTGCATCAGTTCGTGCAGGACCGTGTGGGTGAAAAAGGCCTCGAAGCGCACCCTCCTCGCGTCGTCGGGCGAGAGCACCACGGCGGCGACGGGGGCCAGCACCCGGTCGAATTTCGCCTGCTGCACGTTCCGGAGCATGACGCGCTTGGCCCCCTTCTCCCGGATGACGCGCTCGTCGTTGGGAAGGTTGAAGGCCGCCGTCTGCACCCCGCGGTTGCCGTCCCCGGAGGCGAAGACCAGGTTCACCACCCGGATGGGGGCCATCGCCCCGATCTTCGGGTTCCGGTAGCGGGGATCGACGGGGAGGTGGTCCTCGATCTCCTGCAGTTCGGCCCCGAGCCGCCCGAGTTTCCGGGTCTCCTCCGCGTCGCGCACGGCGATGAAGGCCTCGAAGGCGGCCTTGGCGTTGAACCACTCGTCTTCGTAGACCTCGTAGGGCCCGATGGTCGGTTCGATCGCCCCCTCGATCTCCATCCAGGCGAGGTCGCTCGCGTAGTAATCGTTGTCCAGCAGCGCCTGCGCGCGCTTTTCCAGGAATGCCCTGAGGGTGGGCTCGGCCGTAAGCGCCGCGGCCTCCCGCAGCAGCCCGGCGCAGAGCGCCAGCTCCCCCTGGTACTCCAGGCTGTAGGGAACGACGACAAAAGCCCCCCCGCCGCCCGGGGCGCGCCGGATCAGGGTGAAAAAGCCCCTGGCCTCCGCCTCCTCCCCCGGCGGCAGCGAGCGGAGCCAAGCCTCCACCTCCGCCCTGGTCGAGCCCGCAGGGTAGAAGCCGGCCCCGGCGGGCTTCGGGGGGACCCCCGCGATGAAGCCCGCGTTGTGGTCCAGGCGCGACCAGGGCCCCTTGTTGAGAAGAAAGTGGTCGAGCCGGGCCTTGCCGAGCGGGGTCCCGTCGCGGAGCAGGTCGAGCAACAGGGTTTCGTTTCCCGCCCAGACCTGGCGCAGGAAGAGGGAGTCCATGATCTTCGCCGCCTCCACCAGCCGGCCGAGCGCACGGCGTTCCCCCTCCGGCAGGGCCGACAGGTCGGCGGATATTTCCACCGGGGCGAATCGTTCGGTCATGGCCTTGAGCCTGTCGAGATCGGGCATGGACGCCTCCAGGAAAGCCACGAAAACGCCGGCAGCCGCCAGCGCCAGGGTCGACTTGTTCATGCCTTCAGCATACCTCATCCCGGCTCCCCCGGCAGGGCAAAATCGGGCCGCGTCCGGGAGCGGGGAGCGCCTCCGGGCGAGGTTGCAATGAAGGATCGGATTCTCTATGATGTGCCTTTCCAAACCGGGGAGTTGCCGTGACCGAGACTCAAGCCGCCGCCGCGGGGACCCGCAAGCGCCAGACCGCGGAAAGCATGGCCGAGCGCCAGCGTGACATTTCGATATCGGAATTTTTCAGCAAGAACCGGCACCTGCTGGGATTCGACAACCCGCAGAAGGCGCTGCTGACCGCCGTCAAGGAGGCCGTGGACAACTCGCTCGACGCCTGCGAGGAGGCGGGGTTCCTCCCCTCGATCCGGATCGCCATCCGGCAGGTGGAGGAGGAGCGCTTTCGCGTGTCGGTGGAGGACAACGGGCCCGGGATCGTCAAGGCGCAGATCCCGAAGATCTTCGGCAAGCTCCTGTACGGGTCGAAGTTTCACACCCTCAAGCAGGCGCGGGGGCAGCAGGGGATCGGGATTTCGGCGGCCGGGATGTACGGGCTGCTCACCACCGGGAAATCGATCGTCATCACCTCCCGCACCGGCGCGGGCAAGCCGGCCCACTACTACGAGATCCAGATCGACACCCGGAAGAACACGCCCCAGATCATCACCGACCGGATCATCGACTGGGAGCCCCCGCACGGGACCCGGGTGGAAATCGAGCTGATCGGGACCTACAAGAAAGGGCGGCACTCGGTCGAGGACTACGTGCGCCAGACGGCCATCGCCAACCCCCACTGCGAAATCTTCTACACCCCCCCCGACGCGGACGAGCCCCTGCACCTGGTCCGGGGCTCGGACCTGCTGCCGCCGGAGCCCCGCGAAATCAAGCCCCACCCCTACGGGGTGGAACTCGGCGTGCTCATCCGGATGATGAAGGAAACCTCCGCCCGCCAGCTGGGCGCCGCCCTGCAGAAGGATTTTTCGCGCGTGAGCGCGAAGATCGCGGCGGAGATCTGCAAGACGGCCGGGCTGCGGCCCAGCGCCAATCCCCACACCCTCCAGGGGCAGGAGACCGAGCGGCTCTACAAGGCGATCAACGGCGTGAAGATCATGAGCCCGGCGACCAACTGCCTCTCCCCCATCGGGGAGGAGCAGATCCTGGCGGGCCTCCGGAAGGAGATCGACGCCGACTTCTTCACCGCCATCACGCGCGCGCCGGCGGTCTACCGGGGCAACCCCTTCCAGATCGAAGTCGGGCTCGCCTACGGCGGGCGCCTCGCGGGGGACGAACTGGTGGACCTGCTCCGCTTCGCCAACCGCGTCCCGCTGCAGTACCAGCAGTCGGCCTGCGCCATCACCAAGGCCGTCCTCGGCATCGAGTGGCGCAGCTACGGGCTGCCGCAGTCCAAGGGGGCGCTCCCGACGGGACCCGTGGCGCTGTTTGTGCACATGGCTTCGGTCTGGGTCCCCTTCACGTCGGAAAGCAAGGAATCGGTGGCCGCCTACCCCGAGATCCTGCGCGAGCTGCGTCTGGCCCTGCAGGAATGCGGGCGCAAGCTCGCCACCCACATCCGCGCCCACCGGCGGGCGGCCGAAGAGGAAAAAAAGAAGTCGTACATCGAAAAATACATCCCGCATATCGGCATCGCGTTGCGGGAAATCCTGGCGCTCTCGGAGAACGAGGAGCGGGAGGTCGTCACCACCCTGGTCGACGTCCTCGAGCGGAGCCGTTCCAAGGAACGGTGAAAACCGGGCCTTTCCGCAACCGGAAGCCGAAACCACGAACGTTGTCTGGAGTCCACGACATGGCGAAGAAATCCGAAACCGGGAAAAAACCGGCATCGGCATCGGGCAAGAATGTCCTCAAGGCGATCGTCACCTCCGCGGAGGATATCCGCCGCAAGATCCTGGCGCGCAAGAAGCCGACCATGAAACTCCCGGTCCGCTCCCTGTCCAATGTCCGGTACCAGCCCGAGCGCGGGTTCTTCGAGATGAAGGGGCTGAAGAAGGAACGGACGCTCACGGTGAACACCGTCAAGACCTTCGCGCAGACCCTGCGCATGGTGGCGCTCTCCAAGGAGCTGGTGGAAAACGACGACATCGCGACCAAGAGGGAGGCCTACTACGTCTCCAAGAACTGGGAGGAGGCGCGGTTTACCGAGCAGCCGGAATCGGACACGGTCATGGACGACGTCGAGGCCTTTTTCGGCGTCAACCGCGAGCAGCTCGGCTTCATCCCCGAGGAAAAGGGGGGGGACGTCGCCGGCCGCCTGGTCGTGATCGACCGCGACCGCGACACGGGGCAGACGCTGCGGATCGACTGCACCCGGTTCGGGTCGGGCGCCTACAGCATCCCCATTTCCGTGGAGGACCTCGAGTTCGAGACCGAGGCCGATTTCATCCTCGCCATCGAGACCGCGGGGATGTTCCAGCGCCTGGTGAAGCACAACTACTGGAAGCAGGCCAACTGCGTCCTGGTGAGCATGGGGGGGGTGCCCACCCGCGCCTGCCGCCGCTTCATCCGCCGCCTGGCCGACTTCAAGAAGATCCCCGTCTACGTCTTCGTCGACGGCGACCCCTACGGGATCACCAACATCTACCGCACCCTCAAGGTGGGGAGCGGCAACGCCGCGCACCTCAACGAGTTCTTCTGCGTCCCCCAGGCCACTTTCCTGGGGATCACGCCGCAGGACATCCTCGACTACAAGCTCCCCACCCACCCCCTGAAGGACGTGGACATCAAGCGCGCCCGGGACGCCATCAAGAACGACCCCTTCATCAAGCACTACCGGCCGTGGATCAAGGCGATGGAGCAGATGCTCAAGATGGGGGTGCGCGCCGAGCAGCAGGCGCTGGCCAAGCACGGGCTCAACTACGTGATCGAGGAGTACCTGCCCCAGAAGCTCGACCACCCCGAACGCTTTTTACCGTAGGGGACAGTCACCAGTGTCCCCAATCCACCGTCCGGTTTCAAAACAGGATATTCCTCCGTCCGGTTCATTCAAAACCGGATGGGGACACTGGTGACTGTCCCCTACTCCTTCATCCATTCGAACAGCCGGTAGTGGCCGTCGTCCAGGCCGCAGTGCCGGTAGACGGCGGCCGCATTGCGGTTGTCGCGCTCCACGTAGAGCCGGATCCCGTGGACGTCCGCCCGCCGCTCGGCCTCCCGCTTCACCCGGCCGAACATTTCCCTGAAGACCCCCGCTCCCCGGCAATCGGGAACCACGTACACCGAATGGACCCAGAGCACCTCGCCCCCCCGCCAGTCGCTCCATTCGTAGAGCACCATCAGGCAGCCGACGGGACGCCCGCCCGCTTCCGCCACCAGGTAATACCCCCGTTCGGGGTGATCGAGGATATGCCCGACCCCCCGGGCCACCCCGGCCGGGTCCAGGACCATCCCTTCGGTCTCGAGCGCCATGGCTGCCTGAAACGCCGCCAGGGTCCCGGCGTCACCGGGCCCGGCCCTGCGGACTGGAACATCCATCGACGGCCTCCTCCCTTGCACACCCCGACGCGGCCGGCGCCCCGGCCCGGGCCTGGACGGTTATTATGCCCGAATCCGCCCCGGTGCGCCCCCTTTGTTTGCGCGGGGCATCCGTCGCCGTCTCTGGTAAAATGGAGCCAACGGCAATCCCGCCCCCGGCCGCGCCCGAAACGTGCGCCCGCCACAAAGGAGGCATCCATGCAGCGTTTTACCCGGCAACACCTGAACCTTCTGACGGCTCCACACGAATCCCCCTGCGTCTCCCTGTATCAATCCACGCACCGGCACCGTCCCCTGAACCAGCAGGACCCGGTCCGCTACCGGAACCTGCTCCGGGAAATGGACACCTCCCTGCGCCGGCTGTACCCCGCCAGGGACGTGAAACCGATCATGGAGCCCTTCGAAAAGCTTGCCCGCGACGAGGATTTCTGGAACGGGAGGACCGAGGGGACGGCGCTCTTCGGCGCGCCCGGGATGTTTCAGGCGCTGGACCTGCAGCAGGCGGTCCCCGATCTGCTCATCGTGGCCGACAGCTTTCACATCAAGCCGCTGCTGCGGATCGCGCAGTCGACCGACGGCTACCAGGTCCTGTGCCTCACCCGGAGGGAGGCCAGGCTCTACGAGGGGAACCGGGACGCGCTCGACCCGGTGGAGCTGAAACAGATGCCCTCGACCCTGACCGATGCGCTGGGGGAGGAGTTGACCGAACCCCACCAGACCGTCGCCTCGTACGGGCAGGGGAGCGGCGGCACGGCGATGCGCCACGGACACGGCTCGAGGAAGGACGAAGTCGACACCGACACGGAGCGGTTCTTCCGCGTCATCGACCGGGGCATCCTGGAGCACTACTCGCAGCCTTCCGGCCTGCCGCTGATGCTGGCCGCGCTCCCCGAGTATCACGCGCTGTTCCGATCGGTCAGCCGCAACCCCCACCTCCTGCCGGCGGGGATCACGACCAACCCGGACTCCCTGACCCCGGAACAGCTGCGGGCCGAATCGTGGCGCAGGATGGAACCCCTCCACCAGGAGCGGATCGACACGCTGATCCTCTCCTACCGGGAGGCGAAGTCGCACGGGCAGGGATCGGACGACCTGCCCGGGATGGCGGCGGCGGCCGCGGAGGGACGCATCGCCACGCTGCTGGTCGAGGCGCACCGGCAGGTGTCGGGCCGGATTCTCCCGGGCACCGGCGAAATCCGGGCGAGCGCGCTCCGCGACCCGGACACCGACGACGTGCTGGACGATCTGGCCGAGCACGTGCTGCGGACCAAGGGGGAGGTGGTCGTCGTCCCCGGCGGGCAGATGCCCACGAGGTCGGGCGCGGCCGCCATCTACCGTTACTGAGGGGGACAGTCACCACTGTCCCCAACGCGGGCTCGGGG
>CAZWXG010000072.1:0-3837 GCA_964637825.1 uncultured Acidobacteriota bacterium
AGCGCCCGTTCGCGGGCGGTCGCGACCAGCCACTGGAGGGGGGGGAGGGCGGGATCGTACGCCGCGGCCCCTTTCCAGATGAGGGTGTAGACGTCGAGCACGGCCTCTTCCGCGCGGGCCCTGTCTCCCGTGATCCCCAGGGCGAGGCCGAAAACGAGCGGTCCGGTCCGGTCGTAAAACTCCGCCAGCGCCGTACGGTCCCCCTGCCCGATTTTGAGGAGAAGCGCCGGGACGGCCCGGTCTTCCGAGGGGGGGCTTCCGCCGGAACTGACTGTCTGCTGCACGCTTCCTCCCCGGAGCGCCGGAAACGCCGGCTGCGCTCCCATATTACACCAGGCGCAAATGCAACCAAGCCTTGAAACCGATTTTTTGGTACACTGAACGGGCGCGGGTCGCACCCCCCCGGCGCGCCCGGGGGCGCGGGCGCAAAATCAAAACCTGTTCGGAGGCAAACGGCCATGAAATACCGCGGCTTCGCAAGTCTGGCTCTCGCTCTGCTGACGGTGCTGTTCCTTTCGCGGGGATCGGAACTGTATTCCGGCGACGAGGCCCGGGAGGGGGTCGCCGCCGGGGAGATCGGGGCGACCGGGGACGGCGGCGGGGGCGCAGAGGGGATGGACGAACTCACCGCCGCGCGCGCGGCCTCCTTCGACGCTCTCGACGGCGACCGGAGCGGCCAGCTTGAGCGCATGGAGTGGCCCGGCAGGAACCGGGGTTTTCATTTCCTGGATACGGACCGCGACGGCGTTCTGAGCCGGCCCGAATTCCTGTCCCGGAAGGCCCTGTGGTGGAACCGGGTGTTCGAGGACCTCGATTTCAATGCCAACCGCCTGATCGACCGTTCGGAGTGGATGGACGCGGAGGAGGGGTTCGAGCGTCTCGACCGGAACCGGGACGGGCAGATCGAGAGCGGGGAGTTCTACCATCTCCGCTAGACCGCCATCCTGCATGCCCCATCAGCCCGGGGAGTGAGCCCGCCGGCGGGAGTGTATGAAACCTGTTCGCTTTATCCATACGTCCGACATCCACCTGGACACCAGCTTTTCCGGCTCGGGAATTCCTCCACGGCTCGGTGACCGGAAAAGGGAGGCGATCCGCGCTGCCTTCCGCCGGATCCTCGAAGACGCGCGCCGGTGCGAAGCCGGGCTCGTCCTCATCGCCGGCGACCTGTTCGAGTCGGACCGCGTCACGCCGGACACCTGCGAATTCCTCAAACAGCAGTTCGAGAAGGCGGCCGGCATCCGCATCTTCATAGCCCCGGGGAACCACGACCCCTTCGCCAAGGGCTCCCCCTACCGGGAGGAAGCCTGGCCGGACAATGTCCACGTCTTCGACGCGGAGGAATTCCGGTCGGTGGAATTGCCCGAACTGGGGGTGCGGGTGACGGGATTCGGCTTCCTTCACAATTTCCTGGAGGCGCGCCCCTTCCTGAAACTCCCGGTCCTGCCGGACGACGGGTGCAACATCGTCATGGCGCACGCCTCCGACCTCGGCGGCGTGCCGGCGGGCAAATCGAAACACGGACCGTTCACGGCCGCGGACATCGCCGGCAAGAACGTGCAGTACTGCGCCCTGGGGCACTACCACGAGCAGCGCCGCGTGGAGAACCCGGGGGACGGCGCCCTGATCTGGTACTCGGGCATCCCGGAGGGGCGGGGGTGGGATGAAGCGGGCCCCCGCGGCTACCTGCTCGGGGAGATCGATGACGGCGGCGTCCGGGTCGAGGGCCGCGTCTCGAGCCGGTTCGACTGGAACACCCTTGAAATCGCCTGCGACGAGTTCTCCACCAGGGAGCAGGTCCTGGACGCCGTCACGCAACACCGGGGCGTGGAGTACAACGCCGAGACCCTGCTCCGGGTCCGGCTCGTCGGCGCGCTCGATCCGAGGCTGGACCTGTCCCTGCAGGAACTCGGGGAGAGGCTCGCGGACGAGTGCCTGCTGCTGCAATGGGACGACGCCACGCACCCGGCCATCGATTTCGACGAGGTCGCCGGGGAAAAGACGCTGCGCGGCCGGTTCGTGCGCCTGATGAACGAGCGCATCGCCTCCTCCGCCGGGCGGGAGCGGGAAACGCTCGAACGCGCCCGCCTCTACGGGGTCGACGCCCTCAGCGGGCGGGAGGTGAGGCTCCGGTGATCCTCCTGCGCTGCCACGTTCTCGGATTCGGGAAGCTGTCCGACCGTCGCTTCGAATTCGACGCCGGGCTCAACGTCGTCTCGGCGCCCAACGAGGGGGGCAAGTCCACCCTGCAGCGCGTTCTGGTCGGGCTCCTGTACGGGCAGTTGCGCGCCGACCTGAGGGTGCAGCGCCGGCCGGATCCCTGGGTCGAGGCGTTCCGGCCCTGGCGGGGGGCGGAATACGGCGGGGCGCTCTGGGTACGGCTCGGGGACGGCAGGGAGGTGGAGATCCGCCGCGCCTTCGGCCGGGACGAGACCCGGATCGAAATCCGCGCCGCGAGCGGGGAGGAGATCACGCGGCAGTACGACCAGCAGCGCAACGGGGAGGTGCTGTTCGCCCAGACGCACCTGGGCATTCCCAAGGGGCTGTTCGAATCGGTGGCCATCGTCCGGGAAAACCAGGTGGCGGGGATCAGCGGCTACGAAGCCATCCGCGACCGGATCGCGAACCTGGCCCAGTCGGGGGATGAAGAGCTCTCGACCCGCAGCGGCCTCGCGAAAATCCAGGACCGGCTCGACGCCCTCGGGTCGGATCGGGCGCCGACGAAACCGTACCGGCAGGCGCAGGACCTCGTCGCCGCGCTCGCGGCCGAGCGGCAGGGGGCGCTTTCCCGCCGGGAGCAGTTCGAGGGGTGGCTCGAGGACCGGAACCGGATTTCGGGAGAGATCCGGGACCTGGAGCGGGAGCTGGCCCGGGCCGGGACCGCGGTCCTCGCCGCCCGCAGGCGGGAGATGACCGTCAGGGTCCGTTCGCTCGAGGAGATCGACCGGGACCTGAGGGCGATCCGGGCCGAACTGGAGGGGCTTGGGACCCGGGCCGATTTCCCGGCGGAGGGGCTGGAAGAGCTCGACCGGCTGACGGGAGCGCGCGAAAGCCTCGCCCGCCGCCTCGACGAGGCGGGCGCGGCGAAGAGCGCGGCCGAGTCGGCCCTCGCCCGCGCCGCATCGGCGCGGAGCGAACTGCTCCCCTACGCCGCCCTGGCCGCCGGCAGCGAAGCGGACCGGATCACGGAATGGTTCGTCTCCTACCTCGGCCTTTCGCTCCAGAGGGACGGCGTGCAGAAAACGCGGCAGCGCCTCGCGGCGGAGGCGGACGCGGTGAAGGAGCGCCTGGCCGGGCGGAGCCCGGCGGTGGCGGACGGGACCGACTGGCAGCGCCTGGCGCGCGAGGCGGTCGAAGACGAGCAGGAGGCCGCCCGGCAGGGGGCCCTGCTGGCCGGGACGATCTCGGGGGAAAAGGCGCGCCGCGGGGAGACGGGGCGGGCCGTGCGGCGGCGATGGCTCCTGGCCGCGGGGTGCGGGGCATTGGCCGTCATGCCGCCGGTTTGGGGGCTGGCGGACGGGTTCGGGCGGATTCCCCTCCCGTACGCGGCCGGAATCGGGGCGGTACTGGCCGCCGTCGCGGCCCTGTTCTTCGTTCTCGCGCGCAGGGGGGCCGTCGCGGCGCTCGAACTGGAGCGGTCGGTCCGCGACCTGGAGGCCGAACTGGCCGCCGTCAGGGACAAGGGGGGGGGCAAGCGGAAGGAACTGGATGCGGTCCTGGCCGCGTCGGGTTTCCGGAAGCTCGAGGATTTCCTCGCCGCCGCCCGGCAGTGCGAGCTGGACCGGGAGCGGCTCTCCGGACTCGAGGCGCGGCTGGCCGAAACGGACGCCCAGGCCG
>CAZWXG010000072.1:3937-7632 GCA_964637825.1 uncultured Acidobacteriota bacterium
AGGGGAAACTGGGGGAGCTGAGCGGGAAGGTCGGGCCGGAGGAGGCCGCGCCGGCCCCGGGCGCCGGGCCGGCCCGCTTCCTGCCCTACCTCCCCTCGATCGCGGAAGCGGAGGCCGAAGCGGCGCAGACGGCCGCACGGCTCGCCGCCGCCCGGGAGGAGCATGCCGCCGCGGTCGAGCGCATCCGGCACGCCTTTCACGACGTGCGGCCCGTTTCCGAGATCGAGGAGGACCTGGCCCTGGCGGAGAGGCGGTTGCGCGGGCTGGAGACGAACCGGAATGCGCTCTCGATCGCCTGCGAGGCGATCGAGACCCTGTCGCGGCAGCAGCAGGAGGTCCTGGCGCCGCAGTTGAACGCGGAGGTGGAGCGGCGCTTCCTGCGCCTTTCCCGCGGCCGCTACGAAGAGGTCAAGGTGGATCCCGATTTCCAGATCTGGGTGCGGGAGTCGGAGACGGGCGAGTTGCGCCTGGCGGAGCACCTGAGCCGCGGGACCCAGGACCAGATCTACTTCGCCACGCGCTTCGGGATCCTGGACATGATCTCCTCGGAAACGGACCGCTGCCCCAGCCTCCTCGACGAACCGTTCGCGGCCTACGACCGGCCCAGGCTCGGGGAGGCGTTCGAGGTCCTGGCCGCTGAGGCCGCGCGGCGCCAGCTGATCGTGTTCACCTGCAGGGAGGAACTGCCGGAGCTGGCGCTCGGGCGCGGGGCGAAGGTCATCAGGCTGTAACGGAGGTGGGGAATGCTGCGGCTCGAGAACGTCGTCGTACGGGGCACGCTGCGCTGACCATGGACATCCGCCGGGTGACGATTCCGATCCTGCTGCTGGCCGCGCTGCTCGGCCTCGCTTCGGCGTGGACGCCCGGCGGGGTCGCCTCGAGCTACGACAAGCGCGAGGTCCGGATCCCGATGCGGGACGGGCGGAAACTGTTCACGGCCGTCTACACCCCCCGGGACGCCTCCCGCCCCTACCCCATCCTGCTCCAGCGCACCCCCTACGGCGTGGCCCCCTACGGGGCCGACGCCTACCCCCGGCACCTGGGGCCTTCGGAGGAACTGGCCCGGGACGGCTTCATCTTCGTCTACCAGGATGTGCGCGGGAGCATGATGTCCGAGGGCGAATTCGTCCACCTGCGCCCCCACCGGCCGGAGAAGAAGGGGAGCGACACCGACGAATCCACCGACGCCTGGGACACGATCGACTGGCTCGTCCGCAACATCCCGAACAACAACGGCCGGGTGGGGATGTGGGGCATTTCCTACCCGGGGTATTACGCGGCCGCCGGGATGATCGACGCGCACCCCGCCCTCAGGGCCGTCTCCCCCCAGGCGCCGATCGCCGACTGGTTCGTGGGGGACGACTTCCACCACAACGGCGCCTTTTTCCTGGCGCACTCCTTCGGTTTCCTGGCGAGCTACGGGTATCCCCGCCCGGCGCCCACCACGGAGGGGCCGAAGCCCTTCCCCTGGCCGGTGCCCGACGCCTACGACTTCTTCCTCGATCTGGGGCCGCTCCGGGAGGTGAACCGGAGGATTCTCCAAAACAGGGTTCCTTTCTGGAACGAGCTGATGCGTCACGGGAACTACGACGATTTCTGGAAGGCGCGCGCCCTCCGCCCGCATCTGAAGAACATCCGGCCCGCCGTCATGACCGTGGGGGGGTGGTTCGACGCGGAGGACCTGTACGGGACCCTCGCCGTCTACCAGGCGGTGGAGGCTTCCAACCCCGAAACCTACAACATCCTGGTCATGGGACCCTGGGACCACGGGGGTTGGGCGCAGTCGGACGGGGACTCCCTCGGTGCGGTCCGGTTCGGGGCGGAAACGGCCGTCCGCTACCGCCGCGAGATCGAATTCCCCTTTTTCCGGCACTTCCTGAAGGGGGACGGCGGGCTCGATCTCCCCGAGGCCTCGGTGTTCCTGACCGGCAGGAACGAATGGGCGCGAGAGGAGCACTGGCCGCCGCGGGCGGGCCGCCCGATGAGCTTCTACCTGCGCGAGGGGGCGACGCTGGCGCGCGAGCCGGCCCCCAAGGACGCCGCCGGCGCCTTCGACCAGTACACGAGCGACCCGCGCCGCCCGGTCCCCTACATCGACCGGCAGGCCACCGGGATGGCGCGGGAGTACATGGTCGGGGACCAGCGTTTCGCCTCCGCGCGCGAAGATGTGCTGACCTATGCCACCGCGGCGCTCGCGGAGGATCTCACCGTCGCCGGGCCGGTGACGGTGAGCCTGAAGGTCTCCACCAGCGGGACCGATTCCGATTTTGTCGTGAAACTCGTCGATGCCTACCCGGAGGAAGGACCGGTCGACGGGAGCGGGGTGCGGGACGGGGCGATGGGGGGGTACCAGCAACTGGTGCGGGGGGAGCCCTTCCGCGGAAAATACCGCAACAGCTTTTCCCGCCCGGAGCCCTTCGTGCCGGGGCGGATCACCGCGGTGGAGTTTTCGATGCCCGACGTCTACCACACCTTCCGCCGGGGCCACCGCGTCATGGTCCAGGTGCAGAGCAGCTGGTTCCCGCTCGTCGATGTCAATCCGCAGCGCTTCGTGGACATCTACAGCGCCGACGGGGAGGATTTCCGGCCGGCGACCCAGCGGGTCTACCGCTCCCGGAGCGCGGCGTCTTCCATCACCCTGATCCGGATGGAATAATCGGGGGATCTTCAGGGCCGCGCACCAGGGCGCCGATGGTGCGGAGCATGCCCGACAGGGAACCGAAGGTGTCGTTGACGGCGCTGGCTTCGAAGCCGCTGTGGACCATGCAGTTGACGCACCTGGGGTTGCCCGATCGCGGTCCGTACTTGTCCCACTCGGTGCGTTCGAGCAGTTCCGCGAAGGTTTTGCAGTGGCCCTCCTCGAGCAGGTAGCAGGGTTTCTGCCAGCCGAACAGGCTGTAGCCCGGCATTCCCCAGGGGGTGCAGTCGTAGTCCCTCGCCCCGGTCAGAAATTCGAGAAAGAGCGGGCTCTGGTTGAATTTCCAGCTCCTTTTGCGCCCGCGCAGCACCGCGGCGAACAGCCGCCGGGTTTCCTCCTTCAGGAGAAAGTGCTGCCGGTCGGCCGCCTTTTCGTAAGGGTAGCCGGGAGACAGCGTCATCCCCTCCACCCCGAGGGCCATCGCCTCGTCGAAGAACGCGCGCACGCTTTCGGGATCGGCGTCGTTGAAAAGGGTGGTGTTGGTGGTGACGCGGAACCCGCGGCGAACGGCCTCCCTGATCGCCTCCGCCGCTATGCGGTGCGCCCCCGCGCGCCCCACCGACCGGTCGTGGAACCTCTCGAGCCCGTCGAGATGGACGTTGATGGTGAGGTACTTGTCGGGGCGGAAGTCGCCCAGTCTTTCCTTCAGGAGGAGGGCGTTCGTGCAGAGGTAGACATACTTCCCGCGCGCGATCAGCCCCTCCACGATCCCGGCGATCTGCGGGTGCAGCAGGGGCTCCCCCCCGGGGATGCTGACCATGGGGGCGCCGCACTCCTCCGCGGCCTCGAAGCACTGCTCCGGGGAGAGCTGTTGCCGCAGGATTTCCGGCGGATACTGGATCTTGCCGCACCCGGAGCAGGCGAGGTTGCAGCGGAAGAGGGGTTCCAGCATGAGGACCAGCGGATAGCGGGCCGCCCGAGCGACCTTGCGCCCGACGATGTACCTGGCGACCGCCAGCATTTGCGATATGGGCACTCCCATGGTCACGCTCCCGAC
>CAZWXG010000072.1:7732-13236 GCA_964637825.1 uncultured Acidobacteriota bacterium
GGCGGGCGGCCGGGCAGGCGGCAGTGGACGCCCGGGACCCTTCCGTGATAGCCTTTCCGCATTATGAAAGCTCCCGTATTCGGTTCCGGCGCACTCGATCTCATTGGCAACACTCCTCTTGTCCGGCTCCGGCGCCTGTGTCCCAACCCGGAGGTCGAGATCTGGGCCAAGCTCGAAAACTTCAATCCCGGGGGGTCGATCAAGGACCGGGTCGCCCGGTCGATGATCGAGGCCGCGGAAGCCGCGGGCGAGTTGGGCCGGGACAAGACCATCCTGGAGGCGACCAGCGGAAACACCGGGATCGGACTCGCCCTGGTGGGCGGGGTGAAGGGGTACAAGGTCCTGCTGGCGATGAGCGAAGGGGTCAGCCAGGAGCGCTGCCAGATCCTGACGGCGCTGGGCGCCGAGTTTCTCAAGACCCCGGCCCGGCTCGGCACGGACGGCGCCATCGAGGCGGTCTATCGCCTGCACCGCCGGGAGCCGGGCAGGTATTTCATTCCCGACCAGTACAACAACCCGGCCAACCCGCTGGCCCACTACCACGGCACGGCGGTGGAGATCTGGGAGCAGACCGGGGGGAGGATCACGCACCTGGTCGCCTCCATGGGGACCTCGGGCACCCTCATGGGAATGGGCCGGCGGCTCAAAGAGTACAATCCCGCGATCCGCATCATCGGCGTGGAGCCCTACCTGGGGCACAAGATCCAGGGCCTGAAGAACATGAAGGAGGCCTACCGGCCGGGGATCTTCGACCGGAAGCGGCTCGACTCCAAGGTCAATATCAAGGACGACGACGCCTTCGCGACCGCCCGGCTGCTGGCGCGGGAGGAGGGGCTGTTCGTGGGGATGAGCGCGGGAGCCGCCTGCCACGTGGCCCTCGAGACGGCCAGGGAACTCACGGGCGGCGTCATCGTCGTCATCCTCCCGGACGGGGGGGACCGCTATCTCAGCACGTCCCTCTTCCAATCCTCCGTCCCCGTTGCGCGCCGGGAGCCCCAACTGGAGCTGTACGACACGCTCTCGCGCGCCCAGCGGCGATTCCAGCCGCTCGAGCCCGGGAAGGTTTCGGTCTATTCCTGCGGGCCCACGGTGAACGCCCCCCCCACCCTGGGCCTGCTGCGCCGCGTGGTGGCGGCCGACCTGCTGCGGCGGGTCCTGGAATACTGCGGGTTCGAGGTCCGTCACGTGATGAATATCACCGACCTGGACGACAATACGATCCAGGAATCGATCCGGCAGGGGATGGGGCTCCGGGAACTGACGGACCGCTACACGGGCGAATTCATGGAGTGCCTGGACCGGCTGGGGGTCAAGCACGCCTGGAAATACCCGCGGACCTCGGAGCACATCGACGACATGGTCGGCTTCGCGCGTGAACTGGTGAGCGCGGGGTACGCCTACGAGAGGCTGCGCAGTGTCTATTTCGACATCAGCCGGTTCCCGAAATACGGCGCGCTGAGCGGGCTCGATTTCTCCAAGATCAGGGTAGGCACCACCGTGGACCTGGACGAATACGACAAGGAGAACCCCAGGGACTTCACCCTGTTCAAGCGGGCCACCCTGGCCGAGATGGCGCACGACATCTTCTACGAGACCGAATGGGGCAACGTCCGCCCCAGCTGGCACGTCCAGTGCGCGGCCATGAGCAAGCGCTACCTGGGCGAGGAGTTCGACATCCACACCGGCGGCAGCGATATCCTCTTCCCCCACAACGAAAACGAGATCGCCCAGTGCGAGGCGCTCCACGGCAGGGGACCGGCGCGCTACTGGGTGCACTCGGGGCTGGTGCTGGCCGGGGGGAAGAAGATGTCCCGTTCGGCCGGCAACGCGGTGACGCTCGAGGACCTGCTGCGCGCGGGGTTTACCGCGCGGGAGGTCCGCTACCTGCTCCTGTCGGCCCACTACCGCCAGCCGCTCGCCTATTCCCGGGAGGCCCTCGAGGCCGCCCGCGCCGCGCTCGGGCGGATCGACACCTTCGTCGCCCGGCTCAGGCTGTGCTCCGGCAAAGGATCGGGCGATTCCATCCGGGGCGCCGTCGATGAAATGACGGCCTCCTTCGAATCCGCCCTGGAGGCCGACCTCAACGTCCCCAGGGCCCTGGGAGCCCTGTTTCTCCTGATCCGGCGGGCGAACCCGCTGCTGGCCGGCCGGGGGGTGTCGCGCAAGGATGCGGACCTGGCGCTCGCGGCGCTGGACAGGGTCAACTCGGTGCTGGGATTTGTCGACCTCGACCCGGCGGAGGCCGAGCCGGCGGATCCCGAGGTGGAGGCCCTGATCGCCCGGCGCGAGGAGGCGCGGGAAAGGAAGGATTACGCCGAAGCGGACCGCATCCGCGCGGAACTGGGAAAACGCCGCATCGTCCTGGAGGACACGCCGTACGGGACGATCCACTGGACGGACTCCCTGCCGGCCGAAGGCTCGACAGGGACCTCCTCCCCCTCCTCCCGCTCTTCCCGATGACGGGCCCGGGCTCACGGCCCGGAACTAACCGATGCTTCACCCTCCGCTCGGGGCGCAATCCGGGGCGCCGCCTGCCGAGACCGAAGCGAAACTGGAGATCCGCTCCTCCAGCCTGCCGCTCCCGCATCCGGGGCAGCGGACCTCTTCCGCCTCCCCGGTCCTGAGCACCAGTTTTTCGAATTCCGCCCCGCAGTCGAGGCACGCGTATTCGTAGAGCGGCATCGTGTCGTTTCCTCCCGTTCCCTGAATAAGATCCCGCCCGGGCCGGGGCAACCCCGCCCGCCGCTTTTTCCATAAATCGCCGGTGCTGGATGTAGGACCGGACCTGGAGTATGATTTTTTCAGAGGCATCACCTTCTCAAGGGGCGCTGCCACCAGGCGCATCCGTCTTTCTTCGGCACCTCCGATCGGCGGCACCCTCGTTTGCTCATGGATGTTCGGCATTTACTTCGAGAGGAGGAGTCTATGCGATCCACCATGACCGGCTGGAAATTCAAGCTTGATTTCCGCATGATGTCGATCCTGCTCCTGATCGCCATCGTCGCCTTTCTGTTGGGGACGTGGTGGCTCGTCAGCGGGTACCGCGCGTCCTCCATCGAGGCCCACGGCCGTCACCTGGCGGAAGAGGCCGACGTGGCTTTCGAATACCTGGAAAACTTCCTGGGGAACCAGATCGTCGAAATCGCGGCCCTGACGGAAACGCCGGTGCTGCGCGACGCGGTGGAACAGGGCAACCGCGCGCTCAAGGCCGACGTCGGCGCGGCGGTCAAGCGCACCGCCGCGATCGAGGCGCGCTGGAAAGAACTGGATTACCAGTCCCCCGAGCTGCAGGCGGTCCTGGACAACCCGGCGGCCGATTTCCTGCGGCGCTACATGAAGGTCCGCACCGCCTACCGGGAGATCATCGTCACCGACCTGGCGGGGAGGACCGTGGCCGCCACGGGGAAGACGACCAGTTACGGGCAGAGCGGGGACCCGTGGTGGAAGGGGGCCTACGCCGACGGGCAGAAGGGGGGCGTGTATATCGGGGACATGCACTTTGACGAAAGCGCGGGCGTCTGGTGCATCGATATCGCGGAGCCCTTCACCGATGCCAAGGGGGGGGCCATGGGCGTCATCAAGGTGGTCCTCGCCGCGGACGAGATCCATTCCATCGTGGCTTCGGTGCAGGCGGGCTTCGGGGGGACCGCCGCCCTGGTGAGGCTGGACGGGAGCGTCATCGCTTCCCCGGGGCACAGCTACGACGACGGCCGCCCCTACCCGGAGATGGCGGACCTCGCCAAAGCCAGGGAATTCGGGCAGAGGTTCATCGTTACCCGGGAGAAGCCGCGATCGGTCATCGGGATGAATGCGCGCAGCTTCATGGAGCTCTCCCCGAACCTGCGCTGGATGCTCGCCATCTCGAGCCCGGTCGAGGGCGTCGTCGCGCCCTTCACGCGGCTTTTGCGCAACGTGGTCATCCTCATGCTTGCCATCGTCCTGCTGGCGGTCCTGGTCTCGCTTTTGCTGTCGCGGTCCGAAACGCGGGTGATCCTCCCGGACGATCCGCATTTCGAAAAGCTGTAACGGCGTTTTGACGCCGGCAGGGTTTCCCCTCTCCCCCGGGGCCGGCCCGGCGCGCGTGCCGCCGGGCCGGCCCCCGGCCTTCAGACCCGCGGAACATTTGCGTTTTCCGGTCCGTCGGATTCTGCTACCTTCTCCGTCACCCGATCGCTCCATCCCCGCCCGCGGAAAATCGGGGGGATCCTTGAATAAAGCGTTCCGGCGGCGGTATTAGGGGATACCAGGGAGATGGCAGAATTGGACGACACCCAGTTGATGATGGCGGTCAGGCTCGGGGATGCGGCGGCGTTCAAGGATCTCGTCGACCGGAACCGGCGGAGGGCGTATTTTACGGCCCTCAGGTTCGTCGGGAACCGGGACGACGCCTACGATCTGTCGCAGGAAGCCTTTATCCGGATCTACCGCGCGCGGGAGCGCTACGACGGAAGCTCCCCTTTCCATGCATGGTTCCATGCCATCATCCGCAACCTCGCCCGAAACCACATCCGGAAGCGGTCCGTCCGGCTGCGTTATGCGGCCGAGAACCCGCCCTCCCGCGAGGCCTTCCCCTCCGCCCCGGGCTCGCCCGAAAGGGCCCTGGCCGAAAGCGAGGCGAAGCATGCGGTCTGGGAGGCCATCCAAAGACTTTCGGCCGACCACCGCGAAATCATCATCCTCCGCCATTTCGAGGACCGGTCTTACGAGGAAATCGCGGAGATCCTGGGAATCGCCGCGGGGAGCGTGATGTCGCGCCTGTACTATGCGCGCAGGCGGCTCCGGGATCTTCTGGGGGAAGAGCATGAAGGATGAGGAAATCCAGCAGCTGATGATGAAAATGGTCGACGGGGTGGCCTCCCCGGAGGAAGAGAGGGCGATGGAGGAGGCGGTCCGGGGCGACGAGCGCTGGGGGGCCGAATTGCGCGCCTTCCGGAAGATCAGGGAAGTGACCGAGAAGATGCGGCTCGAGGACCTGCCGGACGGCCGTTGGGACGGCTACTGGGCCGACATTTACCGCCGGACGGAGCGGGCGCTCGGCTGGGTCCTGCTGTCGGGCGGGCTCATGGCCGTGCTCGGCTACGCGGCCTGGACCGCACTCGGCGCCTTCTATGCGGATCCGGGGGTGAGCGGCGTCCTGAAGATCGGGGTTTCGCTGGCCCTGGGCGGCGGGATCGTCCTCTTGGTCTCCATCGGGCGTGAGCGGTGGTTTGCGAGAAAACACGAGAGATACGAGAGAGGGGTGGAGCGATGATCATGGTCAGCTGCGACGAGATTCCCGGGAAGCGGATCATCAAGACCCTGGGGCTGGTCAGGGGCAATACCATCCGGGCCCGCCACATCGGCCGGGACATCATGGCGGTGCTGCGCGCCGTAGTGGGGGGCGAGATCACCGACTACACCAAGATGATCGCGGAGGCACGCGAACAGGCCCTGGACCGCATGGTGGCGGAAGCGGAAAAACTGGGCGCCAACGGCATCGTGGCCGTCCGCTTCGGGACCGCCGA
>CAZWXG010000073.1:0-13194 GCA_964637825.1 uncultured Acidobacteriota bacterium
CCTGCAGATCGGTGACCATCCGGATCGGGCCGTCTTCCGAGAGCGGGGTATCCAGATGTACCGTGACGCCGTCGAGCGGCTTCCCCTCGCTCGTCAACACGCGGCCATGGATCCTCACGTTCAGGAGGTCCTCACTTTCCTCCCCGGGCGCCTCCCCGCAAAATCCGCGGGTTGCGGAAAGGAAAAGCACGATCCCCAGAAGCCAGCAGACCCACAACCGATGCATGGCGATATTCTCCTTTCTCCTTGAGAATAGTACGTCTGCGCGCGGGCGGTATTACGCCCGAATCAAATATTTAATTACGTATTGACTAGTAGTTGGCCCGCCGTGAGCCTCACCGTGCCCGGCGGCCCGCAGGGAATCAGGGGAATTCGGGGAGCCGGAAGGAATGCCGGCCCTGCTGCGGGCCGGCATGGATGAAACGAGGAGAGGAACGATCAGCGGTCCTTGTGCTTGGCGAAGCAGTCCCGGCAGTACACCGGGCGGTCTTCCCTGGGCTTGAACGGAACTTCGCATTCCTTTTTGCAGTCGGCGCATACGGCCTTATGCATTTCTCTCGGACCTCTGTCGAACTGTCTGTCTCTGAAAGCCATGTTTTGATTTCTCCATTGATGTTGATGTTTAAAGACACTCATTGCCGGCCGCGCGGGGAACCCCCCCGGGCCCGTGGACTACTCCCGGTCCCGGTGTTTGGGGGAGAGGCGTTTCTTCGCCGGCCCCTGCTTCCTGCCGTGGGGGCGGCGCTCATAAAAGGGCGCGCGCGCCGGGCCCGTCTTTTTCGGACCATGCCGGTCTTCGCCTCCGTGCCGGTGCGGGCGCTCGGCGGCGTTGGTCGATCCGTAGTACGGTCTCTTGCGGAACGGCCGGTCCGGGGGCGCCTCCCTGCGCGGGCGCTCCTGCAACTGGCCGATCAGCAGGTCGATCTTTCGTTCCAGAAACAGCACCCGCTGCTGCAGATCCTGAAGGAGGGAAACCACATCGCTGTCGTTTCCGTCCGGGTCCTGGGTAGGGTTGACGCTCGATTCATCTTTCATGCTGCCCGGTTGCCTTTCGTTGAATTCTGGGATCGGGTCAGGAAGTCCAGAACATTGAGCACGGCCTGACTGGCGAGGATCACGGCCTGACTGACTAATGATAGTACACTTTGCCCCGTTCGTCCGAATTATTATTGTCCCCCGTCGCGGGGGCCGATCGGAAGCGGGATCCACAAAGACTGTGGATAAATCTGTGGATATCGCCGAAAGTCACAGGCTAAGTGTTTCGGCCATGGAGCTTCCACCGCTTTGCACGGCGATTGTGCACTCCCGGGCGAGCTGAAACGCCCGTTCAGGATCGGGGGATGCGGCCGGCGGGCGGCCGCGTCCCCCTCTCCTGCCGCTCAGCGCGACGGGGACAGGATGATGCGCGCGTCCACGGCCACGCACCCTTCCTCGAAGGGAAGGATCGGGTTGAGATCGACCTCCGCGACCTGCGGCTGCTCCTCGAGCAGGCGGCCGAGGGCCACCATGACCGAAGCGATGGAGTCGAGGTTCATCGGCCCCCTGCCCCGGACCCCCTTGAGCAGGGCGGGCGGGAGCGTCTGGCGGACGAGGTCCTTGGCTTCCTCGGGCCCGAGGGGGAGGAGCCGGAAGTTGACCATCTTCAGCGCCTCGACATAGATCCCGCCCAGGCCGAACATCACGACGGGACCGAACAGCCGGTCCCGGATGGCCCCCATCACGAGTTCGGTGGTGGAGGGCATCATCTTCTGAATGAGCACTCTCGGCTGCGTGATGTGGGGGAACGCCGCCCGGATGTTGCCGACCAGCTTCTGGTACCCCTGCCTGAAGGTGTCCTCCGAGGTGATCCCCAGGACCACCCCGCCGACATCCGACTTGTGGATGATCTCGGAGGAGACCACCTTCAGCACGACCGGGTAGCCCACCCGGCGGACCGCCTCGATCCCCTCCTCGAGCGTATCGACCACGCTAAAGGGGGAGGTGGGGATGCCGTATTTTGCGCAGACCTCGTAGGCCTCGGGCTCGAGCAGGCCCGCCTGCCCCTTCCCGGCCGCGGCGGCGAGGATCCGGGCCGTCTCATCGACCGCTTCGCTGCCGCTGGCCAGGGGAGTCCAGGGGTGGGCCGCCGCCGAACGGCGGAAGGCGCCGTACCCCGCCATGCTTCCCGCCACCCGGGCCAGGGCATCGGGGAATTCCACCGTGGGGAGCCCCGCCCCTTCGAGCCCCTTGCGGGCCTCCAGGGCGAAACTGCCGAAGGTGACGGCATTGAGAAACGTCTTCTTCCCGGCCTGGGAGCGGTAGGCGGCGGAGATCTCTTCCGCGAGCAGCTTCTGCTCCAGAAACGCGCTCGGCGCCAGGATCTGCAGCACCATGTCGACGTTGGGCTCGGCGAACAGGTGCCCCAGCACCTGGTTGTGGAGCTTTTCGGTGTGAGCGGCGGTCAGGTCGACATAACCGTCGGGATGCCCGACGTTGGCCATCGGGGCGCACAGGGCCCGGATGGCGTCATGGGTTGCCGGGGAGAATTTGGCCATTTCCAGCGTCGCCGCGGCCGAAATCTCGTCGATGCACAGCGTCCCCGGGCCGCCCATGTGGGTGAGCACGCAGACGCGGTTCCCCTCCGGCACCGGCTGCCGTTCGAACGCCCGCATCAGGTCGTAGAACTCGGCCACGCTCCGGGCGCGCACCAGGCCCGCCTGCCGGAAGGCGCCGTCGTAGATGGCGTCGGAGCCGGCGATGGCGCCGGTGTGGGAGAGGGCCGCGGCGGTCCCCATTTCACTCTTGCCCGCCTTGAGCACCACGATCGGTTTGACGGCGGCGACCGCGCGGGCGGTCCGGAAAAACTCGCGCGGCTGCGGCAGCCCTTCCATGTAGATCCCGATGACCTTCGTCGAATCGTCGTCTTTCAGGTAGAGGAGCAGTTCGGCCATGTCGACGTCGGCCATGTTGCCGATCGAGGCGAATTTGCTCAACCCCACCAGCTCGAGCCCCCCCGCCCAGAACAGGAACGAGGTCGCCAGGGCCCCGCTCTGCGTCAGGAAGCTCAAGCCCCCCTTCGGGTAGGACGGGATGTCGAAACTGGTGTTGAACCCGCTGTAGGCGTCGATCATCCCCACGCAGTTGGGGCCGATGAGGCGGATCGAGGCGGAGCGGAGCATCCGGACGAGGTCCTGCTCGCGCTGCTTCCCCTCGGCGGTGCCGAGCTCGCCGAAACCGGCCGACATGCAGACGGCGGCGGTCACGTCGTTACACTTCTTCTTCCTCTCCACCAGTTCCCCGGCCACCTTCATCGTGAGGTCCGCGCTCACCAGCAGAACGCACGCTTCGACCGGCTCCGCGATGTCCAGGACGCTCTTGTAGCACGGATACCCGAGGATCGATTCCTCGCGCAGGTTGATCGGGAAAATGTTCCCCTTATAGCCCATGGACACAAGGTTCTTGAGCGCGGTAAAACCCGGCTTCTTGGGATCGGAGGATGCCCCGACAATGGCTACGCTTTTCGGTCTGAAGAATGCGTCTAATGCGGAAATTTTTCCCATAACATCTCTCCCGTTTCTTTTATTCTTTATTCTTCAATTATTTATAGAGCACTTGCCGGTCCTTGAGCCTTTCCTCGGTGTAAAAAAACTCGGGCACGCGATGTCGGCGAGGTTTATTTTTACAGGAAGGTAAAATCCAAATTGTTCCACGCAATGGAACCAAGTTCCATATTATCTACACCCATTTCCGCGCTGTCAAGCACTTTCCGCCCGGGCTCACCCCTCGCCGGAGCCCGGCATTTGGGGCTTGACTATGATTCTCCGACTCTCCTATTCTAAGTCATGAAATCCGCTTTTTGCGTGCGTATCTGCGTTTACAGGCGCACGTTCGGGATTTCGGAGCAGCGAGACGATAGCGGGTAAGGGGTGGGCCATCAAGTGGCGAGTCCTTCCACGTAGTCCCCATGGTGACGAATCCCCGGTTTTACCGGCGCGACTATTTCGGAATCGGCGGCCCCGTGGCCGCCGCGAGTATGTTGAGGCTTGGAAATCGTCCATGCCGTGATGGTTTCAAGCATCGGGGGCGACGATTCAGGACATCATGCTTTTTTTGCGAAAACGCATAGCCCGCTTCAAAGCCCCGATAGAGCCTTGCATTCCTAGCTGCATTACTTAGAAGTCCTCAAGCATTAGATCTTAATAACGTAATCGAAAGGAGCTGGAAATGTTCAAAAACGTGTATGTCCCTTACAAAGGATACTGGAGCTCCCCCTTTTGTGCCTGGCAGGGATCGTTCCAAAACCAGAACGCCGTAGACCTGGCGGCGGCCACCGCGAAAAAGTTCTTTGAACTGCGCGGGATCACCCCCGACATCTTCGACAGCATCGTTTTCGGCGCGACCATCCCCCAGAAGAACTGGTTCTTCGACGCCCCCAATTTCGCCCTGCAGATGGGCAACCCCGGCATCAGCGGCCCCCGCATCGCCCAGGCTTGCGCCACGTCCACCATCTCCATCAAGGTGGCGTCGTCCTTCGTCGAGGCCGGAGTCAATTCCAACGTGCTGGTGGCCACCTGCGACCGCTCCTCGAACTCCCCGAACCTCCTCTGGCCGAACCCCATGGGCCTCGGCGGGAAGCCGGACTTCGAGAGCTGGATGGTGGACGGTTTCAGCATGGACCCGACGGCGGGAACGAGCCCCACGGGCACGGCCAACAACGTCGCCCGCGAGAACGGTTTCACGCGCGAGGAATCGGACGCCATCGTCCTCTCCCGGTACCAGAAGTACGCCGATTCGCTGGCCGACGACCGCAAATTCCAGAAGGGCTACATGATCCCGGTGGAAGTGCAGCTTTCGCGCAAGAAGACCATCCTCGTGGAAGGGGACGAGGGGATCGTCGCCTCCACCCCGGAGGGGCTGGCGAAATTGCGCACGGTTTCCCCCGACTCCATCATGACCTTCGGAGCCCAGACCCACGCGGCCGACGGGAACGCGGGCATGATCGTCACCACCAAGGATAAGGCCAGCGAGCTTTCGGCCGACAAGGGCGTCACGATCCAGGTCTGCTCCTTCGGGTTCGCCCGGGTGGAGAAGGCGCACATGCCCATGGCGCCGGTGCCGGCGTCGCAGCAGGCGCTGGAACGGGCGGGGATCAAGCTCTCCGACATCAAGGCGATCAAGACGCACAACCCCTTCTCCGTCAACGACCTCTACATGAGAAAAGCGATGGGCGTCGACGACAAGATCTTCAACAACTACGGAAGCTCCCTGATCTACGGGCATCCCCAGGGCCCGACGGTCATGCGGCTCGCGATCGAATTGGTCGAGGAACTGGTGCTGAAAGGCGGCGGTTACGGACTGGTGGCCGGTTGCGCGGCGGGCGATTCCGGCGCCGCCCTGGTGTTCAAGGTGAACTAACAGCAGATGATTTTTGCAGGAGACATTCCATGACTACAAACAACAAGTTGTACCCCAGCTTCAACAACCCGTTCCTCATCCGCCCCTCGCGGCCGATGCCCAAGGAGATGGCGGTGATCGGCGCCGGGAACATCGGGACCGACATCGCCTACTTTTTCCGGACCGGCATCCCGCAGTCGAAACTCTACGTCGTGGACGTGGTCGAGGACGCCCTCAAGGCGGCGAAACAGCGGTTCGAAAGCTACGCCCAGAAGGGGATTGAAAAGAAGAAGCTGAAGCCCGAACAGGTCGAAGCCATCCTGGGCAACGTCGTCTACACCTCCGATTACACCCAGCTCAAGAACTGCAGCCTGGTGATCGAAGCGGCGACGGAAACGGTGGAACTGAAGAAGAAGATCTTCACCCAGCTCGAGTCGATCGTCGCCGAGGACGCCATCCTGACCTCCAACACCAGCGGCATCCCGGCCGAGCAGATCTTCAGCCACCTCAAGCACCCGGGACGGACGGCCATCACCCATTTCTTCGCGCCCGCCTGGCACAGCATGGGGGTCGAGGTCGTCAACTGGGACAAGGCGGAAGCCGACACCATCGACTTCCTGCTCTGGTTCATGGCCACGACCGGCAAGGCGCCGATCGCGGCGTCCAACGTATTCTCCTTCCTCCTCAACCGCCTGTTCGAGACCTGGGCGAGCGAGGCGGCGTGGTGCCTGGACAAGGCCACCAGCAAGGAAGTCGACGCGGTCAGCGAGGAGTTCCTCGGCGCCGGGCCCTTCTTCGTGACGGGCGTGGGCGGCGGCAACCCGCTGACGCACGCGTCCATGACCCGCAGGATGGCCGAGCGGCCGGCCTACGCCCCGCGCAAGCTGCTGCTGTCGGTCGACAAGTGGGCGTTCAACAAGCCCCGCACCAAGGTGGAAGTGGCCCCGGAAACGGCGGAATGGGTCCGGATGCGCTTCCTGGGCGCCGTCTTCTCCCAGGCCTTCGATATCGCGGACCGGAATCTCGGCACGCTCACCGACCTCAACTTCGGCAGCGTGATCGCGCTCGCGTACAAGAAGGGCATCATCGACCTCATGGTCAACCTGGGCGCCGACAAGATCAACGACATCATGAAGAGGTTCGACGCCGAGCGTCCCGGCTGGCCGAAGGCCACCAAGCCCGTCGAGCAGTACTTCGATTTCCCGCGGGACATCCTGGTCGACCGGATGGACGGCGTGACCGTCCTCACCATCCGGAGGCCGCAGGCGGCCAACGCCCTGAGTGACCACACCTGCAACGAAATCCTGGCCGAGCTCAAGAAGGGCGAGGCGGATTCCAGCGTCAAGGGATTCGTGATCACCGGGTACGGCCCCAAGGCCTTCTGCGCCGGCGCCGACATCGGCGGCTTCGTCGCCACCTTCGGCAACAACGAAAAGGGACAGGCCCTGTCGCGCGGCAATTCGAAGGTCCTGGAGTTCATCGACCAGATGAAGAAGCCCGTCGTCGCGGCCCTCAACGGGCTGGCCATGGGCGGCGGCTTCGAGCTGGCCTCGCGCTGCCACAGCATGGTGGCGATGGAAAAGGCGTTCATGCAGCTGCCGGAAATCACGCTGGGGATGATTCCCGGCATGGGCGGCGTGGTGATCCCCTACCGCAAGTGGCCCCAGGCCGCGGCGAAGTTCCACAGCATGATCGGCAAGGCCGAAAGGCTGACGGCCCAGGAGGCCATGGAAATCGGCATCGTGAAGAAGACGGCCAAGAGCTTCCCCGAACTGATCGACGCGGCGGTCGCCGAGGTCGGCAGGCTCCAGGGGAACGTGCCCCGGATCGCCGACGGGCCGGTGGCGATTCCCGAGTTCACCGTTCCCGACGAGCCCAAGGCGGGGGATCTCCCGCTCAGCAAGGAAATCCTGGGCATCATCGGCGGCATCATCAACAAGGCCGCCGCGGCCAAGACGCTGTCGGAAGCCCTGGAAATCGCCTACCTGGGCGCGGGCGACATCTCCTGCGCCAAGGACTGCAAGGAAGGGGTCACCGCCTTCCTGCAGAAGAGAAAGCCCGAATTCGGCAAATAGCCGCCACCGCGGCGCGTAAAGCCTTCCGCGGGTCCCGGGACTCCTCCCGGGGCCCGCGGAATCTCCATCCCCCTATTCCGTGTCACCGCCCCCTATGAACCTACTACTCCTGCTGATCGGCCTCTCCTCCGGTTTGGCGCACAGCGTCTATTCGGCGTTCTCGAAGGCGCTCCTGAACCGGATCCGGGAGCCGTTTCTCCTCTTTCTCTACGTCAGCGTCATCCAGGCCGCCATCACCCCGCTGCTGTGGGTGTTCATCCCCGCGCGCTTCCCCTCTCCCGAAGCCTGGCCGCCGCTGCTGATCTCCGCGGCGACCTGCGTCGCGGCCTACCTGTTTCTGTACTCCGCCCTTCACTGCGGCGACGTCTCCAGCGTGATGCCCATCATGGGGAGCAAGGTGATCTTCGCCGGACTGCTGGCGATTCCCATGCTCGGGGAGAAACACACCTGGCAGGTCTACGTCGCCGCCCTGCTGGTGGCCGCCTCCATCGGCATCCTCAGCTACTCCCCGTCGCAGGGGAACCGCCGCCGCTTCCCCCTCCGGCCGGTGGCCCTGATGACGGGGTGCGCGGTGGTTTTCGGGTTCACCGACATCTACATCAAGCGCACCCTCGTGCACCTGGACTCCTACAATTTCATGATCTATTACAACTTCATCGTCGGCGTCCTGGCGCTCGGCGTCATCCCCTACCTCCGGAAGAAGGGGATGCCGCTGCTGCTCAAGGGAACCGACCTGCGCCTCGGCCTCTTTTCCGCGGCGGCGCTGGTGACCGCGACCCTGCTCTTCACGGTCATGCTCAAGATGTCCAGCGGCGTGGTGATCCCCAACATCCTGCAGGCGACCCGGGGGATCTTCATCGTCCTGATCACCGCGGCGTTGACCTACCGCGGCAGCGCCGTGCTGGAAACGCAGACCCGGCGGGTGTACCTGCTCCGTCTGCTGGCATCCCTGCTGATCGTCGTCTCCATCTGGATCGCGCTGAGCCACTTCCCGGCGATGACCTGATCCCGCCGGGTTGACGCCCCCGGCGAACCCGGCTAAGCTGGGCGCCAGGGAGGAAACCACATGAACGGCGGAAACCGGATCGAAGAACCGGGGGTGGAGGTCAAAAAGACGCTGTGCTGGCCCTCCCCGGGCTGCCACTGCAACTGCGGCCTGCTCGTCAGGGTCAAGGACAACCGGATCCTCGACATCCGGGGGAATCCCGAGTTCCCCTACAACCGCGGGGCGGTGTGCGCCGAACGGGTGCCCCATTTCGTCAAATGGCTGGAACACCCCGACCAGCTGATGCACCCGCTCAAGCGGCGGGGGGAACGCGGGGAGAACCGCTGGGAGCGGATCTCCTGGGACCAGGCGCTCGACGAGATCGCCGCGAAACTCGGGGAACTCAAGGCCCGCCACGGCGCCGAATGCCTCTCCACCATCGAGGGGACCTACCGCTCCGATTTCTACCCGATCCGCGCCCGCTTCCTGAACCTGTTCGGCAACCCGGGCAACGTGGGGGCCTCGGGGACCGCCTGCGCCTGCAACAAGGTCGCGCTCTCCTTCGCCCTGGCGGGAACCACCCTCCCCTGCGTCCTGGCCCCCCCCATCAAACGCCTCCACTGCCTGGTGCTGCTCGGGAGGGACTACTGGGACGCCAACCCCGTGCGGCGCCGCCCGATGCGCAAATGGCGCGAACAGAACCCGGGGGCCAAGCTCATCGTCGTCGACCCGCGGCGGACGGAAATGGCGAAGATGGCCGACCTGTGGCTCCAGATCCGCCCCGGCACCGACACGGCCCTGCTCATGGCCTGGATGCACGTGATCATCGAGCGCGGCCTCTACGACCGCGATTTCGTCGAGCGCTGGACCTACGGCTTCGACCGGCTGAAGGCGCGCGCCGCCGAGTACACCCCCGAGCGGGCGGCCGCCATCACCTGGATCCCGGCCGAACAGATCGTCGCCTCGGCCGTCGCCTATGCCGGGAACTCCCCCGCCTGCATCATGAGCGGCCTGGCCCCCGACCAGCTGGGGCGCAACGCCACGCGCGTGGAGCAGGCCAAGCTCTGCCTGCACGCGCTCACGGGAAATATGGGGGGAACGGCGCCCGGAATGGCCCCGGAGGGCCCCGGGCCGGTGGTCGACGGGGTGATGGCCATGCGCGACTCCATGCTGCAGATGGCCGAATGCTGCCCCCCCGCACAGCGCGCCCGGCAGCTGGGGAGCGACCGCTTCAAACTGATGACCTGGCCCGCCTGGGAGCGGATGAACGCGCTCTACGAGGAGACCTACGGCGTCCCCCTGCCGATGAGCGGCCACAGCTTCACGGCCCCGGAGCCCGCCATCTGGCGCAGCATCGCCGACGGCGTACCCTACCCGACCAAGGCCCTCATCACCTGGGGGAGCAACCCCCTGCTCAACGCCGCCAACACCAAAATGGTCTACCGGGCGCTGAAAAGCCCCAACCTGGAACTGCACGTGGTGCTCGAGCACTTCATGACCCCGACGGCGCTGCTCGCCGACTACGTGCTCCCGGCGGCGAGCAAGCTGGAACGGGGGACGCTGTCGACGATGGAGGACTTCACGAGCGTGCTGGTGGCCGCCGAACGCGCCGTCGCCCCGCTCGGCGAGCGCCGGACCGACTACCAGTTCTTCCGCGAACTCGCCGTGCGCCTCGGGTTCGGGGAGCACTTCCCGTGGAGGACGGAAGAGGAGCTGTACGATTACCGCCTGGCGCCGCTGGGCCTCACTTTCAGGGAGGCGGCCACGAAAAGGTACGTGATCGCGAGTTCCGAACCCTGGACCCACGAAACGATCAACCCGCGCACGGGAAAGGCGACCGGGTTCGCCACGCGGAGCGGGAGGTTCGAGCTCTGTTCGAACCTGCTGGAGGAACTGGGCTACGATCCCCTCCCCTTCTACGAGGAGCCCCCCGAAAGCCCCGTGAGCACCCCGGAGATCGCCGCGGAGTTCCCCCTCATCCTGATCAACGGGGGCCGGTTCCTCCCCCAGTTCCAGTCCGAGCACCGGCAGCTGGGGATGGGGATGCGCGAGCAGCACCCCGACCCGCTCGTGGAGATCCACCCGGACACCGCCGCCCGGCTGGGGATCCGCGAGGGGGAATGGGCGACGATCGAGACCCCGCGGGGGGCGATCGTCATGAAGGCGCGCTTCTCGACCGGGATCGATCCCCGCGTGGTGCACGCGGAGCACTGCTGGTGGTTCCCGGAGCAGCCCGGGGCGGAACCGTCGCTGCACGGCCTCTGGCAGTCGAACGTGAACGTGCTGACGACGGACGAGCCCGACGCCTGCGATCCCCTCACCGGCAGCTGGCCCGGCAGGGCCCTGCTGTGCCGGATGCGCCCCGTCACTCCCCCGGCGTAGCCTGCGCCGCCCCCGTCCCCTCGAGCTTCCCCATGGCGGCGGGGCCGTACCCGAGTTCGAGGAGGATGCGTTCGGTGTGCTCGCCCACGAGCGGCGGGGGCCCCGACGCCTCGGCCTCCAGGCCGTGGTAGCGGACCGCGGAACCGACGTACCGCGCCTTCCCCGCGACCGGGTGTTCCACCTCCTCGGTAACACCCAGGTGCACGACCTGCGGGTCCTCCAGCACCTCACCGATGGTGTACAGGGGGCTCGAGGGGACATCGTGCGCCCCGAGCCGCCGCAGCCATTCGGCCCTCGTCCGGGTGGCGAAAACGGCGGCGATCTCCTGTTCGAGGAGTTCGAAGTTCTTGCGGCGCTCGTCCCGGGTCCGGAACCTGGGGTCCCCGGCGAGATCGGTCCGTTCGATGGCATCCAGGAGCGCCAGCCAGAATTTTTCCGGGACCGAGCAGTGAATGGCCAGCGGCAGGTTGTCCTTGGCCACCACCGCGAACGCGTGCCCGTTCCTGACCCGGTCGATCCGGTTGGGCACGGTGCCGGTCTTGTAGTAGGTGGCCGCCGCCTCCCCGATAAAAGAGAGGGTCGCCTGCAACAGCGACGTTTCCACCTTGCACCCCCGCCCCGACTTCTGCCGCGCCATCAGGGCGCCCAGGAGCCCGTACCCCGCCGAGAAGCCCGTGACGTAGTCGCTCAGGGCGATGCCGGGGATCTTCGGGTCGAGCGGGTCGGCCAGCAGCCCCATCAGGCCGCTCATCGCCTGGCCCAGGGTGTCGAAGCCGGGCTTTTTCGCATCGGGTCCCGACTGGCCGAAGGCCGATATCGAGCAGTAGACGAGGCGCGGGTTCAGCGCCGAGAGCGCTTCGTATCCCAGGCCGAGGCGGTCCGCCACCCCGGGGCGGAAATTTTCGACGAACACGTCCGCGCGGCTCGCCAGGTCGAGGCACACCCTCTTCCCTTCCTCCGACTTCAGGTCCAGGGCGATGCTCTCCTTGTTCCGGTTCAGGTGCGCGAAATTGGCGCTGAAGTGCGGCCCGGGCGCAAAATGCCGGTAAGGGTCGCCCGCGGGCGGCGATTCGATCTTGATCACCCGCGCTCCCAGGTCAGCCAGCAACGCCGTCGCGTAGGGTCCGGTGACGTAGGTGGCGCACTCGACGACGGTGATGTCTTCCAGAACTGCAACGCGCATTCCATCCTCCCTCGGGTTGGCATTCCATCGGTTCCGCCGCGCAAACGGCGCCCGCCCCATCACATGAAAAGGGCGAAAATTATAGCCAATGACGCCCGCCCCTGCAATAGCCGGCCCGGTTCCGGCGCTTCAGCGGGTGCCGGGCTTCCGCCGCCGGCGCGGGACCAGGTGCAGCGCCGCCGCGGCGACTCCCCCCGCCGCCAGGCCGAACAGGGCCGAGGCCAGCGTGTCGACAGACCAGCCGAGGAAGCCGCCCAGGGCGGGGATGGCGTGCGCCGCATGGGCGGCCCGGTGGACGAGGCCGTACAACAGGGGCCAGCCGAGCGTGGCGGCCCCCGCGAGGAGGATATGCCCGCCGACCCAGAGCATCGCGGCAACGCCGGCCGTCGAAAGCGTCTTCATCACGACCGGCATCCCCCGCACCAGCAGCCTGCCGACGGCGCGCGGCAGGGGGTTCGAGCGACCGGCGAGGCCGAGGCCGATGTCGTCCATCTTCACGATCAGCGCCACCGTCCCGTATACCAGCGCGGTGATTCCCAGCGCCACCAGAACCAGGACGACGGCACGCGGAACGAGCGGCTGGTCCGCCACCTCGCCGAGTGAGATCACCATGATCTCGGCCGAGAGGATGAAATCGGTGGTGATCGCGCCCCGCACCATCGCGTCCTCGTGGTCGGCTCCGGGCGCGGCCGCGGGGAGGCCGGGCGGCGCCCCGCGCCGGCCCGACAGGGCGCCCCAGACCTTCTCCGCCCCCTCGAAACTGAGGTAGCCCCCCCCGAGCATCAGCAGCGGGGTCAGCATGCCGGGAAGGAACTGGCTCAGGAGCAGCGCCGCGGGAAGGATGAAGAGGATCTTGTTGCGCACCGAGCCGACGGCGATCCGCCAGATGATGGGGAGTTCGCGCGTCGCGCTGAAACCGTCCACGTACCTCGGCGTGACGGCCGCGTCGTCGACCACCACCCCCATGGCCTTTGTCCCCGCCCGGCCGGCGGCGGCGCCGATGTCGTCGAGCGAGGCCGCCGCCAGCTTGGCCAGGGCCGCCACGTCGTCCAGGAGCGCAACCAGGCCGCCGCTCACGGCAGCCTCCCCCCGGGCGCATTCCCGCGCGTCCGGCTCACCGGGGGCCGGCGGGCGGTCTCCCGTCGCTCATTCATGGGGTGCGGGAAGAGGTGACCACGCCCAGGGTCGAATAGACA
>CAZWXG010000074.1:0-9683 GCA_964637825.1 uncultured Acidobacteriota bacterium
TCCCCCTGCCGGACCACGGGGGGCACCCCGGAAATCACCATCAGGTCCTGGGTGGAGCGCACCGAGCGGGAGCCGGTGCCGAAGCGGCCGGCGCCCGAGTGGGCGACGGCGACGATGCGGAAGCTGGTGAGGGAATCGTTGAGCGGGATGTCGACACGTGCTTCCCCGTTCGCATCGAGGGGCGCCCGCCCCTGCCACAGCAGGAGGGTGTCGAAGAGCTCGCGCGAAAGTTCGCGCCCGCCTCCGCCCCCCGCGGGCACGGCCTTCAGACCGAAGTGGCGTTTCCCCACGACGTGCATCTGCGAAGTGGAATTCGCGACCGAGTAGGCCCTCCGCCCCATCATGGCGCCGAGCAGGTCCCAGCTCCCGTTGGGCAGGAGCTCGAGCAGGGCCTCGTCCACGGCCGCCACCGCCACCTCCCCGCCGGCGGCCGGGCGGCCGTCACCGGCCCGCCGGACGCGGATGGCCACCGGCACCTTCTCCCGGACCTGGTACACGTCCCGGGGGGTCTCCACCTCGACTTTCAGCTCGTGCCCCTGCCAGCCGACCTCGACTTCGGCGATCCCCAGTTTATAGGCGGGCCGGCCCAGGTCCACCACCGCCGTCGGCTGCGTTTCCCCGCTCCGCCCGCGCACCGCGAGCACCGAAACATAGACATTCGGGGCGTAGTTGGGCCGGATCGGCACCTCCACAACCGGCTCCTGCGCGGTCAGTTTCCGGACATGGATGTCCGACACCCCCTCCCTTTCGACCGCCACCAGCACCGTCGCCTCCCGAAACGGCATGCGCACCTGGAAACGGGCCGTCTCTCCCGGCTCGTAACGCCGCTTTTCCGGGAGCACGTCCATCCGGTCGTCCTTCGATACGTCGAACCACCACCCCTCCCTCCCCGTCACCCACACGCCCCGGTTGGCTTCACTCGGGTTCCCCTCGGGATCCCGGGTGCGGGCCACGAGGATCACGTTCCCCTCGACGGGGGAAGAGCCCTCGCACAGGAGCAGGCCCCGCCCGTCGGTGACCCCGCTGCAGAACGGCCCTTCCTTTTTCGTCTCGACCACCGATTCGTAGCCGTAGAAGCCCCCGACGAGGCGGCTGCGATGGGAATAGTATTTCCGGGTGAAGAGGTCCATCTCCACGGGCGCGCCGGCGACCGGCTTCCCCTGGATGTCGGTGACGGCCACCCCGATCTTCAGTTTTTCGCGCGACCCCACCCAGCCGTCGGGCCGCACCCCCACGAGCCACCGGGAGGGGTAGATCGGAATCCGGCGGGAAACGGTCTGGATCTCTCCGGCGGGATCGGGATATTCCAGTTCGGCGAGAATCGCCCTGGGCCGGTCGATGCCCGGGATGTCCGGGATGTCGACCCGGGCGTTCCCGGTTTTGTCCAGCACGAGTTCCCGGCTCTCCAGCACGGGGAGCGTCCCGGCGCTCTCCTCGTAATCGTCGGGCGAGGTGCGGGTGATCCCCTCGCGGATGGCGCCGTTGGCGAAGACGTAGCCGTCAAACCCTTCCGGCGCCCGATGGAAGGAATCCTGGACCTGATGGCGGAATTTGACCGCGAGCCCCGAAGCGGCCCCCCCGGAGAGATAGGAAACCTGCAGCCCGAGGGGAAGGCTCGCGGGGGCCACCGGGGGTTCCGCCGGGGGATGGATGGACGCCCGCAGGACCGGGAGGCGGAATTCCTCGATGCGGAGGGTGCCGGTAGGGAGGCGCCGCTCCCGATCATCCGCCCGGGGAAGGGGCATGGAGAGCTGATAGGTTCCCAGGCTGGCGCCGAAGGGGACGGTCCAGGCGCTTTCGGCCGTTCCATCGGGCCGCCACTGGAGTTCGATCTCGTATTTCCGTTCGCTGCCGAGATGCTCGATCTCGAGCTTCGCCGGGCGCTCGCCCGGCAGCGCCAGGCCCTCGAGCACCTGCCTGCGGAGGAAGTGCTTCATGTGCACCGTATCCCCCACCCGGAAGAGGGGCCGGTCGAGCACCGTGTGGGCCGACATCGACGGGTCGCCGTAAAAATATCCCCCCAGGTTGAAGCGCCAGGGCTCGATCCCGTCCTCCCAGCTGGAAAAAACGAAGGACAGGTCATCGGCCGTCTGCGCCGTGACCATCAGGCCGCTCCCCAGCCGGCCGTACAGGCAATCCTCGAATTCCTCCCGCTTCGGCAGCCCCGTGGGCCGGGCGACGCCGTCGGCATCGGTCTTCCCCTGCCACAGCACCTCGCCGGCGCAATCGCGCACTTCCACCTCGGCGCCCTCGACCGGCCGGGCATCATCGAGCGCCGTCACCCAGACGAGCGAAGACTCGGCCCCCCACTTGAAATGAACGCCCAGGTTGGTCACCAGCGCGGCCGTGGAAACATACATGGGGCGCGGCTGCCCCAGCAGCGCGGCGCCCAGCAGTTCGCTCCGGATTTCGACGATGTAGAAACCGGGCTTCCCGAGCGGGATGCCCATCACTTCGAAGCTCCGCGCCCCTTTGAGCTTGGGGAGGGCGAGCGTTGCCGGCCCGGCGGCGGCCAGGAGCGGTTCGCCCCGCTTCTCCCCGTAACCGGAACGGTCGGACAGCTTCTTCAGCCAGAGCCGGACCTGGTTCGGGCGGTCGGGCGCGATCCGGAGGATCCGGGCCTCCATCGCCCCGGCCTCCCGGGCCTGGTCGGGGTTGAGGATCCTGCGGCTCCCCGCCGGATCGAGCACTTCCGCGGGGGCGATGCTTCCCTCCCTCACCTCCAGGAGCGATCCGGCCACCGTCGGCTCCACGTTCCGGACGGTGACGGGGAGAACGGGAGAGCTCCGTTCCAGGATCCCGAAATCGGCCGCGAACTTGACCAGCGGGGGAACTTCGTCCACGGGGATCTCCAGGGGAAAGCGCCCCCGGTTTTCGAGCGTCCGCCCGGCGTCGTCCTTGAGCGCCGGAGGGAGGACGAGGCGCAAGGTGGACTTTTCCGGAAAGGGGCCGTTGAAAAGGACCGCCGTGACATGGTCCGATTCCCGGTCGTATTCCTGCCTGACCGGGGAGTGGGTCTTCCCCCCCGGCTCCTCGAGCACCGCCCGCCGGACCGAGGCCCAGGCCACGGGAGAGGTGAACTCCAGGCGCAGGGGCGTCATCGGGATGCAGGGGGCGTCGGCGTTGACGCGCCGGCATTCCACGCTGGCGCGGAAAACCGGGCGCACCTGGAACCGCAGGATCCGGTCCGCTTCGTTCGTCAGTCCGGAGGCCGAACGCACCTCGCGCCCCCAGACCAGTTCCACCCTGGCTTCGTTGGGAAAGCGGCGCCGGGCTTTGAGCAGGAGGAGCGGAGCGTCGGGGGTCGCGCGGGGGTCGCGCACCGCCCCGAGCACCCTGGCCCGTTCCGCCCCCGCGAGCACCCGTACCCCCACCCGCTCGCCGATTCCGGCGACCCGGAAATGGACCGATTTGAGGACGGAGGCCTCGTCCGGGACGCAGTCGAGGCTCAAAATAAAGACCTGTTCCTCGTCGATCCCGGAACTCCCCTCCCAGGGCCGCGACTCCCGGATGGCGGGGCCGCCGGTGTGCAGCGAAAAGACCTTTCGCCCCCCTGCCTGCCGGCCGGCGAGGGTCTGGAGCCCCGGCCGGAGCGTGAAGGTCGCACGGATCCCCCCGGGGAGGTCATGCTCGAAGTCGTAGACCCAGTTCGCCGGGTCCTCCCACTTCCCCGTCCCGGCGACGGGAGCTTCGACGACGAAGGGTTCGACCCGGTCGCGGGGGTCCCCCAGGGGCGCCATCGGCTCGGAAAACCGCACCCGCACCTGGCGGACGTTTTTCACGAACCCTTCCGGGCTGAAGGCATCGACCACGGCCGGCCGGTCCTGGGAATGGGCCGCCGCGCAGGCCGATACGCACGCAAGGAGGAAGACGAGTCCGCGCAGCTTCATAACGCCCCTTTCGAAGATGGTCCGATACGATGTTGTATTCCCGCGAGCATTCCCCTCCGGCAGCGGCGCCGTCAGCGCCCGGCGACCCCGTATTCCCTGAGGCGGTATTGCAGGGTGCGCAGGCTGATCCCCAACTCCCCGGCGGTGGCGCGCCGGTCCCCGCCGTGGCGCCCGAGAGCGGCCAGGATGGCCTCCCGCTCCACCTGCGCCAGCAACCCCGCCCGGGCGGCGCCCGCGGGGGCGGCAGGCTTCATCGGGAGGTCGGCGGCGTCGATCGCCCCCCCCTCTACCAGGATCAGGGCGCGTTCGACGGCGTTCGACAGCTCGCGCGCGTTCCCCGGCCATTCGTAGCGCAGGAGGAGTTCCCGGGCCGCCGGGGTGAACCCCGGCGCCGGCTTCCCCATGCGGGCCGAGAGGCTGCGGGCGAAGAAATCGGCCAGGGGGAGGATATCCTCTCTCCGTTCGCGGAGCGGCGGGATGGGGATCGGGAAGACGTTCAGGCGGTAATAGAGGTCCTCCCGGAAGCTTTTCCCGGCGATCGCCTCGCCAAGCGACCGGTTGGTCGCGGCGATCACCCTCACGTCCACGGTGATCGACCGGTCGCCGCCGACGCGCTCGAACTGCTGCTCCTGGAGCACCCGCAGCAGTTTCGCCTGCAGTTCCACCCCCATGTCGGCGATTTCGTCCAGGAAGAGGGTGCCGCCGCTCGCCAGTTCGAAGCGCCCCCGCCGGGTCTGGGTCGCCCCGGTGAAGGCCCCCTTTTCGTGCCCGAACAGCTCCGATTCGAGCAGCGTCTCCGGGATGGCGGCGCAGTTGACGGCGACGAACGCGTGCCCCCGGCGGGGGCTCTGCCGGTGGATGAAACGGGCCACCACCTCTTTGCCGGTCCCCGATTCCCCCGTCAGCAGGACCGTGGTCGATTGCCCCGCCACCTGCTCCGCGAGCCGGAAGACGCGCCGGCTCCCTTCGCTCTCGGCGATGATGTCCGCAGGGAAGGCCGCGTCGGTCTCCTGCTGGTGGAGCAGGCTGCGGTTGCGCAGGTCGCTCCGGCCGATCACCCTGCCGACCACGACCCGCAGCTCTTCGGGGCTCTCCAGCGGCTTGGTCAGGTACTCCTCGGCCCCCAGCTTGATCGCCTCCACCGCCGTTTCCACCGACCCGTAGGCCGTCAGGACGATGACGGGGGTCTCCGGGGCGTGCTCTCGCATCCACCGGATCAGCTCGATCCCCCCCATGTCGGGCATCCGCTCGTCGGTGATCACCAGGCTGAAGCTGCGGGCGGCCAGGAGCTCCGACGCCTCGCGCCCGTCCGCCGCCGTCACCACCTCGTATTCGCGGGCGAGCGCACCCCCGACAAACTGCCGCTGCCCCGGCTCGTCGTCCACCACCAGGATTCTGTGTTTCATAAGCCCCCGCTCCAGGCTATCCCGCCCTGCGCACGCTGACCGCCGTGCTCCGCAGGATCCAGGCGGTCGCGAGCACCGCCAGCGCGAGCACGACCCACACCAGGCGCTGCCCCCCCGGCGCCCTCTCCGGCGGCCGTTCCCTTTCGCTCAGCTCCACCGTGGGTACCCTGGCCAGGGTCCGGACGTCCAGGGAAGCGAGCGCGGGCGCCGACTCGTAGCGCGGCGCCGGGGCCGAAGCGTTTCCCGCGTAGAGGAGGAAACGCGTCTGACCCGCCGGCTCGAAGACGAGATAGACGGGGGCGGCGAAGGCCGTCACCCCGGCCACCTCGAGCGGGGGGGCGTCCCCCCCTTCGATCTCGACCCGGAGGTAACGGAATCTCGAGGGGACGGCGAGGTCGAGCGACAGCGCCCCGCGGACGTCGCGGCGGACCGTTCCCTCCCCCAGCCGCTCCCAGGGGGTCGCCACCCGCCGCTCCTTGCCGTATTCGCCGCTTTCGAAGCGGACCCTTTCGACGCGCTCCACGCTGTTGCGCCCCGACACGACGCACCGTTTTTCGAACATCCGGCCCGGTTCGCGCCCGAGCAGGAGCCGGAAGCGCCGGATCGACAGGTTGCGCTGCCCGAAGTCGGCCTCGATCACCGTCGCCCCGTTCTCGACCCGGCTTCCGAGCATCGTACCGTCAACCGCCGTCTCCGCCGGCTCGACCAACTGCCGGTGGACGAAGCTCACCTGTTCGATTTCGGGGGGGCCTCCCTCCTCCGGCATCTTCGTTGCCGAGAGGCGCAGGTAGCGGTAGGTGTTGAGGCCGATGTCGAAGGTCTCGAAACGCCGCCCGGGCTCCGCCCCCGCCGCGATGGCCCACCCCTCGGCCAGGAGGGTGCTCCAGGCCTCGAGCGTGTCGCTCCCCTCGATTCTGACCCGACGCCTGAAATTGTCCCCCGCCGTCCGGACCGTGATCCGGTTCTTCGCCACCGGGGCGCCGAAATCGACCGTGATCCGGCTGGTGGCGGGGTCGGGATATTCCCGGTTCAGCACCGTGCCGCTCGGGACGGTTTCGACCGACCGGCCGGCATCGTGGACGACGGCGTAGGGGACTTCGATCCCGCGCGCGTCCGTGATGCGGATATCGGACAGGTCCCCCTTTTCACAGCGGTCGAGGTTCCGGGGGGAAAGCGGCAGGGCGGCGAACCCCGCTTCGGGGGCCTCGAGGCGCCCCTGGTATTTCCACTCCCCGAAATCGCCGGCCGCGGCGGCCGTGCCGGCGCCCAGGATGAAAAGCAGCACGAAGATCATGAATGTCCCCCTGTATCCGCCCCCCCGACGCCACGGCGTTCGCGCCGGCTGTAGGCGTAGGAGCAGGCCATCAGAAGCGCGCCCAGGGCCAGAAACGACAGGACGCGCCAGATCTGCCGCACTTCGGCCATGTCCAGAAACACCACCTTCAGGAGCGTGAGTCCGAGCAGGCCGAGGGCGAACCACCGCCAGGCCGGCAGGTTCCGGGAAATGCCGGCCGCCAGCAGGGCCGTGGCAAAAAGGGCCCAGGCGACCGAGATCAGGGCCATCCTCACCCAGCCCCGGCTCGCCTCGGTCCATGCCCCGGGATACGCCCCCTGGCCCAGTTCCACGGCGACGAGGACGGCGACGAGGAGATGGGCTCCCAGTTCGAGCAGGGTCCTCCACCTCTCCCCCCGCTCCATCCGGGAAGCAAGTGCGTAGATGCCCGCCGGCAGGAGGAGCGCGGCCCAGAAGACCGGGTTGAGGAAGACGATGGATTCCCGGTGGTGCAGATCGACCAGCAGGATGAGAAACGCCAGGCCGAGAACGCCGTAGTGCGCCGCGGAAAGCGCCTCGAGCCGCGGCGACACCCTCTTGCGCAGCAGCCATAACCACGGGAAAGCGGCCCAGAGGACGCACAACACGATCGTGCGCCAGTCGCGCAGGGCGTCCCCGTCCCCGCCCGCACCGATCCGGCCCCGGAACCACGCCCAGGCCTCCGCGCTCAGCAGAATCGCCAGCATGAAGCTGGCCGCGACCTGGAGCCCGGTCCCCGCCGTCGCCCGCGCGCCCTGCCCGGCCCCGCCGCGGGCATAGCCGCGTCCGACCAGAAACCAGGCCAGGACCACCCCCAGCCAGGCGATGCACACGGGGTTGGCCGCCGGGATGAACATCCCGGTGTGAAAGACCCCGCCCGTCAGGCCGACCAGGGGCCCCGCCAGCAGGCAGAGGGCGGCCGCACCTTCGAGCACCACGGAGCGCGCGCGGATTCCGATGCCGGCGAAGACGACGGCGGCCAGCGACCAGGCGAGCATGGCCCCCTCGGCTTCGAGCACCGCGGGGATCACGAGCACCAGCGACCCGGCGGCAAGGCCGAGGAGGGTCGATTCCAGCGGCGGTGAAGACGCCCGCCTCAGCCGGGCCGCCCGCAGCGCGACGAGGGCGACCAGGGCCAGCGCGCAAAGCCCGAACCCGAGCGCCGCCTCGTGCCGCCGCACCAGGATGTCCCACAAGAACCAGAGCCCCGAAATATGGGCGGCCGCGGCGACGAAACATTCTTCGGGGCGCACGCCCCTGCGGTGCCACACCCCCCGGCAGAGCGCGGCGGCGACAAACAGGATCACCAGCCCCGCCGCACCGGTCACGGCGACCCCCAGCCGGTCGGGGGAATAAAAACGGACATGCCATCCGCCGTAGTAAACCAGGCTGAACGCGAAACCGAGCGGCACGATCCCGCGCCAGTCGCGCATGACCGGAACGCCGGCCGAAGCCGCGGCCAGGACCGCGAGATAGGCGAACAGGATTTCCGCCTGGTCCTCCCCGGTCGAAAGGAGGAAAGGGGTCAGGTAGGCGCAGAGGAGCCCGAGATAGGCGAGCACCGGGGCGCGCCGCACCACCGCCAGCAGGACGGTGAAGAGCGCGAACCAGCAGAGGAGGCCGAAGGTGGCCGCCCGGCCGCCGAAATCATAGAACTTGTAGCTGAGAAAGGTGGTCAGAAAGAGCGCGCCGCACCCCGCCGCGGAGACCGACTGGGACAGGAGCGGGTGAAACCGCCTCAGGCGCCGTTCGCCCAGCCAGAGCAGGGAGATGCCGATGCCCATCCCGATCGTCACGCGCCCGGCGGGGCCGATCCACCCGCGGTCGTAGAGGAATTTCAGCAGGAAGGCGGTGCCGGCGAGCGTCACCAGGGCCCCCACCCAGTTGAGCCAGCGCGTCCCCACCCGCCGCTCCAGGGCATCGAGCCGCTCCGCCCTGCTCTTCACCGGCCGGACGGGTGCCGCGGCCGGCAGCCGCGCCGGCGGCGTCTCCATCCGGGGGGTAGCCGCGACGGGAGCGGCCGGGACCGGGGAAGTCGCCGCGGCCGTCCCGGCCTGCGCGGGGGGGGCGACGGGACGGGCCGCCGGGGCCTCCGTCCCGCCGGCCGACAGGCGAGCCCTCAGGCTCCCCAGTTCCGCCTCGATCCGCGCCAGGGCCACCCGGGTCCTGATAACGGAAACGAAACAGAAGACGGTGATGCCGACCCAGGAAAGAAGGACGCACAGGAGCAAGACCACCATTTCGGTTTTCCTTCAGAATGCCGGCAGTATAGCACACGGCCCCGTCAGGGCGCGTCCGCCCGGCGCGTCAGTTCGCTCGCGTCCCCGAAGGCGCCCTTCGTCCCCAGGTGCTTGAGCCAGAAAGCCTGCAACTCCCCGGTCGGCGCGGTGAGAACGAGATCGCCGTCGACCGTGTCATGCCGGACGGCGTCCGGGTGGGCGGCGAGGAACCGTGCGAGCCAGTCCGGATCGGGCGCCCGCATCCGGAGCGTCGGCGCGACCCGCTCGAGGTGGAGAAAAGAGTGAACGGGGAGGAAATGGAGTTCATGAACCAGGTTCCCCTTCGATTCCGGACTCACCGGAACCAGGTCCAGGAAGAAAGTGTCCCCGATTTTCGCCAGCCGGGCCCGGAAGTTGCCCCGACGCCCGTCTTCATCCGTGTGGACGAAGATGTAACCGTTCTCATCGTCGCGGGAAAACTTCCAGAGCTCCTTCGATCCGGCCTCGGACCACTCTCCCAGCAGGGCCGGCTCGAACACCAGGTCCCGCTCCGTATACATCGGGTGCAGGGACCGGACGAAACACCCCGCCCCCGACATCAGGATGGCAAAGAGAAAGAGCGCAAGCGTTTTCTGCATGACCGGCACCTCCCTTGATCTGCACGCGATTTGCAACCCTCTCCATCATGTCGGCCGGGAAGACATCCTGTGGGCCACCTTTTCCACCCCGAGGCGCGCTCGCTGAAAGTCGGGTTCGCGGCAATCGCATTCCCGGCAAAAAGGGTAGTGGTTGCAATCGGCTCGGATGTTTTTCCGAAAAGTCCTGGCTTCCCGACTGTTCCAGACATGGAAGAAAG
>CAZWXG010000074.1:9783-13148 GCA_964637825.1 uncultured Acidobacteriota bacterium
TGCCGAGTTCCTTGAATGCCTCGATCTGACTTTCGTTAAAGGCATTGATGACCATCCTGAGATGAAGCAATGGCTTGGCCGATCCGCGTCGTTCTTTTTCGGCGACGATACGTTGGATCCCGGCCAATACCCGACGGAAATCGCCGCCGATGCGGTATTTCTCATAAACTTCCGGAGTGGCGCCATCCACCGCCAGGATCAGTCCATCCAACCCGGAATCCACCAATTTCCGGACAATGGCTTCCTCTCCGAAAAAATGGCAGTTTGTGCTGCAGATCACGACAATTCCCCGCCTCCTGGCATAGGCGATCATTTCACAGATATCGGGATTCATGAAGGGCTCGCCCCATTCCCACATCTGGATCAGGACCAGGTATTCTCCGATGTCATCGATCAGTCGTTTGAAGTCAGCCAGCGGCAGGATGGCCGGGTTACGGATCGTCTTATGCAGTCCGCAGGGGCAGACCGGGCACTGCAGATTGCAGATGCTGGCCGGTTCGACAGTGAGGTAGTAGGGAATGGCAAAAGAGATTGGCCGACGCAGAGCATGGGACAGGTTTTGCAGAACAATGTTCAGGCGGGCTCGAAGGCTCAGGCCGGTTCGCCGATAGGCGATATCTTCAAAAGTTGAGGCCCATTCGCCATGGATGATCAATGCCCAGACTTTCCTAAACGGCGGCATGCGACAGACCTCCAGTCACCTATTGATGGTCCATTATGTCATTCTCGCAGGGCATGAGGCGAAGGAAATTGCCTCGAAGGCGCAAAAGCGGAGGCAGAGGGGGCAACAGGCGCAGCCGCTTTGGCAGCCCGCAGTCCCTTCACCCATAAAGGGAGAGGGGGTTCCTTTGAATCGCCATGTTGTATATGATGGGCCCCGTGAAAACCGGCCCGCTCGACGAACCGTCCCGAGACAGCGTTGCCGCGACCCCGGTCGCGGTGGCCTTCATCTGCGACCGCCATTACGTGGTCCCCACCGCGGTCGCGATCGCCTCGCTCCTCTACCACCGCCACCGGGACACCCGCTACGACATTCATGTCGTCGCCGCCGACCCTTCTGTCGACCTCGGCATCCTCGGCGCTTTCGACGCGCCGGGCGCCGCCATCCACCTCATCGAGGCTCCTCCGGGGAAATACGCCGGCATCCCCGACTCCTTCCACGTGACGAGCGCCTCCTGCCTGAAGTTCGACCTGCCCCACCTGCTCCCGCATCTGGACCGGGTGCTCTACCTCGACGGCGACGTCCTGGTCCGGGAAGACCTCCGCGCCCTGTATGAGACCGAACTCGGGGATCGCCCGGCGGCGGCCGTCAAGGACATCGGCCTCGACGACAACGCGCTCGGCATCCCCCACTACTTCAACGCCGGGGTCATGCTGCTCAACCTGAAACAACTGCGGGAAGAGGGGGCGCCGGCGGCCCTCGAGGAGATGCGCCGGACGAGGACCGACCTGACCTACATGGACCAGGACTGCTCCAACCTCCTTTTTGCCGGCAGGGTGCGCCTCCTGCCGATGCGGTACAACTGCCTGTACAGCATCTTCCAAAGGATGAGAAACCAATACCCGCTCGAAAGAATCAACCGCTTTTTCGGGACCTCCTACGCCTCCCTGGAAGCCCTCGCGGGCGACGCGGCCATTCTCCACCTGGCCGGCCACGACAAGCCCTGGCTCTACTTCGACAGCGTCTCGACCCCCCTCTGGGACCGCTACCGCGCGCTCTCCCCCGCCCGATCCCTCAAGTTGCGGCGCCGCTGCCTCCGGCTGCGCCCGATCGGCACCTTCGCCCGCTACCTGCGCCGGCACGGCCCCGCGGCCGCCGCCGGCCTGGCCCGAAGAAAACTGCTCGCCCTCCTCCGCCCCCCCACCCCGGCCCGCGGATAGGCCTCTTTGCCTGCCCCGGCGGACAATTCGGGGAGCCGTCCGCTATTCCGCGTCAATTCTGTTGTAGGACCGGGCGTTGCCGTGAATAATGCCGGTATCTGTGGTGCGGCAAGACCGAAGAAGAGGAGTTCCTGAATGGATGGACGACTGAGCAGACCGTTGCTTTACAGCTATGGAATCGCCGATCTGTTTTTCGTCATGCTGACCAGCGTGGAGGTCTATTTCTTCGCGGCGTTTCTGACCGATCACGCCGGGTTCTCCCTGGCCGTCTTCGGCAGGATCCTCACCATCACGAGCCTGGCGGACATCGTCTGCGCCCTGGCCGGAGGGATCATCCTGCAGAAAGTCACCCTCAGGTTCGGGGGGAAATACCGCTCGTGGTTCCTGATAGGACCGCTCCTCTTTCTTCCCCTGTCGGTGCTGCAGTTCACGAAAATCGGCACCGATTTCACCGCATCCGCGGTGATCATCTTCGGCTTCGTGACCAGCCACCTGCTGTGGAACGTCGTTTCCGCGGCGAACGGGTCGATGGTGGGGCGGCTGAGCACGCTTCCGGACGAGAGGACGATCCTTTCGAGCAGCCGGGCGCAGGGGATGGCCGCAGCCGGACTGCTCTTTTCGTTCACCGGCATGCCGCTGATCGTCTACTTCGGCCGGAAGACCGACTCCATCAGCGGCTTCACCCTCGCGACGGCCGTATTCGGGGTGGCGACCATCCTCGGCTACCTGTACATCTACCGCCTCACCGCCGGCAGGGACCCGTATGACGAAGCGGCCGCCGGCGCCCGGGGCGGCGGGCCGTCGCTTCGTGAAATCGTCGGGCTGGTGTTCAAAAACCCTCCCCTGCTCTACCTGATCATCGCCCAGACCTTCAACATCACCAGCCTGTTCATGGTGACGGCGCTCGCGGTCTATTACTTCACCTATGTCCGCAGCGATCCGTCGTTCGTTTCCATGTTCATCCTCGTCACCAGCATCGGACGGTTCGCCGGCACCCTCGTCGCGAGCTGGATCGGCGTCAGGATCGGCAAGCGCAAGTGCTACTGGATGTTTCTCCTGCTGGCCGGGCTCCTCTTTTCGCTGGCCAGGCTGACCGGCGGCACCTCCTGGGGGTTCACCCTCATGTGCAGCCTGGCCATGCTGGTGTACTCGATCGCCGTCTCCATGCTCACGGCGATCTTTTCCGATACGGTCATCTACGGGGAGTGGAAAACGGGAAAAAACATCCGCGCGTTCACCATGGCCCTGATGAATGTCCCGATCAAGGTAGGGGTATTTCTGCGCAGCGTCATCCTGAGCGTCGGCCTGGCCGCGATCGGTTTCGTGGCGAACGCCGCCCCGACCCCGCTCGTGGTCAGCGGCATCAGTTCCATGATCACGTTGATCCCGGCGGCCGCCTGTATCATCGCCGCCGTGATCTTCTACTTCGGGTACCGGCTGGACGACAGGCAGGTCCTTCGCATGCAGGAGGAAATCGCCTCCCG
>CAZWXG010000075.1:0-6318 GCA_964637825.1 uncultured Acidobacteriota bacterium
GGGGGCGGGGCCCCCGTGGTGGTGCAGTCGATGACCAACACCGACACGGAGGACGTCGGCGCCACCGCGGCCCAGGTGGCCGCCCTGGCCGAGGCGGGGTCGGAACTGGTGCGCATCACGGTCAACACCCCGCGGGCGGCCGCGGCGGTGCCCGAAATCCTCCAGAGGGTGGAAGCGATGCGCGGGCCGGTCCCGGTGATCGGGGATTTCCACTACAACGGCCACCTCCTGCTCGAGCAGTACCCGGAGTGCGCGCGCGCCCTGGCCAAGTACCGGATCAACCCCGGGAACGTGGGCGCCGGGAGCCGCCACGACGAACATTTCCGCCGCATCATCGACGTCGCGGTCCGGAACGGCAAGCCGGTGCGGATCGGGGTGAACTGGGGTTCGCTCGACCGGGAGCTCCTGGCGCGCCTGATGGACGACAACGGCCGGAGCGCGCGCCCCCGGCCGGTCAGGGAGGTGATGATCGAGGCGATGAACGAGAGCGCCCTCGAGTCGGCGCGGATGGCCGAGGAGTACGGCCTCGGGCACGACCGCATCATCCTGAGCGCCAAGATGTCGGGGGTCCCCGACCTCGTCGACGCCTACCGCGCCCTGGCCGCCCGGTGCGATTACGCCCTGCACCTGGGGCTGACCGAGGCGGGGATGGGAATGAAGGGGATCGTGGCCTCCACCGCCGCGCTCGCGCTTCTGCTGGCCGAGGGGATCGGCGACACGATCCGGGTGTCGCTGACGCCCCCCCCCGGGGGGGACCGCAACGAGGAGGTGCTGGTGGCCCAGCAGGTGCTGCAGTCGCTCGGGATCCGCCGCTTCGCGCCGCAGGTCTCGGCCTGCCCCGGCTGCGGCCGGACCTCCTCCTCCTTCTTCGCGGAGATGGCCCAGCGCGTCCAGGATCACATCCGCTCCCGGATGCCCGAGTGGCGGCGGCGCCGCCCCGGGGTGGAGAACCTGACGGTGGCCGTCATGGGGTGCGTGGTCAACGGCCCCGGGGAATCGCGCCACGCCGACATCGGCATCTCGCTCCCCGGCAGCGGCGAGGACCCGAAGGCGCCCGTGTACATCGACGGGGTCCACGCCCGCACGCTCGAGGGGGACGCCCTGGTCGAGCAGTTCCTCGAGATCCTGGAAAAATATGTCGCCGGGCGCTACTCGGGCGTTTCCTGACGCGCCCGGTATGATGTATTCTTTCCCTTTGCTCCCCGATAACCCGAGAAACGGAAGTAGCCGAATATGATGAAGACCCGGAATGGTGGCGAGTTGCGATTGACGGACGCCGGTGCGACGGTGACTCTGGCCGGCTGGCTGGCCCGGCGGAGGGACCACGGGGGGCTGATCTTCATCGATCTGCGCGACCGGTCCGGACTGGTGCAGGTGACGGCCGACCCCACCTTCGCGGACGCCTACGCGGCCGCCGAGCGCGCCCGCAGCGAGTACGTGCTCCAGGTCACGGGGACGGTGCGCCGGCGGCCCGAGGGGATGGTCAACCCCAACCTGGCGAGCGGGGAGGTCGAAGTCCTGGCCGAGTCGATCACGATCCTCAACGCCTCCCGCACCCCGCCGATCCCGCTCGACGACGACGGCTACAAGACGGACGAGATCACCCGGCTGAAATACCGCTACCTCGACCTGCGCCGGGAGCGGCTGCAGCGCAACGTGATCCTGCGCCACCGGACGATCAAGTTCATGCGCGACTACCTCGACCGACGGGGGTTTTTGGAGATCGAGACCCCCATGCTGATCAAGTCGACGCCCGAGGGGGCGCGCGATTACGTGGTCCCCAGCCGCGTGCAGCAGGGGAAGTTCTACGCCCTCCCGCAGAGCCCGCAGCAGCTGAAGCAGCTCCTGATGGTGGCGGGGTTCGAGAAATATTTCCAGATCGCCCGCTGCATGCGGGATGAGGACCTGCGCGGGGACCGCCAGCCGGAATTCACCCAGCTCGACCTGGAGATGTCGTTCGCCGGCCGCGACGACATCCTCGAGGTGGTCGAGGGGCTGGTCACGGAGCTGATCCCGGCGGTGGTGCCGCACAAGCGGCTGTTCACCCCGTTCCCGGTCATGAGCTACGCCGAGGCGATGGAGCGCTACGGGACCGACAAGCCCGACCTCCGCTTCGGGATGGAGATCGTCGACGTCTCGGCCGCGGTGCAGGGGTCCGACCTGGGCTTTCTCACCGATGCGATCGCCTCCGGCGGCGCGGTCAAGTGCATCGTGGCCCCCGGTTGCGCCTCCTGGTCGCGCCGCGAGCTGGACAACCTGGGCGAACTCGCCCGGGGGGCGGGGGCGAAAAACCTCGCCACCCTGGGGTGGACGGCCGCGGGGCTCAAGGGGAGCCTCGCCCGCTCGCTCCGGCCCGAAGAGGCGGCGGAGATCGCCCGCCTGTGCGGCGCGGGGGAAGGGGACCTCGCCTGCGTCGTCGCGGACAAAGCCGGGGCCGCCTGCAAGGCGCTCGGCGCCCTGCGGCTCGAACTGCGCGACCGGCTCTCCCTGGCGCCCCCCGACCTGCTCGCCTTCGGCTGGGTGGTCGACTTCCCCATGTTCGAGTGGGACGAGGAGGAGAAGCGGTGGAACTTCATGCACCACCCCTTCACCAGCCCCAAGGCGGAACACCTGGAGCTGCTCGAGAGCGACCCCGGCGCGGTGATGAGCGAGGCCTACGACCTGGTGTGCAACGGGTACGAGCTGTCGAGCGGCAGCATCCGTATCCATCGCCGGGACGTGCAGGCGCGCATCTTCAAATGCCTGGGGTACGGGGAGGAGGAGATCCGGCAGCGCTTCGGCCACATGCTGGACGCCTTCGAATTCGGCGCCCCGCCGCACGGGGGGATGGCGCCGGGGGTGGACCGGCTGGTGATGCTCCTGGCCGACGAGCCGAACATCCGCGAGGTGATCGCCTTCCCCAAGACCGCCAGCGCCGCCGACGTCATGTTCGACGCCCCCTCGGAACTGGAGCCGCGCCACCTGCGCGAACTGCACATCAAGGTCGCGGAGTAGGCCCGCCTACGGCACGATGCGCTCGAGGCGCACGTCGCCCGCCTGGGTGGTGAGCTTCACCGGGGCGCCCCCGTCCCCGACCGAGGCGCGCAGCAGCTGGGTCGAGTCCTTGATGACGATCTCCGGGGGGAGGAGTTCCCCCTCCACCTCCTGCGGGGGGTAGTCGACCGAAATCTTCCCGTTGCGGGTCTCGAGCTGGAGCGCGGCCGAGTACTCCTCCGGCAGCCGCAGCTCGACCGACCCCTCCCGGGTCATGGCGGCGAATTCCTGCCCGCGCCACCTCCGGTCGGACATCTCCACGTCGATGTCCCCCTTGAGGGTGTTGGCCGAGAAATAGCCCGACACCGACCGGACGTCCACGCTCCCCTCCCCCAGGGTGGCTTCGATCCAGCCGTTGAGCCCCTCGAGCGCCAAGTCCCCCTGCCGCATCTGGATCAGGAGGTCGGTCCGGTCGCCGGGGACGTACAGGGTGAGGTTGACCTCGAGGATGGCCGGGGGAACAGGCGCGCCCGTGACCGCGATGGTGGCGCTGGTGTCGTTGTGGCGGATCCGGATGGGGGGGTGGGAGAGGAACTCCCGGGCCTGGTCCGCGGTGGCATAGAACACGATCTTTTCGGCCTCCAGCCGGACGGTCCCCTGCTTCCACCCCACGACCCGGAGGGTCCCCGGGACGTCGAGGTTGATCCCCACCTTCCCGCCGGGGTAAAACTTGAATTCCTTCTCCTGCCGCTCCACGTAAGGGGCGGGGCTCGCCTCGGGCGGCTCCTGGGCGCCCAGGCAGGGGAGGAATCCGACCAGCATCAGCACGAGACCATAACGCATCGCACACTCCAGGGGAAAACTACAGCCAGGTGATCTTGAGGCCTCCGACCCCGGTGGCCGCCTTCACGGTGACCTTCACGGCGGCCCGGTCGTAGTTTTCGCTATACCAGGCGCCGTCCTTGAGGCTGAAGCCCTCGAGCTGGATCCCGCTCAGGAAATTCCTGGCCGCCTCCACCCTCACCCCCGCTTCCCGCGGGAAGCGCAGGTCGACGCCCCCCACTCCCACCTCGATATGAATATCGGCATCCTGGCGCCATTCCCCAGAAAAATCGAGAGTGGCCCCCCCCACCCCCCCTTCGAACCGGAGTTCCCGGAAATTGAGATTGGCCAGCCCGACCGCCTCCAGGCTCCCCACCCCGCTGCGGAAGCGGATCCGCTCGCAGTCGACCGGGTTCGGTTCGTAGGCGGAGATCTTCACCGCCCCCACCCCCGATTCCATGTCGAGGCTGGCCAGGCGGATGCCGGAAAGCGAGAGGCGCGTTTCCCCCACCCCGGAGGCCAGCCGCAGGTCGAGCGGGACGGAGTCGGCCAGCCCGAGCCGCAGGAGGTTCTGGTACTCCCGGCGGATCCCCCCCACCTGCCGGTTTTCGAGCCGGCAGGAGAGCCGCCCCTGCGCGCCCGGGACGTATTCCACCCGGGGATCGTGGCGGCCGCGGTCGTATTCCAGGTCGAGGGAGTAGAGGAGGTCCGTCTCCCGGGTGATCTCGATCGTCCCCAGGTCGAAGCGGATGTCGGCCTCGAGCCCGGTTTCGCCGCCGATGGGGCGGCTCTGGGCCAGCGTGGCGATGTCGGGGGGGACGGGGTTCCCCCCGGGGCCGCAACCGGTCAAGGCAAACCCGAGAATCCAGACGGCCGCGATCCACGATGTCGTTTTCATAGCATGTCCCCCCCGCGGGTCCGGGGGGCTTTGCCCCCCGCGGTCCCGCCGATGACGATGTCGCCGTTTTCGGTGGCGAGCGCGATGGCCGCCCCCCCGCCCCCGACCCGGGCCTCGAGCCGCGTCGCGCCCCCTTCCCGGCCGGCCGCCGGAAGCCCCGGGTAGCCGGCGCTGATGTTCCCGTTCCGGGCCTGGGCGGCCAGGGTGAAGCGGGCGTCGGCGGGGAGGGTCAGTTCGATGTTCCCCCCGCTGTTTCTGATATCCAGGGGCGCGAGCGGGCCCCGGGCGGAGACGCGGATGCCGCCGCGGCGGTTGACCAGGGAGGCCGCCCCCTCGAGGTCGCCCACGAACAGCTCCCTCAGGCTCGTCTCGACATCGGCCTTCCCCCGGATCCCGACCAGGCGCAGGCTGCTCGACTCCCCCCTCATCCGGAAATCCCCTTCGATCCCTTCGGCGTCGACCCGGTCGGAGCGGGAGTCGAGCCGCACCCCGCCGCGGATCTCCCGCAGGGCGAGCGTGCCGTAGCGGCTGTCGACGGCGAGCCCGGCGCCGATGTCGGCCAGGCTGACCTTGGCGTGGCTGGCGGTCAGGCGCAGCCCCCCCTTGCAGCCGCGCGCGGTCACCGGGGCCCCGCGCGTTTCGATGACCGCGGGGCCGGAGACATCCTCCACCCGGATCCGGCCGTCGACGCCGGAGAGGGTGAGCGCCCCCTCGATCCGGACGAGGTCCACCGGGGAGTACTCCACCTTCACCGTCATGTTCCCCCGGATGTTTTCGGCGTACACCTTCCCCCGGCTGTCGAGCCGCACGTCCCCCGCGAGGTTGGTGAGGCGGGTGTCGCCGTAGCGGGCCGAAAGGGTGAACGGCCCCGTCGAGTCGGCCACCTCGATCCGGCGGTGGGTGGTGGCGAGATCGAGCCCCCCGTGCAGGTCCGCGACCCGGATCTCCCCGAAGGCGTTCTGGACCTCCACCCGGGTGGTTCGGGGGACCCGCACCTCCAGGTTGGTGTGAAACCGCGCCTTGGGGTCGGCCAAACGCTCGCGGTTGGTCCGGATCACGAACCGGTCCCCTTCCGGCGCGCCCTCGAGCCGGATCGCGGCGGCCAGCGGGGCGGCCTCCCCCTCCGGCGCGTAGATCACCTTGCCGAGCCGGACGGAGACTTCACCGTCGGGGCCGGGGAGGACCGAGACCGACCCGTAGGCGTTTTCGATCCGGACGGGGCGCACGCGCTCCTGCGGGTAGGAGGTCTCCTCGGTGAAGGCGTGGGAGGTGCCGAACCATTCCCCCGGCTGCACCGGGGCGGCGCCGATCTGGAAGCGCGCGTCGCGCACGATCTCCCGGATCGGGCTCCGTTCGATCCGGGTGACGGCCGACCCCAGGAGCACCAGGGCCAGGATGCCGGCGAGTTCCCCGGCGCCGACGGCCACCCCGCGGCGGTGCCGGCGGTAGTCCACGATTTTTCCGATCCCCAGCAGGATGAGCAGGAGCGGCCACCAGCGGGAGGCCAGGCGCCAGACGTCGGGCCCCCCCCCGAGATTGTGCCAGAGAAAGAGGAGGCCCAGGCCGGTCCAGAGCAGGGCGCCGAGGAGGGAAGGGGGGCGGGCGGCGCGCACCCGCGTTGCGGG
>CAZWXG010000075.1:6418-13074 GCA_964637825.1 uncultured Acidobacteriota bacterium
CCCTCGGCCGGGGGAGCGTCCGGTTCCGCCTGCCAGGTGAAGTGGAGCCAGAGGCGCCAGAGTCCGACGCCGACCAGGATCAGCGGCCAGGCGCGCGCCAGGAGGCGCCAGACCGAAAAAGAGGCGTAGAGGTTTTCGATCAGAAAGAGGGTCCCGAGGGCGACGAGGACCAGTCCGGCGGCGAGCCCCCCCCTCACGATGCGGTTGGACATGTCAGCGCTCCTCTCTCTCCGCCGGCGGCAGGGCGCGGGCGCGCTTCTTCTCCCCGAGCGCGCGGTAGACGAGGTATCCGCCCAGGCCGATGAAGAGCAGCGGCCAGAGGCGGTGCAGGAAATGGAAGGGGATGAGGTTCTGCAGCAGAAAGAGCAGCCCCAGCACCACGAGCACGACGCCCCAGGCGAGAATCGCCCGGTCCTCCCCGGGGGCCTCCGGGGGCCCGGCCACCCGGAGCGCGCGCCCTTCGGCCGAGCGGTAGGAATCGAACATGGTGAAGACCAGGAACACCATGGCCCCGAAGCCGAACACCCCGTGCACCCGGCTCCCCAGCATGAGGAGGGCGGCGAACACGGCGAAGTAGGTGGCGGCCTTCAGGTACTCGCTGTTGTAGACCGCCCCCATCCCCGGGATGAGCGCCAGCCAGGCCGCGCGCCGGGGCGCGTCCTTGGCCGGGCGGCCGCGGGCGGCCATCCAGTCGGCCGCCCCCTCCAGGCACTCCTGGCAGTACGGTTTGAGCTTGATCGTGTGGGTGCACTCGGCGCACAGCCCCTTGCCGCAGGCCGTGCAGAATTCCTGGTGTTCCCTGTCCGCGTGATAGGAGCATTTCATAAGCCATTCCTCCCGTTCCAAAACCCCGACTGATCTATGCCAACGGCCTCATCCGCCGTCCCTCCCCGTTCTCCCCGGCCGGTTCCCCCGCCGGCTCCCGCCGGGCCGGTTCCCGGCTGCTCTGCGCGGGCGTGTCCAGCCGTTCCCTGAGGAACCGGATCCGGTGGAAGGTGTTGTCCCTGAAGAAGCGGAACTGCGCGACCCACTCGCCGGCCCGGTCGTTCACCCGGAGGCTCTGGCTGTAGACGCTCTGCACCCCCCGGTCGAGGACCCCGAGCACCCCCAGCGCCGACACTGAGGACCAGGAGTCGGCCAGGCGCGGCATCCAGAGGTTGAGGGCCAGGGCCAGGCAGAGGGCGGCCAGGCCGGAGCCCACCGCCAGGCGGGGGACGAGCAGGGGGCGGCAGAGCGCCCGGACCCACTCCCCCAGCGAGCGCGTGCGCGGGCGGCCCGAGGTGGCGAGGAGGACGCGCTCGAGCAGCGCCGGGTCCGGCTCGAGGACCGGGTAGAGGCGGCAGGCGGCGACGACGGAGCGCATCTCCCCGAGGAGCGCGGCGCAGGCGGCGCACCCGTGGAGGTGCTCCTCGAGGAGCACCGCCTCCCCTTCCGGGAGCGAGGACTCGAGGTACTCGCTCAACCTTTCTTCCGCCTGGGTGCAATCCATGACATCCCTCCGGTCCGCCCTGCGGACCCGGCCCCGATCCGGCCTAAACCCGGTCTTCCGCCGGGGCGCGCCGCTTCTGGAGCAGGCGCGCGAGTTCGATCCGGCCGCGGTTGATGCGGCTCTTGACCGTCCCTTCGGGAACGCCGAGCAGTCCGGCGATTTCCCGGTATTCCATCCCTTCCAGGTCCCTGAGGATGACGGCCTCCCTCAGTTCGGGGGAGAGCGACTCGAGCCCCGCCCGCACGAAACGCGCGTCCTCGGCCCGTTCGGCCGCCTGCTGGGGGGAGGGGGACCGGGTGTCGCTGAGGTTCATCGCTTCCAGCTCCTCCGTCCCGCCCGCCCCCGCGAAGCGGCGGTTGCGCCGGTAGTGATCGATGATCAGGTTGCGGCCGACGCGCAGGAGCCAGTTTTCGAAGCTCCCCGCCTCGGGCCGGTAACTCCCCAGGTTCCGGTAGACGCGCACCATGATCTCCTGCGTCAGGTCCTCCGCTTCCTCCCGGCGGTTCACGTACCGGTAGCTCAGGTTGTACAGCCGCCGGCCATAGGCGTTGACGACCGCCTCCCAGGCGTCGTCGTCCCCCTCGAGACAGCGCTCCACGAGTCTGCAATCGCCTGAGAGCAACGGGAACTCCTTGTCGGCCATCCGCTTTCAATCCATGCAAACGAAGCCGGGCCCCGCCCGGTTCAATAAAAATGACGGCGCCGGACGCCCGCGCGGGAGCGCGGCCCGGCGCGGCCCTCCCGCTTTATGCTTGACGTTTGTCCGGATTTTCTATTAATTCTCTTGAGATCAATGTTTTGGAGAGATTGTGCCATCCCGGCGCCGCGAATGCGAGATCATTGTATCGTCGTCAACGGACAGACCATAAGGCCCGCACCATGAAATGCCCATACTGCGGTTTTCTGAAGGACCGGGTCGTGGACTCGCGCGAGAGCCGCGACGGGGACTCGATCCGGCGCCGGCGCCAGTGCCTCAACTGCGGCCGGCGCTTCACCAGCTACGAGCGCAGCGACGAGATCCCCTACATGGTGGTGAAGAAGGACGGCGGCCGGGAACGGTTCGACCGGAACAAGATCCTGAACGGGCTGCTGAAGGCGTGCGAGAAGCGGCCCGTCACCCTCACCCAGCTGGAAAAGATCGTCGACAAGGTGGAACAGACGGTCCAGGAGAACCCCGAGCGGGAGATGGAATCGGTCCACATCGGCCGGCTCCTGCTCTCCGAGCTGCGCCGCATCGACAAGGTGGCCTACCTCCGCTTCGCCTCCGTCTACCTGGAGTTCGAGGACGTGAGCGAGTTCATGACCGAAATCAACGAACTGTTCGAGAAGAAGTAGCATGAAAAACCTGCGCCGCGCGGCCCAGGAGCTGGCGGAAATGAGATCGGCCGACCTGATCCGGCGGCATCACGACGTGTGGGACGAACTCGCCTCGGGCGTCTGGGTCCCCTACGCCGACATCTGCCAGACGGAGAGCCGGATCACGGTGCGGGTCGAACTGCCGGGGGTGGACCCCGCCGACCTCCGGATCGCCTTCGAGGGGGACGTGCTCCGCGTGGAAGGGGTCAAGCGGGAGCGGCGCCCGCGCCGGGCGATTGAGCGCTACCTGTGCCTGGAGCGGAGATACGGCAGGTTCCAGCGGAGCCTCAACATCGACTGGATCGTCAATCCCCGCCGGGCGCGCGCCTGGCTCGACCGGGGGATCCTCACCGTCGAACTGCCCCGGCGGCGCAACCGCCCGGGCGCCGTGGTCATCCCTTTGGGGACCGGGCAGGGCAAGTAGGCGTCAGCGGGGACGGAAGCGGCCGAAACGGGAACGTGCCGAAGGGGGGAAGGGCCGATGGGGATGCCGGACGCGAACGAGGGGGAATTTTTCAGCCTGGACGGGATGAAGCCGGAGGAGCGGAGTGAGATCCCCGACGTCCTGCCGGTGCTCCCCGTGCAGGACGCCGTGGTCTTCCCCTACACCATCGTCCCGCTCCTGGTCTCCAACGACAAGAGCATCGACGCGATCGACCGGGCGCTGACGCGCCAGCGGATGCTCCTGCTGGTGACGCAGCACGACGGGAGCGCCGAGGACCCCGTCGCGCGCGACCTCTACGAGGTCGGGACCGTGGGGGTGGTGATCCGGATGCTGAAGCTGCCGGACAAAAAAGTCCGCATCCTGGTCCAGGGGATCGCCCGCGCCCGGGTGCGCGACTGGCAGGAGGAGCTGCCCCACCTGGAGGCGCGGGTCGAGGTCCTGGAGGAATACACGCGCCAGCTCACCGGGGTGCCCCTGGAGGCGCTCCGGCGCCAGGTGGCCGCCTCGCTCGAAAAGGTCGCCTCCCTGGGGAAGAACGTGTCCCAGGAGGTCCTCGTCATCGCCGCCAACCTCGAGGACCCGGGGCGGCTGGCGGACCTGGTCGCCGGCAACCTCTCGCTGAAGCCGGAAGAGGCCCAGGAGGTGCTCGCGATCCTCGACGCCTCCCGGCGCCTGCGCCGGGTGCACGAGATGCTCACGCGGGAAGAGGAACTGCTGACGGTGCAGCAGCAGATCGAAACCCAGGCGCGGGGGGAGATCGACAAGGGGCAGCGCGAGTTCTACCTGCGCCACCAGCTCAAGGCGATCCAGAGCGAACTCGGGGAGGGGAACGAGCTGGTCGAGGAGGTGCGCGCCTACCGGGCGCGCGCGGACGAGGCGAAGCTGCCGCCCGAAGCGCGGGAGGAGTTCGACCGCCAGGTGCGGCGCCTGGAGCGGATGATGCCGGAGATGGCCGAGGCGGCGACGGTCCGGACCTACCTCGACTGGATGGTGGGGCTCCCCTGGGCTGTCCAGAGCCGCGACAACCTCAACCTCGCCCAGGCGCGCAGGATCCTCGACGAGGACCACTACGGGCTCGACAAGGTCAAGGAGCGCATCCTCGAGCACCTCGCGGTGCGCAAGCTGAAAAAAGACAGCAAGGGCCCGATCCTCTGCTTCGTCGGCCCGCCGGGGACGGGGAAGACGTCGCTCGGCCGCTCGATCGCGCGCGCGCTCGGCCGCTCCTTCTTCCGGATGAGCCTGGGGGGGGTGCGGGACGAGGCCGAGATCCGCGGGCACCGGCGCACCTACATCGGCTCGATGCCGGGGCGCATCATCCAGGGGATCCACAACAGCCGGACCCGAAACCCGGTGTTCATGATGGACGAGGTGGACAAGCTGGGGATCGATTTCCGCGGCGACCCCTCCTCGGCGCTGCTCGAGGTGCTCGACCCGGAGCAGAACGGCGCCTTCCGCGACAACTACCTGGGCGTCCCCTTCGACCTCTCGAGCGTCCTGTTCATCACCACGGCCAACATGCTCGACACCATCCAGCCCGCCTTCCGGGACCGGATGGAGGTCATCTCGCTCCCGGGCTACATCGAGGACGAAAAGGTCCGGATCGCCCGGCGCCACCTCCTCCCCCGCCAGATCCGGGAGAACGGGCTCCCGCGCGGCAGCCTGACCCTCTCCGACGCCATGCTGCGGGAGATCATCCGCGGGTACACGCGCGAGGCGGGGTTGCGCAACCTCGAGCGCGAAATCGCCTCCCTCTGCCGCAAGGTGGCGATGCGCATCGCCACCGGGCGCAAAAAACCGGTGGTCGTGACCGCGGCCGCCCTGCGCCGCCTCCTGGGGCCGGCGCCGTTCGGCGGCGAGGAGCGGCTCGCGAAGGACAGCGTCGGGATCGCCACCGGGCTCGGCTGGACCCCCCACGGCGGGGCGGTGCTCTACGTGGAAGCCCAGGCGATGAAAGGGAAGGGGGGGCTGCTGCTCACCGGGCAGATGGGGGGGGTGATGCAGGAATCGGCGCACGCGGCGCTCAGCTACGCGCGCGCCCACGCCGCGGAGTACGGGATCGAGGACCGCTTCTTCGCCGAGAACGACATCCACATCCACATCCCGGAGGGGGCGATCCCCAAGGACGGGCCTTCGGCCGGGGTGACGCTCGCGGCCGCGCTGGTCTCGGTCTGCACCGGGCGCCCGGTGCGCCGGAGCGTGGCGATGACGGGGGAGATCACCCTGCGCGGCGACGTTCTCGCCGTCGGCGGGGTGCGGGAAAAAGTGCTGGCGGCGCACCTGGCCCATGTCGGGACGGTGCTCGTCCCGCGGGCGAACCTGAAAGACCTCAGCGACATTCCCAAACGGCTCCGGGACGAGATCGACATCGTCCCGGTGCGCCGGGTGAAGGACGTGCTCGCGCGCGCCCTGGTCTAGCCCATGACGAAACCCAATGGGGCGAGTAGCGAAGACCGGATCACCGGGTGGCTCCGCGCCCGCACCCCGGGCGGCCCCCGGGTGCTCGTGGGGATCGGGGACGACGCCGCCGTGGTGCGCGCTACGCGCGAACACACCGTCCTGACCACCGACATGCTCCTCGAAGGGGTCGATTTCCGCCGCGACTGGACCACCCCCCGCCAGATCGGGAAAAAGGCCATCGCCGTCAACGTGAGCGACCTCGCCGCCATGGGCGCCCGCCCGCGCTTTTTCACCGTCGCGCTCGCCCTCCCGCCCGGCCTCCCCCCCCGCTGGGTGCGGGAGCTGCACCGCGGCCTCACCGATCCCGGGAGCGCCCGGGGCGCGAAGCTCGTCGGCGGGGACCTCTCCCGCTCCGACGCCGGGGTGGTCATTTCCATCACCGCCGTCGGGGAAACGGTCGGGCGGAGGGTCATCCGCCGCTCCGGGGGGCGGGCGGGGGACCTCCTTTACGTCACCGGGGTGCTCGGCCGCTCCGCGGCGGGGCTCGCGCTGCTCTGCGCGGGCCGGCTCCGGGGGCGCACCGCGGCCGAGCGGGAGGCGCTTCTGGCCCACCACCTCCCCGAAGCGCGCTGCGAAGAAGGGGCGTATCTTGCCGCCCACGGGTTCGCGCGCGCCATGATGGACCTGAGCGACGGGGTCTCGACCGACCTCCCCCGGATGTGCGCCGCCAGCGGGGTCGACGCCGAAATCGACCCCGACCTTCTCCCCCTGTTCCCCGCCGCGCGCCGCTGGGGGTGCGACCCCCTCGCGCTCGCCCTCGACGGCGGGGAGGACTTCGAACTCCTCTTCGCCGTGCCGAAAGCCAAAGCCCCCGGCCTCGAAAAACTCTGGCCCCCCCGCCTCGCCCCCATCACCCGGATCGGCCGCCTCGTCGCCGGCTCCGGCAAAGTCTGGCTCGCCCCCCCGGGC
>CAZWXG010000076.1:0-6357 GCA_964637825.1 uncultured Acidobacteriota bacterium
TGGCGTCGGCCGCCGCCCCGCTGGCCTGGGCCACGGTTTCCGGGATGTCCTTCGGTCCCTGGTAGGCGCCCGAGACGTAGATGCCGTCCTTCGAGGTCCGGTGGGGCTCGAAGGACGCGGTCTTCGCGAACCCGTACTTGTCCACCTCCACGCCGAGGCGCCGGGCCATCGCGACCGTGTGCCCGGCCGGCTCCAGGCCGACGGAGAGGACCACCATCTCGAATTCCTCCTCGACGACCTTTCCCGCCTCGTCGATGTAGGTGATGATGAGGTTCTTGCTGTGGAAGTCCTCCCGGACCCTGGAGACGGAGCACTTGACGTAACGGACGCCCGACTCGGTCCGGGCGCGCTCGTAGTAGGTCTCGAAGTTCTTGCCGAACGCCCGGATGTCCATGTAGAAGATCGTGGGTTCGATGTTGCCGTCGTGCTCGCGGGCGATGACGGCCTCCTTGGTGGCGTACATGCAGCAGACCGAGGAGCAGTAATCGTGGCCGCAGGAGCTGTCGCGGCTCCCCACGCACTGGATGAAGGCGATCTTCTTCGGGTGTTTGCCGTCGGAGATCCGCTGCACCGTGCCCGCAAAGGGGCCGCTGGCGCTGAGGATGCGTTCGAATTCCAGGCTGGTGACGACGTTGGGGTACTGCCCGTAGCCCAGTTCGGGCCTGATGTCGCCGTCGACGGCCTTGAAGCCCGGGGTGAGGACCACGGCCCCGACCTTCAGTTCCTCCACCTCGTCGCGGTCGTCATGGTTGATCGCGCCGGCGCGGCAGACGTAGGCGCACTGGTTGCACTCGGAGCAGATGCCGCATTCCAGGCAGCGTTTGGCGGCCTCGATCGCCTGCTCCTCGGTGAGCGCCGCCTCCACCTCGCGGAAATCGCCTTTCCGTTCGGCCGCCGGGCGTTTCACGGGTTCCTCGCGTTTCGCCCGCGCCTGCTCCTCGACCCGCTCCTCCTTCTCCTCGTCGCTGACCTTGGCTTCCGGGAGCCGTTCGGCCACTTCCACGACGGGGGGCCAGGCCTTGGTGGGCTCCGCCTGGAGGAAGGCGTGGATGGCGCGCGCGGCCTTGTGGCCGGCGTCGATGGCGTCCACGACGAAGGTGGTCCCCGTGACGGCGTCGCCGCCGGCGAAGACGCCGGGCACGTTGGTCGCCATGGTGACCGGGTCGGCCTGGATCGTGCGGCCGCGCACGGTCCCGATCTTGTCCCCGAGCGGCGCCAGGTCCGGCTTCTGGCCGACGGCGAAGATGACGAGGTCGCAGGGGATGACGGTCTCGGTCCCCGGGATCTCGTCAAAATCGGGGCGGCCGTCCACGAATCCCCTGAAGTCGACATTGACCGTGCGGACGCCGGTGACGCGCCCCGCCTCGTCGGTGATTTCCTTGAACGTCCGGCCGGCGAGGACCTCGATCCCCTCGTCCCGGGCGTCGCGCACTTCCCAGTCGTGGGCCGGCATCCGGTCCTCGCTCTCGAGGCACGACATCCCGACCCAGTCGGCCCCCAGGCGGACCGAGGACATGGCGGCGTCGATGGCGACGTTGCCGCCGCCGAGCACCAGCACTCGCTTCCCCTTGACGACATCGGGGCGCCGGGAGGGCTCGCTGAGGCTCACCTCGCGCAGAAAGTCGGTGGCCATGTGAACGCCGGGCAGGTCGTTTCCCGGAATCGGGAGCTTGACGCCGGCGTGCGCCCCCACGGCCACGAAGACGGCTTCGTAGTCCCCGAGCAGGGCGGAGGCGTCGTCGACGCGGGTGTTGAGCCTGAGGTCGACCCCGCGGGCGGTGATCTCCTCGACTTCGCGCTGGACCAGGTCGTAGGGCATGCGGTACTCGGGGATCCCCACGCGCATCATGCCGCCGGCGGCCGGCAGCGCTTCGAAGACGGTGACGGTGTAGTTGCGGTTGGCCAGGTCGGCGGCGGCGGTCAGGCCGGCGGGGCCGGCGCCGATGACGGCCACTTTCCTCCCCAGGCCGCTGGTGTCGGGTTTGACCTGGACCCCGGCGGCGTACACCTTCTCGACCTCCTCGGGGTGGGCGAAGGCCCAGTCGGTGACGAAGCGTTTCAGGTGCATGATGTTGACCGCTTCGTGTCCGCCGTTGTCCCCGCGGCTGCAGGCCTCCTCGCACTTGTGGTTGCAGACGCGGCCGCAGACCGAGGGGAAGGGGTTGTCCTCCTTGATCGTGCGGTAGGCGTCGGCGTACCGCTTTTCCCGGATCAGGGCGACGTAGCCCATGGCGCGCTGCTCGATCGGGCAGGCGTTGCGGCAGGGGGCCTCCCCCCGCTTTTCGATCGCGAAGGCGTTCGGGATCGCCTGGGGGTACCTCTTGTAGATGGCCTTGCGGGTGTCGATCAGGGCGTTGAATTCGTTGGGCCGGGAGATGGGGCAGACGGTGGCGCAGTCGCCGCAACCCGTGCATTTCTGCAGGTCGACGAAGCGCGCGCGCTTGCGGATGCGGACGGAGAAGTTTCCCGGCTCGCCCGAAATGGCCTCCACGTCGGTGGCGGTCAGCACCTTGATGTTCAGGTTGCAGCCCGCTTCGACCAGCTTGGGCGAGACGATGCACATGGCGCAGTCGTTGGTCGGAAACGTCTTGTCGAGCTGCGCCATCGTTCCGCCGATGGCGGGGGACGTTTCCACCATGTAGACGTAATATCCCGATTCCGCCAGGTCCAGGGAGGATTGAATCCCGGCGATGCCTCCGCCTACGACCATTACGGCTCCAACTTTTTCCGCCATGCTTTCCCTCGCAATCTTTTCATGGGAGCGGCCGCAGCGGTCGGGCCGCCGCGGCCGCCCGCTCCCATCGTTCCTACTGCATCAACCCCTTGGCCTTCAGCATCGGGGCGGGATCGATGAAGTGCCGTTTCAGCCACTTCCCGGTGTCCGGGTGCCCCATGGCCAGCCCCATCAGTTCGGTGTAATAGAGCACGGGGATGCCGATCTTCCTGCCGAGGTCCTTCTCGATGTCCTCCTGGCGCGTGTCCAGGTTCATCTGGCACATGGAACAGCCGGCGACCACGCAGTCGGCCCCTGTCTTGGCGGCCTCGGTCAGGATCTTGCCGGTCAGTCTCTTGAAGATGTCCAGGCGCGTGAACATCAGGCTGGCGCCGCAGCAGTCGGTCTTGTAGGACCACTGCAGGGCCTCGGCCCCCAGCGCTTTCACGAGCCCGTCCATGTGGGTGGGGTTTTCGTAATTCCTGATCCCCGTCAGGCGGGGGGGGCGCACCGGGAGGCACCCGTAATAGCAGACGGCCTTGAGCCCGGCCAGCGACCGGACCATCTTCTTCTTCACCTCTTCGACCACCGGCTTGTCGCACAGGTAGTCCATGGCGAACCGGATGGCCACCTTCCCCTCATAGGGGAAGCTGACCTTCCTGCCGTGCTCCCTGACCTCGTACTCCGCCCCCTTGAAGCGGCTGTAGCAGTTGGCGCAGGGGACCAGCAGGTCGCGGTCGCTCCGCTCGGCGATGGCGAGGTTCCGGGCCGGCATCTCGATCGCCAGCTGTTCGTCCAGGGAATGGGCGCTCGTGGCGCCGCAGCAGGTCCAGTCGTCCAGTTCGTGAAGCTTGATGCCGAGCTGGGCCGTGACGCCCCGGACCGATTCGTCGAACTCCTTGGAGGTACCGTGCAGCGAGCATCCGGGAAAGTAGGAGAATTCCTTCATCGCGCCCCCCCTTTCCCCACCTCTTTAAAGAGGTTGCGGAACGCCGCCCCCCCCTTGAACCCCGGGAAAAGCCCCATCCTCCCCCTCAGAAACGCCTTCAGTCCCCATCCCATAAATCCGCCCAAGCCTCCGCTTTTCAGTTCGTACAGTGCAAACCCCGGCTCCCACGTGCGGCCCGTGTACTTCGTAAGACTCAGGAAGAACCTGTGAAACAGGGAAATGTTCTTGTCCCCGCTCTCCGCGCGCGTCCGGTGCGCGATGGCGCGCAGGGTGTCCATCACCTTGGCGATGTCGATCTGGTTGGGGCAGCGGGTGCTGCAGGTGTGACAGGAGGCGCATAGCCATATCGTGTTGGAAGACAAGACCTTGTCCCCATGACCGTACTGTATGTGCCGGAACAGCTGGTTGGGCAGGATATCCATGGCGAAGTTGAGGGGGCATCCTGCCGAGCATTTCTGGCACTGGTAGCAGTTCTGGATCTTCTCCCCGCTTTCCTTGTAAATCTCTGAAAGCAGGGGGGTATTGTTGTTCGGTGCCTGCCCGCGTGCGTCCATGTATTCACTCCAGTTCTTGGCTGGGGAGGATATTCCAGGTATAGTCGGAGGAAATGATGCGGGGATGGCCCATCCTGCCTGCCGCGCGACCCGAATCCCGGTGTTGTCCTTGGCTCCACAACCCTCTGTCAGACATTACCTCAACTTGTAAAAGTAGCATAGGAACGGATGCCCGCAAAGGGTGAGATTGCCAAGCAATTTCAATTCCGCGGCGGCCCGCGCCACGGTACAAAAAGCGCCCAAAAGCGGTAGGGGGATGCACGCGGCTCTTGGAGTTGGGGCCCCCGGGGACTATCCTGCATACTCCATCATGCGGAAAAACGAGGATTGAATGAAAAGAGAAGACATTCGGAACATCGCCATCATCGCCCACGTCGATCACGGGAAGACCACCCTGGTGGACGCCATGCTCCGGCAGAGCGGCACCTTTCGCGACAACGAGCGGCTGACCGAAAGGGTCATGGACAACATGGACCTGGAGCGGGAGCGCGGGATCACGATCATGGCCAAGAACACGGCCATCCACTACGGGTCGGTCAAGATCAACATCGTGGACACCCCCGGGCACTCCGACTTCGGCGGGGAGGTCGAACGTGTACTCAAGATGGTGGACGGGGTGATGCTCCTTGTGGACGCCTCGGAAGGGCCGCTGCCGCAGACGCGGTTCGTACTCCGCAAGGCGCTCGAACAGAACCTCCCGGCGATCGTCATCGTCAACAAGATCGACCGGTCCGACGCCCGCCCCCAGGAGGTGGTCAACGAAATCTACGACCTCTTCATCGACCTCGACGCCGGGGAGGAGCAGATCGCCTTTCCCATCCTGTACGCGGTCAGCAAGCGCGGTGTCGCCAAGCGGAGCCTGGAAGACCCCTCGGAGGACCTGCGCCCCCTGTTCGAGCAGATCCTCGAGTCCATTCCCGCGCCGCAGGCGATCCTTGAAGGCCGCCTCCAGGTCCTGGTGACGACGCTCGATTACAACGACTACGTGGGGCGCATCGCCATCGGCAGGATCTTTTCGGGGAAGATAGCGGTCGGGGACACCGTTTCGGTCTGCAAGCTGAGCGGCGCGATCGAAAAGACCCGGATTACCAAGCTCTTTGCCTTCGACGGGCTCAAGCAGCAGGCGGTCGAGTCCGCCTCCGCCGGGGACATCATCGCCCTGGCCGGGATCGAGGGGATCTATATCGGGGAGACGGTCGCGGACGCCGAGGACCCCGTCCCGCTCCCCCCGATCCACGTGGACGAGCCGACCATCTCCATGGTCTTTCACGCCAACACCTCCCCCCTGTCGGGCCGGGAGGGGAAATTCGTGACCTCGCGCCATATCCGGGCGCGCCTGGAGAAGGAGACGCTGGGGAACGTGGCCATCCGGGTCGCGGACACGGACGTGGTGGACAGCTTCCAGGTCTCCGGGCGGGGGGAACTGCAGCTGGCCATCCTGATCGAGATGATGCGGCGCGAGGAATACGAGCTGCAGGTGTCCAAGCCCCAGGTGATCACCCGCACCGTCGACGGGGTGCTGATGGAGCCGATCGAGCAGGTGGTCATCGACTGCCCGGAAAATTTCATCGGCGTGGTCACCGAGGCGCTCGGGCGGCGCAAGGGGAAGCTGTCCAAGATCGTGGACCACGGCGCCGGCCGGGTGCGGATGGATTTCGAGGTCCCCTCGCGCGGGCTGATCGGGTTCCGCTCCGATTTCCTGACCGACACCAAGGGGACCGGCCTGCTCAACTCGATGTTCCTGCGCTGGGGCCCCTGGATGGGGGAGATCGCCAACCGGCTCAACGGGGCTCTGGTGGCGGACCGGGCGGGGAAGGCCACCAGCTACGCCCTGTACAACCTGCAGGAGCGTGGGGAGCTGTTCGTGCGCCCCGGGACGGAGGTGTACGAGGGGATGATCATCGGGGAGAACGCCCGCACGGTCGACCTGGACGTCAACGTGACCAAGGAGAAGAAGCTGACCAACATGCGCGCGTCCACCGCCGACGAGGCGATCCGGCTGATCCCCTTCCGCGACCTTTCGCTCGAACAGGCGCTGGAGTTCATCAACGACGACGAGCTGGTCGAGATCACGCCGAAGACGATCCGCCTGCGCAAGAAGGCCCTCTCCGTCCACGACCGGTAATAAATGGGGACGTCCC
>CAZWXG010000076.1:6457-12786 GCA_964637825.1 uncultured Acidobacteriota bacterium
ACGAGGGTGACGGCCCAGGCGGCGAAGTGGAACATGGCCGGGTACCCGAAACGGTCGATGAGGGCCCCCATGATCGGGGCGAAGATGGCGCCGGTGTACTGCATGGTCGAATAGTAGACCCCGTACAGGGTGGAGCGGTGGGCGGCCGGGGACTGGTTCATGATGAACATCTCGGTAACGGGGAACCGCATCGCCTGGATCACCCCCATCACCCAGAGAACGATCCAGAGCCCCCAGCCGAGGGAGACCGCCCGGAGGGCGAAGATCACCAGGCCCCCCAGGATCCCCGTGACGATGACCACCCGGGTGCAGCCGATGCGGTCGGCCAGCCATCCCCCCAGCGGACCCGCCCACATCCCCGATGAGAAGAGGATCGACAGCGACATCGCCGAGACCTCGTTGGAGGCGCCCAGCACCTCCTTGATGTAGACGGGGAGGAAGGAGTTGACGGTGGCTCCCGCCCCGCCGCCGACGACCATCATGGTCAGGAAGGCGGCCAGCCGCCGCCGGTACCCCGGCTGGGGCGGCCGTTCCTCCATCTGCCTCCGCTTCATCGCCTCGACATGGGCCCGACCGTAGCGCTTTTTCAAGTAGAGAAAGAAGACCAGCCCCAGGACCACCGTGGGGACGGCCAGGGTGACGAAACTGGCGCGCCAGCCCCAGGCCGCCGCGATCCCCCCGGCGATGAGGGGGGCGAGGAAGAAGCTCGAGTTGCCGCCGATCAGGTGCAGCCCCAGGGCCCGCCCGCGCTGGTGGGGGGGGACGGAGAGCGAGATCAGCGGGGTGGAGGCCGGGTGGTAGCCGCCGGCTGCGAGGCCCATGAAGACGAGGGCCGCAAGCAGCATCAGGTAGGTGTGCGACAGCCCGACGAGCAGGCCGCCCAGGCCGACTCCCAGCACGCCGATGGTGATGAGCCAGGTGGGGCCGATGCGGTCGGCCAGCCAACCGGCGGGGAGCTGCGCGGCGCCGCTCGAGAGGGAAAACGCCGCGGCCACCCCTCCCAGCTGCGCCTTGCTCAGCCGGAACTCGTCCTGGATGAAGGGCTGCATCGGTTGCGGCAGCGCCGTGAGCAGGTGGTGGGTGGCGTGGGCCAGGATGAAAAAGGGGAGCGAGGAGAGGAAAAAGGAGCGCGGCCGGCCGGCCCCCGGTACCTCCCCGGCGCCTTCCGTTTTCTGCCCCGCCGGCCCAGGTGCCTTCCCGCTCGTTTCCATAGAGCGTGAATGTAGCAAAAAAAATGGGGACGTCCCACACGTTTCCCATTTTTGTGCTATAAGGCGGGATCATGAAGACGGCGCTGGTTTGCGGGGCGGGCGGGTTCATCGGGGGCCACCTGGTCGGAAGGCTGAAGCATGAGGGCTGCCGGGTCCGGGGAGTGGACCTGAAATACCCGGAGTTCCGCCGAAGCCCCGCCGATGATTTCGTCATCGGCGATCTCCGCGACCCGGCGCTGTGCCGGGAAATCCTGGACCGGCCCTACGACGAGGTCTATCAGCTGGCGGCCGACATGGGGGGCGCCGGCTATGTTTTCTCCGGCGCGCACGACGCGGATATCATGAGCCACTCGGCCGCCATCAACCTGAACGTGCTCCATGGCTGCCGCAACGCCGGGGTCGGGAAGGTGTTCTATTCCTCCTCGGCCTGCGTCTACCCCGGGCACAACCAGCAGGACCCCTCCAGCCCCCTCTGCAGCGAGGACTCGGCCTATCCCGCCGATCCCGACAGCGAGTACGGATGGGAAAAGCTCTTCAGCGAGCGGCTCTATCTCGCCTTCCGGCGCAATTACGGCCTGCACGTCAGGATCGCCCGCTTCCACAACATCTTCGGGCCCGAGGGGGCCTGGACCGGCGGCCGGGAAAAGGCGCCCGCGGCCATCTGCCGCAAGGTGGCCGAGGCCGAGGATGGCGGCGCAATCGAAATCTGGGGGGACGGCCGCCAGACGCGGTCGTTCCTGTATGTCGACGAATGCCTGGAAGGGGTGCGGAGGCTCGTGGATTCCGACCTTTCCGGGCCGGTCAACATCGGTTCCGAGGAGATGGTGACCATCGACGCGCTGGCGGAAATGGTGATCGGCATATCGGGCAAGCGGTTGTCTCTCCGCCATATCGAGGGCCCTCTCGGGGTGCGCGGCAGGAATTCCGACAACACCCTCATCAGGACGAAACTGGGCTGGGCCCCGTCGGCCCCCCTGATCGACGGCCTCAGGAGTTTGTACCCATGGATACGGCAGCAGGTCGAAGGGGGGGGCAGGGCCTGATCGTCGTGCGCCTGCGCGGCGGGTTGGGCAACCAGTTGTTCCAGTACGCGCTGGGGCGCCGCCTCTCCCTCATCCACGACCGGCCGCTCCTGCTGGACACCAGCGAATACCGGGCGGCCGGTCCCGACCCGCGGCAGGGGATCCGGGTCTATTGCCTGCAGCATTTCCATATCCGGGCCGGGATCGCCGGGCCGGAAGAGACGGGGCCCTTCCGGCGCTATTACCGGCAGGACCTCCTCTCCCGGGTCCTGCGCCGCGCGGGAGGCCTGGGGTTTGTCCTCGATCATACCTACAGCTACAGGACTTTCCGGCAGGCGCACATGTTTTACCCCCGCGTCCTGGCGCGGAGGCCCCGGAGAGTGTGCTACCTGGACGGCTACTGGCAGCTGGAGCGGTTCTTTGCGCCCATAGAGGTGATCCTGCGCGAGGAACTGGTCGTCCGGGATCCTCCCGACGACTACAACCGGGGGATGCTGGAGCGGATCGATTCATCGGAATCGGTCTGCGTTCATGTCCGGCACGGGGACAACGCCAACCAGGCCGCGGCGCAGCACGGCGTCCTGCCGCCCGACTACTACGCCCGGGCGATCGACGACCTGGTGCGGGCCGTGCCGAACCCCCGCTTCTTCGTCTTCTCGGACGACCCGGAATGGGCCAGGGAGAACGTGCGCCCGGGCCGCGATGCCACCTATGTCGACGGCAACGGCGACGAAAGGAACTACGAGGACCTGAGGCTCATGGGACGCTGCCGGCACCACATCACGGGCAACAGCACCTTCAGCTGGTGGGGGGCGTGGCTCGGGAGAAGAGCGGGGCAGCGGGTGTACGCTCCCGGCCGCTATTTCATGCACCTGGAGGTGCCGATCGGCGACTACTACCCCAAGTCGTGGAACATCATCGATGTCTAGCCGGATGCGGAGGCGTCTCTTCCGGGACCCCGCCCTGTATGCGGTCCTGGCGCTGTTCGCGGCTTTCGGGCTGGCCATCGCGGCCGGGAGGCCCCTGTGGCGCGACGAGGCGTTCTCCGCCCTGCTCGCACGCCGGTCGTTCGGGGACGTCATCGCCGTCGCCGCCGCCGATTTTGCCCCGCCGCTCTTCTACCTGCTGCTTGCCGGGTGGCGCAAGGTGGCCGGGGAGGGGGCCGTGGCTCTGCGCCTGCTGCCGCTCCTTTTCTCGCTCGGGACCCTCGTCCTGTTCCGGGTCCATTGCCGCCTCGTCCCGGACGACGGGTTCTCCCCCCGGCAGCGCGACCTGGTGTTCGCGCTCCTTGCGCTGCACCCGGTCTTTCTCCATTTCTCGGTGGAGTTGCGCTCCTACGCGCTCCTCATGATGCTGGCCATGGCCTCCATCCTCGCCATGAGCGCGGCCCTGTCGCGCCATGGAGGGTGGTGGGCCGCTCTCGCGGGGGTCCACATCCTCCTGGTCTATACCCATAACCTGGGCTGGATATGGGTCGCGGGCCAGGGGCTGGCCCTGGCCGGGTGGCTGCTCCTCCGCCGCGACCGGCGGCAACTGGGCCGGCTGGGCCTGGTCTCGCTCGGCACCCTGGCCGCCTATGCGCCCTGGCTGCATGTCACGGCCGGCCAGGTCCGGAGCTTGCGGGAGGACTTCTGGCTGGTTTTTCACCCGCTTCGGTCGTTGCTGCAGTACCGGGGTTTGCTCATCCACGGCGAGGGAGGGGTTCGCTTCGAGTGGGTCCAGGCGGGGAGCGCGGCACTGTTCGCCGGCCTGCTCCTCCTGGCCCTGGTCGAGGCCCGGAAGACCGGCGGGAGCACGCGCCTCTACGGGGCGATCTATGCCGTCGCCGCGGCCCTGTATTACCCCCTTTCCGCCCTGGCGGCCCCCATCCTCCACACCCGCTACCTTTCCCTGCTGGTCCCCCTGACGGTCATCCTCGCCTATTCGGGCTCCGCCCGTGTGGCCCGCCGCCACCGGGCGTTTTTCCGTCCCCTGATGCTCGCCTGCCTCGTTTTTTCGCTCCTGTCCGTCGAAGGGTTGATCCGCGCCGACGGGCGCCCGCGCTACGAGGCGCTCTCCCGCCTGTCCCGCCCCGTGTATGCGGCCCACGGCTTTGACATCATGCCCTGCCTCTATTACGCCCCCTCCTGCCGCTACGTGGGGGATGTCGGGGCGACCCCCGCCTATATCGGGGCGTCGCACCTCCCCGGGATCCCGGCCGTGTCCGGCTGGGAGGGGGTCACGGAGGAGGCGTTCTACGTCGTCTACCGCGGGGAAGGGCAATCGCCGGCCTCGCGGTTGCGGGAGCGGGGATACGCCCCGGCCGCGGCCCCCCGGGGGCTGGGCGAGGATGTGGTTCTCCAGCTCTATAAAATGGGAAACTAGTGGGACGTCCCCAATAAAGTGTCCCAGTCGCAGGTGGCGAAGGTGGCTGTCAGGGGGTGGTCGTCGTCGACGACGTGCAGCTGGAGGTCGGCGAAGAGGCGGCGGGCGATCGGGCGGATGGCATCGAGGGGGACCACGTCGTCGCTCTTGCCGTGGAAGATCGTTACGGGCACGTGGAGCGTCCGGTCCCGGCAGGGCTCGAGCGGCTCCAGGTGGAGGGCGGGGGCCAGAAGGACGAGGCGCGCGACCCGCTCTTCGTGCCGGCAGGCGTAGACGGCGGCCATCAGCCCGCCGTAGCTCGAGCCGACGAGGATCAGGGGGTGGAGCCCCTCGAGCAGCCGCTCGAGCTTGTCCATCCTTTGCTCGAAGGGGCCGGGGAAATCCTCGACGATCATGTCGGGGTAGCGCGCGCGGAAAAAGCTTCCCTTGTTTCCCCGGCTGGAGCTTTCCAGGCCATGAATGAAGACGCGCGACGGATCGTTCGCCATGTCTCCTGTATACCACAATTTTATCGGGTCCGCGCCCGGTTTCGGTGTATGCTGGCCGGAACGTTTCGAACAACCTATGACGGATCGGGGGGCGTATGCGTACGATGGAGGCGAGGACCGGAGCTCACATGGGACGCCGGGGTGCGGTGCCGGCCTTTTGCCTGGCGCTGGTTCTGCTGGGGACATCGTTGGCCGGGAGCGCGGCGGCGAAGAACTTCCTCTGGGAGGTGAAATCGGACCAGGCGACGGTCTACCTCTTCGGGTCGATCCATTACGCGAAGGCCGGCATGTACCCGCTCGACGCCGCGATCGAGGACGCCTTCGCCCGTTCGCCCAGCCTGGTGCTCGAGATCAACCCGCTCAAGATCGACCAGGCCGGGCTCGCCGAGCAGATCCTGGCCGAGGGGATGTACACGGGGAAGCGGACCATCAGGGACGATCTCAGCCCGGAGGTGTTCGCCATGCTCGAGGAGTACGCGCGCGGCGCCGGCCTCCCCATCGAGGCGTTCCTCGGCATGAAGCCCGCGGTGCTCACGCTCACCCTCTCGTCGCTCGAATTCACGCGGCAGGGGTACGACCCCCAGCAGGGGATCGACCTCTACTTCGCCCGGAAGGCGGGGGAGTCCAAGCCGATTCTCGAACTGGAAACGGTCAAGGAGCAGCTGGACATGCTGCTCGGCCTTCCCGACGCCAGCCTCCTGCTGATGTACACCATCCGGGACCTGGACAAGACCGGGGAGCAGATCGGCGAGATCGTGAGGCTGTGGAAGGCGGGGGACGCCGAAGGGATGGACGAGGCCATCGTCGGGGAGAGCCTCAGGGAGGAGCCGCGGGTCGCCCCGATCCTGGAGAAGATCCTCTTCGAGCGCAACGTCACCATGACCGAGAAGATCAGGGGGTACCTCTCTTCCGGCCGGAGCTGCTTCGTCGTCGTGGGAGCCGCCCATTTCATCGGCGACCGCGGCATCGTGAAGCTGCTCGAGAAGGAGGGCTACCGGGTCCGGCAGTTCTAGCCGGGTTGTTTCAATGCGGCCACGGCGCGATAAGCCGCCTTCGGCTGCTGCTTCCGGTCGAACAGGAGCGGGTAGTTCGTCCTCCCCGGGACCGGGAAGTTGTTCTTCCACGATTCGTCGTCGCTCGTCCCCCAGGTGGTGATGCGGTCGATCTTGTCCCGGTGCTTGAGGAAGAGGCGGAACAGCTCCTCGTAGCGCCGGGCCAGGCGCCGCTCCATCTCCGCGGGGAGG
>CAZWXG010000077.1:0-1209 GCA_964637825.1 uncultured Acidobacteriota bacterium
TGGCAATGGCTAAACGGTCGAACATGACAAAGCCGAATGCCAGGGAGAGAATGATCACCATCCGGTTTTCATACCCCTTGTTCAACACTTGCTGCTCCACAGAAGCACCTCGCTTTCCTCCGCAAGAAATCGGTATGGCCGTCGGACCGACAGGGTTCCGGCAATGGTTCGGCGAGATACTACTATAGATCTCCGGAACGGATGAAGCAATTTGCGGGGTGCGGCGGGCCGGTCGGGCCTTCGGGGCCCTTTCCCGGGTCGCGCATACGGGAATCCTCCTGGGCGTGGTATCCTTCGTCCATAAGCCGGCCGCCGTCGGAAGGGAAGATACGGCTGGATCTGAAACTCCCGGAGCGGCGGGGCATCTAAGGTTTCACAGGGGATTGTTCGGCGGACTCTTTTTTCAGCGGAGGAATTCATGAGAAGCGTGAAAATGACATTTCTGGCGCTCGCGCTGCTTGCGGCGGCGGGGTGCAGCAGGAACAGGAACGAAAGCGCGCAGGAGGCGCCGGCCGCGCCCGAGCCCGTGGTCGCACCGGCCCCGGTCCCGGCGCCGCCGCCCGAACCGGCTCCGGTGGCAGCGCCCGCGCCCAGGGCGCCCGAGCCCGCCAGGGTCGCCCCCGCCCCGCGGAGGGCGGCAGCGAGGCCTCCGGCACCCGCGCCGGAGGAACCGGTTCCGGCCGAGCCGGAGCCGGTGCCGCAGGCGAGGGTCCAGGAAGCGCCCCCGGCCCCCAGGGCGCCCGAGATCCGGTACGCCGTGATCCCGGCGGGAACCCCGCTCCACGTGAGGCTCCAGGACCCGCTCGATTCCTCGATCAACCTCTCCGGCGACAGCTTTCGCGCCATCCTCGACCAGGATATCCTCGTCGACGGGAAGGTGGCCGTCCCCCGGGGGAGCGTGCTGGACGGGAAGGTGTCGCACGTGGAGCGCTCGGGCCGGGTCCAGGGGCGCGCCGCCATGTCCCTGCAGCTGGTGAACCTGTCGGCGGGCGACGACAAGGTGGCCCTGCAGACGGCGATCCGGACCTTCGAAGCCAAGGCCAGCACGAAGAAGGACGCGACGAAGGTGGGGATCGGCGCGGGCCTCGGCGCCGTGATCGGAGCCATCGCCGGCGGCGGTAAGGGGGCGGCGATCGGGGCCGCGGCCGGTGCGGGAGCCGGCGGCGCCACCGTGATGGCCACCCGCGGCGAGGAGGTCAAGCTCGAGGC
>CAZWXG010000077.1:1309-2491 GCA_964637825.1 uncultured Acidobacteriota bacterium
CGCCGCCCGCCCTCAGGCGCCGCCGCCCGAAGCGGCTCAGGCCGACTCGAGCACCTTGCGGTAGTGCGCCTCGTACATCGGGATGATGCGCGAGGCGCAGAAGCTGCGGAGCGCCTTCCGGCGGCCGTTTTGCGCCATCCGCCTGGCGAGCGCCTCCCGGGTGAGGATTTCCAGGGCGCGGCGCGCCATTGCAGGGATATCCCCGGGCTCCACCAGAAAACCCTCCTCGCCGTCCGTCACCACCTCCGGGAGGCCGCCCACCCGGCTGGCCACCACCGGGACTCCGCACGCCATCGCTTCGAGCGCGACCAGCCCGAATGACTCCGTCAGGCTGGGGAGGAGCAACAGGTCGGACGTGCCGATCCACTGCTCGATGCTGTCCTGCTTCCCCAGGAAATGGACCTTCCGTTCCAGCCCCGCCTCGCGCGCCGCCCATTCGGCCCGTCCCCGTTCGGGCCCGTCCCCGACCATCAGCAACGTCGCGGGAATCTCCCGCGCGACCTGCTCGAAAATCTCCACGACCTCCACCGGTCGCTTCACGGGGCGGAAATTGGACACGTGGATCAGGATCTTCTCCCCGCCGGGGGCGAAGTGGCTCACGAGCGCCGGGTGCGACCCGGGCGCGTACGTCTCGCAGTCCACGAAATTGGGGATGACCTCGATCTCCCGGTCGGCCCCGATCATGCCGCGGGTCGCATCGGCGAGGTAGGCGCTGACGGCCGTCACCCCGTCCGACTGCTCGATCGAAAACCGGGTGATCGGCAGGTAGGAGCGGTCCGCCCCGACCAGGGTGATATCGGTCCCGTGCAGGGTGGTCACGGTCCGCAGCCTGCGCGGGAGGAGCATGGCCCGGGCCAGGTAGGCGCTGACGGAGTGGGGGATGGCGTAGTGGCAGTGCAGCAGGTCCAGGTCGTGGGAGGCGGCGACCTCGGCCATCTTGGCGGCCAGCGCCAGGGCATAGGGGGCGTGGTCGAACAGCGGGTAGGTGGTCACCTCCACCTCGTGAAACTGGATATTGGCCCGCGCGGCGTTGAGGCGCTGGGGAAGGGCATAGCTGATGAAATGGATGTCGTGACCCCGGTCGGCCAGGCCCTGGCCGAGCTCGGTCGCGACGATGCCGCTTCCGCCGTAGGTGGGGTAGCAGGTGATGCCGATCTTCACGCGTCCTCCCCTGGCCGCGCT
>CAZWXG010000077.1:2591-12222 GCA_964637825.1 uncultured Acidobacteriota bacterium
CCGCCACGGAAACGGACACCGTCCGCAAGATCATCGGGGCCCTGGACCGGATGGAGCCCGCGCGCGCCAAGTTCCTGGCCGCCTTCGCCTATCTGCTCAGCCGTGCGGCCAGGGCCGACCTGGAGATCAGCCCGGAGGAAACCGGGATGATGGAGGGGATCGTGATGCGCCAGGGGGGGCTCCCGGCCGACCAGGCCGTGTTCGTCATCCAGCTGGCCAAGACGCAGAACATCCTGTTCGGCGCGACGGAAAACTATCTCGTGACCCGCGAATTCAACGAGATCGCCACGCACGAGCAGAAGATGCACCTGCTGGACTGCATCTACGCGGTGGCCGCCGCCGACGGTTCGATCTCCACCGTCGAGGATAACGAAATCAGCCAGATCGCCGACGAACTCCGGATCGAACACCCGGATTTCATTTCGGTGAGGACGCGCTACCGCAGCCGGCTCGCGGTGCTGATGGACGGCGGGCAGAACGATTGACAAGGTTTTCGCCTCGGGGCATACTGCCGCTGAGGCCCGATCCGCGGGATGTCCCGGCGGGAGAAGAGCAACTATGACCGAATCCAGAACCCGCCATCGCGTCTGCCGCAGCCGGAAGAAGAAGCCGGTCCCCCTGTCCAGGCTGCGCGCGTCCGACGTCCTGAAACTGGTGCTGGACGACCCTCGGCGGCTGGAGGAACTCGCCGGGATGCTCGAGGACCGGGACCGGGCCGTCCGGGACCGGGCGGCGGCGGCGCTCGGTCCTCTGGCCGACCGGCATCCCGAGCGTCTCCGGCGCCTGCTCGCCCGCCTCGCGCCCTCGCTCGACGACGACTCGGCCTACGTGCGCTGGCACCTGGTCTACATCCTGGGAAGCCTGGGATCCCGTTTCGACCTCGACGCCGCCGATCTCATCGGCAGCCTGGCGGCGCGGCTGGACGACCCCAACCGCGTCGTGCGCGTCACCGCGGTCAGGTCCCTGGCGCGCGTCGCCGCCGGCCGGCCGGGGGCGGTCGAGGCGTTTTTCGCCGGGCAGAAGAGGGAGATCCCTTCGGCCGTGGCGCGTTTCATCCGCGGCGCGCGCCGCGGCCGGGCCCGGAAGGACGGGCAATGATCACATTCACCGCGCCGGCCCCGGACCGACCGAAATCCATGGATACCTGCGGCCCCGGCCGGACGTACGAGGCCCGGGGCGCGAGGGGTTGAGGGACACCTTGTTGGAAGAGCGGGACCGGATGACGCTGGCCGACGTGAGGGTGTTCGCACGCATCGGTGTGACCGGTGAGGAACGGGCCGCCGCGCAGGAATGCCGGGTGGACCTGGACCTGTACGGCAGCCTCCGCGCCGCGGCCGATACGGACGACCTCGAGCGCTCCATCGACTACTGCCGGATCCTGGACTGCGTCGAGGAGACGGCGGCGGAGCGGGAATACCGGCTGGTGGAAACCCTCGCCTGCGCTCTCGCCCGGAGGATTCTCCGGGATTTCCCCGCATCCCGGGCCCGTGTCAGGCTGAGAAAGCGGCCGGCCGAGCTCGCGGGGCGGCTCGGGTTCGTCGAGGTGGAGGTGGAGGAGCGGCGCGGGGACGGGAGGAGCGCATGAACCCGCGGGACGACGCCGAACCGGGGCTGGTCGCCTCGGGAATCGAACGCGTGGTGGCCTGGGCCCAGCAATATTCCCTTTTCGTCTACCCGTTCGTCACCGCCTGCTGCGGGATGGAATACATGTCCGCCGCCAGCGGGCACTACGACATGGACCGGTTCGGCGCGGGCCTGCCCCGTTTTTCCCCGAGGCAGGCGGACGTGCTGCTGGTGGTCGGCACCATCAGCCACAAGATCGCCCCCGTCCTGCGGCGCGTATACGACCAGATGTGCGAACCCAAGTGGGTGGTCGCCTTCGGCGTCTGCACCTGCACGGGGGGGTTCTACGACAACTACGCCACCGTCCAGGGGATCGACACCATCCTCCCCGTCGACGTCTATATCCCGGGCTGCCCCCCCCGGCCCGAAGCGGTCCTGGAAGGGCTCATGAAGCTTCAGACCAAGATCGGCCGCCAGCGGCCCGTCATCCTCAGGTAAACCCATGTCCCCATCCTCCGACGGCAGCGAAACGCGCAGCATGCGGCTGAACATCGGGCCGTCCCACCCGGCCATGCACGGGGTCATCCGCCTGATCACCGAACTGGAAGGGGAGACGGTCACGCGGGTGGAGGCCGAAATCGGCTATCTCCACCGCGCCTTCGAAAAGAAGTGCGAGGATTCCAGCTGGACCCAGGCGATCCCCTACACCGACCGCCTGAACTACGTGTCGCCGCTGATCAACAATTTCGGCTACTGCGCCGCCGTCGAAAAGCTGATGGGGATCGAGGCGCCCGAGCGCGCCCAGTACATCCGCGTCCTCATGAGCGAGATCTCGCGCATCACCGACCATCTCACCTGCCTCGGCGCTTCGGCCATGGAACTGGGCGCCATGACCGCCTTTCTCTACCTGATGAAGGCGCGCGAGTACCTCTACGAGGTCGTGGAGAGGGTTACGGGCGCCCGCCTGACGGTGTCCTACGGCAGGATCGGCGGCGTCAAGGCGGACCTCCCCGAGGGGCTGGAGGAGGACCTTCCGCGGATCCTGGACGCCGTCGCCCGGGAGATCGGGGAAGTGGACCGGCTCCTGACGCGCAACCGGATCTTCGTCGACCGGGTGCGGGACGTGGGCGTGCTCTCCCGGCAGGACGCCCTGGGCTACTCGATCACCGGTCCCGTGGGGCGCGCGTCGGGGGTCGATTACGACGTGCGCCGCGATTTCCCCTATTTCGTCTACGACCGGGTCGACTTCGAGGTGCCGCTGGGGGAGCGGGGGGACACCTACGACCGCTACCTCCTGCGCCTGGAGGAAATGCGCCAGAGCATGCGCATCGTCCGGCAGTGCCTCGACCATCTTCCCGCCGGCCCGGTCCGGGCCGGCGCGCGCGGGGGCGTCATCGAATCGTTCGACCTGGTGGACCGGGCGAAGCTGGGGCGCACGGGGGGGCTCGTCGGCGTCGAGTGCACCGTGCCGCCGACCCTGGGCGGGTCGGAGCGCCCCTGTCACGAACGGATCCTCGCCCGCGACAAGCGGGCGGCCCTTCCGGCCAAGGCCGACACCTACGCCAACATCGAGGGCCTGATGAACCATTTCATGCTCGTCATGGACGGGCACGGGGTGCGTCCCCCGGCCGGGGAGGCCTACTTCGGGGTGGAGGGGGCCAACGGGGAGCTCGGCTTTTTCGTCGTCAGCGACGGAACGGACCGGCCCTGCAGGGTGCGGGTCCGCCCCCCCTGCTTTTTCGCCATGGCCGGTCTGCACAAGATGCTGGAAGGGGGGATGGTGGCGGACATCGTCGCCACTTTCGGTTCCATCAACATGATCGCGGGGGAACTGGACCGCTGACGCCCCTCCACGCACAGGAACGGCACTGATGATAACGCTCAAATCGAAACGTGAAATCGAAATCATGCGCGACTGCGGACGCATCGTCGCGGAGGTGCTCGCCGAGGTCGGGCAGAAATGCCGGGCGGGCGTCACCACGCTCGAGCTCGACCGGGCGGCGGCCGCGGCGACCGCGAAGAACGGGGCGGTGGCCGCCTTCAAGGGATACCGGGGGTACCCCGGTTCCCTCTGCACCTCGGTCAACCACCAGGTGGTGCACGGCATCCCCGGTGATTACGTGGTGAAGGAGGGGGATATCGTCTCGATGGACTTCGGCGTGCTCTACCGGGGCTACTACGGCGACAGCGCCATCACCGTCGGGGTCCCCCCCGTCGCCGCGGACACCGCCCGGCTGCTCGAGGTGACGGAGCAGTGCCTCTACCGGGGCATCGCAGAGATGCTGCCGGGCAATCACCTCTCCGACCTCGGCCGCGCCATCCAGACGCACGCGGAGTCGGCCGGCTTCAGCCTGGTCAGGGAGTTCGGGGGGCACGGGATAGGCCGCAGCCTGCACGAAGACCCGATGGTGCTGAACTACGTCTCGGGCAGCCGGGGCATCCGGCTCAAGGCGGGGCTGGTGCTGGCGGTCGAGCCGATGGTGAACCAGGGGGGGGAGGAGGTCGAAATCCTCGATGACGGCTGGACGGTGGTGACCTGCGACCGCCGCCCCTCCGCCCATTTCGAGCACACGATCGCCGTTACCGACAACGGCCCCGAAATCCTCACGCAGACGGCCAGGTGAATCGCATGCTCGACCTGATACTCCCCCACATGCGGTGCCCGCGGTGCGGCGCCGACCGGCTCCAGCGCGCGCCCGACGGACTTTGCTGCCCCGCCTGCGGCGCCGCCTATGCCTCGAAGGACGGGATCCTGGACATGATCGGTGACGGTCCCGGCGGGGTGATCACCCCGTTCCAGCGGCTCATGCAGGCCCCGGCCATCGTTTCGATCTATGAAAATTCCTGGCGGCAGCTGGGCTATTACCTGGCCAGCTCCCGCTCGTTCGCCCGGGAAATGGAGACCGTGCTCGAGTTCGGCAAAGGGGGGGAGGAGGGGCCGGCGCTCGACCTGGCCTGCGGGCCGGGGGTCTTCACGCGCCCCCTGGCGCGCCGGTCGAAAGGGTTCGTCGTCGGGCTCGATCTCTCGCTGCCGATGCTCCGGCAGGCCGCCCGGCGGATCAGGGCCGAGGGGATCCGCAACATCCAGCTGATCCGCGCCTCGGCCTTCGCTCTCCCCTTCTCGGACGCCGTTTTCCCCCGCGTGAACTGCTGCGGCGCCCTGCACCTGTTCGACCGGCCGGAAAAGGCCCTCGCCGAGATCGCGCGCGTGATCGGGCCGGGAGGCGGATTCACGGCGCAGACGACGATCCGGCCCGGGCGGTCGGCGGGAGTGGCCTACATCCTGGAGCGCTTCATCCGCTTCGGCTTCTTCGACGAACCGGAACTCGGTCGCCTGCTCGGGTCCCACGGCTTCGCCGTCGAGCGGGACGAGCGGCACCGCATCAGCTACACCTTCCTGGCCCGACGGCTCCCGCCCGACAGCATGGCGCCGGTATAAATTGCAGACACGGCTTTTAACTCTTTGTTGAAGATCATTTGCAAAGTTCGTGCTATGATGGATAGCCGTAACCAGGAGGACCGACCCAGATGTCCGTGCGAAAACTCAAGGAAGAGACCGAGCTCTTTTATTCCTACCTGCGCCAGAATGGACTGAAAAAGACCTACCAGAAAGACCTGATCCTGGAGACCTTCCTCAACACCGAGGGGCACCTGAGCGTCGAGGATATCTACGCCCTGGTCAAGAAGCGGGACCGCAAGGTCGGGGTGGTCACCGTTTTTCGCACCCTCAAATCGCTCACCGCCTGCGGCATCGCCCGGGAGGTGACGCTGGGCGACGGTCTGACCCGGTTCGAACACCACTACCGCCACCCGCTCCACCACCATATCATCTGCACCGAGTGCCACCGCGCCATCGAGTTCGTCTGCCCCGAACTCGAGCGGATCCAGGGGGAGATCCTCCGAAAGTACAATTTCCAGCCGGTCGACCACCGGTTCCAGACCTACGGCCTGTGCGAGGACTGCCGCGAGCAGCGTACCCCCGCGGAGGGGCCCAAGCACGACACCGACAGGATCTTCGCCCGCGACGCCGTCAGGATGGCGCTCGAGGTGGCCACGCACTTCCTCGAGTTCTACCGGTCGGCCGAGAGGCGGAACCAGGACCCGGAAGGGAAGGGGGTGTGGGCCCGCATGGTGGAGGAGGAGGAGCGCCAGATCGCCGGGCTCGGCGGCAGGCTCGATGAGATCATCCGCCAGGAGAAGGAGCTGGAAAGCGCCCCGGTGTTCCTGCACCTGGAGCCCCGGCGCCTCGAATCGCTCCTCCCCGACCTCGCGGGCTACGAACGGGACGGGGAGTTCCGGATGGACGCCCGGGCCTCGCTCGGCCTGGCGCAGGCGCTGGGCCGCGCTTCGGCCGAATTCTTCCGCGCCTTCGCGGAGCAGTTCGGCGACACCCAGGGAAAGCAGATCATGCTGGCCTTCGCCGGGCAGGAGGAATCCCACGCGGATGCCGTCCGGCAGGCGCTGGAGCAGAACAGGGGCGGGGCCCGGGAAGCCTGAGGCCGGCCGCCAGCGGGGGGGAGATGGATCGGCAGAAACCGCTCGGCATCTGGGAGAGGATGTACCTGGGGGAGGCGGCGCGCGGGCTGGCGCTGACCGCCCGGCACTTCCTGGTCAATTTCCCCCGCCACGTCGCCCGCGGCATCGGGATCAGGGCGGGCAAGGGGAATACGGTCACCATCGAATACCCCGAGGAGCGGCGCCCCTTTCCCCGCAGGCTGCGCACGCGCCACCGGCTCCTGCGGCGCTCGGACGGATCGCCCCGGTGCGTGGCCTGCATGATGTGCGAAACCATCTGCCCGGCCCACTGCATCCATATCAGGGCGGGGGAACACCCCGACCCCAACGTCGAAAAGGTGCCTCTCGAGTTCGACATCGACCTGGGGGTGTGCGTTTTCTGCGGGTTCTGCGTGGAGGCGTGCCCGGAGGACGCCATCCGGATGGACACCGGGGTGGTGGAGCTGTCGGCCTACACCCGGGAAGGGATGATCTACCGCATGGATCAGCTGCTCCGCTGATCGGCGTTTTTCACCCCGCGCACCGCTTCCCGCATCCGGCGCACGTCCAGGTTCTTCCTGGCCGCCACCAGCTCCGCGGCGACGCTGGCGGCGATCTCCTCCGGCGTTTCCGAATCGATGTCGAAGCCCGCGGGGATGCACACCCGCTCGAGTTCCCGCGGATCCACCCCCTCCCGCCGCATGGCGTCGAAGAGGATGTCCGTCTTCGCCAGGCTGCCCAGCATCCCGATATAGCGGGCCGAGGCCCCGGAGGCGAAACGGAGACAGACGCGGTCGGTCTTCGGCCGCTGGGTCGCGATGAAGAAATAGGAGGCCTCGGGCGCCGCGAGCGCGGCCAGATCCGCCTCCCACTCCCGGACGAGCCGGACCTCCGCGTCGGGAAAGCGCTCCGCGCGCGCGTATTCCGCGCGGTCGTCCAGTACCGTGATGCGGAACCCGAGCGGGGCGGCGGCCGCCGCTACGGCGCCCGCCACGTGTCCCGCCCCGAAAATGAAGAGGGCGGGATCGGGGAGAACGGCTTCCAGGTAGATCTGCATCGAACCTCCGCACACGAGCGCACGCTCGTCATGATCGATACCGGATAGATCGAACGTCATCAGGCGCGACTTCCCGCTCTCGATGAGGCGGGCGGCCTCCCGGCAGACTTCCTCCTCCACGAGCCCGCCCCCCACGCTCCCGATGCGTTCCCCGCCCTCGACCCAGAGCATCTTGGCCGCGTCCTTGCGCGGGCTCGCCCCCCGGTGGGCGATCACGATGGCCAGAACCGAACGCCGTCCCCCGGCGCGCAACGCCGCACTTTTCCCGAACAGATCCTCGCGCATCCCAAGAAGGTAGCACACGCCGTGCGCCGGCCCAAGAAGCGATCGGGGCATTGACTGCGGCCTTCGGCCCAATGTACTATCAAACCGTTGCCATCCCATGGCTTATGGGAGCCCGGTCCCGATCGGGACCCTTCACCCACTTTGACGCCACAGGGGGAGTCTTGAGCGATCCATCCGACACATTCGACCTTGCCGTCCTCGGAAGCGGACCCGGAGGGTACGTGGCCGCGATCAGGGGGAGCCAGCTGGGGCTGCGCGTGGCCCTCGTCGAGCCCTATTCCCGTTTTGGCGGCACCTGCCTGCACTGGGGGTGCGTTCCCACCAAGGCGCTGGTCGAGTCCGCCCGCCTCTACCGGCAGGCCCAGCAGGGGAAGGAATTCGGCCTCCTCTGCGGCGATCTCCGGTTCGACCTCGCCCTGGCGCGGGCGCGCAAGGAGCGCCTGGTCAAGAAACTCTCCGCCGGGGTCGAGTTCCTGCTGAAAAAAAACCGGGTCGAGACGATCCGGGGGCGCGGCAGGCTGGGCGCCCCGGGGGTGGTGGAGGTGCAAGGCGAGGGGGGGGCGAGGGAAATCCGCGCCCGCCATATCGTCATCGCCACCGGGAGCGAAAACAAGACCCTTCCCGGCCTCGAGCCGGACGGCCGGGATATCCTCTCCCACAAGGAGATCCTCGAACTGGACCGGGTGCCGGGGACCCTCCTCGTCGTCGGGGCGGGCGCTATCGGCATCGAGTTCGCCTCCATCTTCTCCCAATTCGGATCCCGGGTCACGGTGGTCGAAATGCTGCCGCGCATCCTTCCGCTCGAGGACCCGGAGATCTCCGGGGAGCTCGAGAAGATCCTCGCCAAACAGGGGATCCGTTTCCTGACCGGCGCCCGGCTCGAACGGCTCGAGGCGCGGGAGGAGGGGGTCCAGGCGGAGATCGTCGATGCGGAAGGGAAGCGGGAGGAGATCGGGGCGGACAAGGCGCTCGTCGCCGTGGGGCGCTCGCCGTCGACCAGGGACCTGGGGCTCGAACAGGCGGGCGTGGCGACCCAAAGAGGATTCATCCCGGTCGACGGCGACATGCGGACCAATGTCGGGGGGATTTACGCGATCGGCGACGTCGTGCCGACGCCGGCGCTGGCCCATCTGGCGTCGCACGAAGGGATGGCGGCCGTGGAGGCCATCGCCCGCGGCCGGGCGACCCCCGTCAACTACGATCTGGTCCCCGCCTGCACCTTCTGCCACCCCGAGGTGGCCAGCGTGGGGCTCACCGAACCGGAAGCGGCGGATCGGGGGTTCGACGTGGTCGTGGGCCGCTTCCCGTTCGCCGCCGTGAGCAAGGCGACGATCCTGGGCGAGAACGCCGGCTTCGTCAAGATCGTCAGTGAGAAAGGGCACGGGCGGATCCTCGGGGTGCACATGATCGGCCCGCACGTCACCGAACTGGTATCGGAGGGGACCGCCGTCATCGGCCTGGAGGGGAGGGCGGCCGACGTTTCCGCCCTGATCCACCCGCACCCCACCCTTTCCGAGGGACTGATGGAGGCGGCCCGTGCGCTGTATGCCGGGGCGGCCATCCATATCTGAGCGGCCTATGCTTCCGGTCGAATGCCTGGCCGTCTGGCTGGGGCGATTGCCGTTTTCCGAGGCCCTGGGGCTGCAGATGCGGATCTGCGGGCTCAAGAAACGGGGCGAGGGTCCCGACGTGCTCCTGCTCGTGGAGCACCCCCCCACGATCACCCTGGGCCGAAGCGGCCGCCGGGAGCACCTGCTCGTGGACGAGGAGTCGCTCGGGCGGAGGGGGATCGAACTGCACCACATCGACCGCGGCGGGGACATCACCTACCACGGCCCGGGGCAGCTGGTCGGCTACCCGCTCCTGATGCTGGGAAACGGGGAGCGCGACGTGCGGGGGTACATGCGCAACCTGGAGCAATCGCTCATCGACCTGGTCGCCACCTACGGGGTGGCCGCGGGGCGGGAGGAGGGCTACACGGGGGTCTGGACCCCCGGCGGGAAGGTCGCGGCCATGGGTGTCCACATCAGCCGGTGGGTGACGCGTCACGGCTTCGCCCTGAACGTCAACACCGACCTCACCTATTACGACCTGATCGTCCCGTGCGGGATCAGCGGAAGGAGCGTCACTTCCCTCTGCGCGCTCCTCGGCCGTCCGCTGGACATGGAGGAGGTGGCTGCCCGGTACCTGCCCCGCTTCGGCGCGGTGTTCGGGCGCACCATGACCCCGGTC
>CAZWXG010000078.1:0-2532 GCA_964637825.1 uncultured Acidobacteriota bacterium
TTGAAGGCCTCGTTGGTCTGCCGGATGCCGAGGACGTTGCAGCCCACGAGGATGACGCTCGCCAGCGCGAACAGCCCCGTCTGGCTCCATGACCCGTCCCCGGCCAGGACGACGGCGCCGACGGCCAGGAGCGGGCTGATCCAGAAATTCGAGATCGCGAAGGGGAACCCGTTCGAAAAGGCCATGACGATCCCCTTGCGCCGCGCCAGGCGCAGCGCCTGCAGGTGGGTGGCGGCCCAGAGCGCGAAGAGGCTCACGGTGAGGATGGCGACGCGCGCGGCCGTGCCGGGGTCGCCGAGGCGCTCCCGGACGACGTCGACGCTGATTTCGAGCTCGCTCAGGCCGAGCAGGACGATGCCGGCTATCAGCAGGGCGATCCCGGCGACCTCGGAAAAGTCGAGCGCCTCCCCGATGAGGCGCACCGAACCGACGGCCAGCACGACCAGTCCCGCGGCCATCAGCCCCGGGACCAGCGCCGGCCCGATCAGCGCCTGCGCGATCATGAAGGCGCAGGTGCCGACGCCGTATTCGAGCCCCAGCCCGGCGAGCCAGCGCCGGTCCCGGAGCAGCGTCTTCAGGAACCGTTGCGCCCTGTCTTCGGGCGCCATGTCGTTGACGGCCTTTTTCTGCAGCAGGATGCCCGACTGCATGCAGACCCCGCAGAAGACGGCGGTCGCAACGCCGAGAGTGTAGTTCAGTTCCATAAGCCTCTAAGGATGGCACACCCGGCGTCGCCGCCCCAGGGCGGATTCCGAATCATGCGGATTACCACGTCAAACCGTAGCCGTAGGGGAAGAGCGGGTCGTACCGGTCCTTGGGCGTGTGGATGTTGAGCGGGAGCTGCCCGTTCGCGCGCGGCCAGGTGAAGGACAACTTCCCCGTCGGCTTGTGGTCCCCGAACAGGACGTCCGTGATCCCCTTCCCCTCCGTCCCCGGGAGGAAGGCGGCCAGGAGCGCGTCCGACCGGTCCGCCACGTCGCCGAGGACCATGGGCCGGCCCGAGATCACCAGGGTCACCACCGGGATCCCCGCCTTCTCGAGGTTGGCCACCGTCGCCCGGTCCTCCGGGTCGAGCCCCAGGTCGTCGCGGTCCCCCACCCCTTCGGCGTACGGCTTTTCCCCGATCACGGCGACGGCGACTGAGGCCCCTTCGGCCCCGGCGCCGTCCGGGGAAAAGGTCACCAGCGTCTCCGGGGAAACGGCCGATCGGATCGCCGCGAGCACGGTGGTCCCTCCCGGGGTGACACCCCCGCCCTGCCCCTGCCAGCGGATGGTCCAGCCGCCGCACTGGTTGCCGATGTCGTCCGCGCTCTTGCCGGCCACGTGGATGCGGGCCACCTGCTTCGGGATCGGCAGCGCCCGGTTTTCATTTTTGAGCAGGACCAGCGACTTGCGCACCGCCTCGCGCGCCACCGCGCGGTGGGCGTCGGATCCGAAGACCTGGTGCAGCTTGCGGTCCGCCAGCTGCGACCGGCCCTTGTCCATCAGCCCCATGGCGAACTTCACCCGCAGGATGCGGGTCACCGCGTCGTCGATGCGCGCCATCGGCACCCGCCCTTCCTCGACCAGTTCCCTGAGGGTGTCGAAGAAGGTGCGGTAGTTGGTCGGCTCCATCGCCATGTCCATCCCGGCGTTGATGGAGATCTCGACCGAGGTTTTGTAGTCGCCCGGTTTGATCTGGGCGATGGCGTTGTAATCGGAAATCAGGAAGCCCTCGAATCCCAGTTCCTGTTTGAGGATCTCGGTCAGCAGCCGGTGGCTGCCGGAGCACTTGACGCCGTTCCAGCTGCTGTAGGAGGGCATGATGCTCCCGACCCCGGCCCGGATGGCCGCGACATAGCCCGGGAGGTGGATCCGGCGCAGCGTCGCCTCGTCCACCTGCACATCCCCCTGGTCGAGCCAGAGGCGGGCGTCCTTCCCCGCCGGCGCGCCCGGGCGGGGGGTGGTGCCAGCGGCGGTGCCGCCGTCCCCCACGAAGTGCTTGGCGCAGGCCAGGACCGACAGGGCGTCGCGCAGGTCCCCCTGCAGCCCGCGCACCGCCGCCTCCCCGAGGGTGGCCACGAGTTCGGGGTCTTCGGAGAAACCCTCATAGGTGCGCCCCCAGCGGATGTCCTGGGGAACGGTGACGCAGGGGCTGAAGGTCCACTGGATCCCGGTGGCGCGCACCTCCTCGGCCGTGATCCGGTTGATTTTCTCGACCAGCCCGGGGTCGCGCGTGCATCCCAGGGCGATGTTATGGGGAAACATGACGGCGCCCAGGACGTTGCTGTGGCCGTGCACCGCGTCCACCCCGTACAGCACCGGGATCCCGAGCCGCGTCTTCATCGCCTCCGCCTGCACCCGGTCGTACAGGTCGGTCCAGGCCTCGAGGGTGTTCCCCTCCACGGGATCGGAGTCCCCCCCGCTGAGCACGGAACCGATGAAATATTTCTGCATGTCGCCCGGGCTGGCCATCACGGGCCCCTGCTCCGGCTGGGTCATCTGCCCGATCTTCTCCTCGAGCGTCATCCGCGCCACGAGCGCCTTCGCCTC
>CAZWXG010000078.1:2632-4019 GCA_964637825.1 uncultured Acidobacteriota bacterium
CGTCCGCATTTCGGGGAAGGGGCGCATCCAGCAGTAGATTTCCGATTCGGCCCGGGGGGCGGCGCAGAACTCGAGCAGCCGGAGCAGCAACTCCCGGCAGGCGGGCTCCGCTTCGATCCGGCGGCGGATCTCCTCCGGGGAGGCCGACTCGGCCGACTCCGGTCCGGCAGCGGGCCCGGGTGCCGACCCGGCGTCGGGAGGGGGTTCGGGAGGGGGTTGGATCTCCCCCGCCGGACGGCGGCCCAACATCAGGCTTCGGCGCAGGAGCCCCCGCCGGCTCCATCGCTCCCCCCCGGACATCAGGAGGCCCTGGCCTCGGGGGTCTTGTCCTCTTCGGGGGGGCGTTCGGGCACGGCCGCGGGCATTTCGATCCGGCCGTCGAACTTTCCGCCCCCCGCCATGACCAGACGCCGGGTGACGATCTCCCCCCTGACCCGGCCCTTGGGCCGGATTTCCAGGAGTTCCTCCGCGATCAGCACCCCTTCGACCCTGCCGCCGACGATGATCCTGCGCGCGGTGATCTCCCCCTGGATCACGGCCGTTTCGGTCAGGATGACCTCGTCGGCCCTGATCTTCCCGCTCACGGCACCGTCGAGGCGAAGGATCCCGGTCGAGGAGAGCTCCCCCTTGAGCTCCGACTGGGTTCCGAGGAAGGACTTCAGCTTTTCCCTGTCCCGGCTGAACATCACATCTTCACCGCAAGGTAAGGCTGCGGATTGACGTTCCTGCCATCCTTCCAGATTTCGTAGTGAAGATGCGGGCCGGTGGCCCGACCGGTGGAGCCCACGTAGCCGATGACGCCTCCCTTGGACACCTGCTGCCCGACCTTCACCGCGTTCTTCTTGTTGTGCGCGAAGATCGTGGAGAAACCGCAGCCGTGCTCCAGGACCACCACGTAGCCGCTCGTCCGGGTCCACCCGGCGTGGCTGACCACCCCGTCGGCCGTGGCCCGGATGGGGGTCCCGGGCCCCGAAGAGATGTCGATTCCGGAATGGAACGCATTCCCGCCCGTCAGGGGGTCCTCCCGTTTTCCGTAGGGGGAGGTGATCCTTCCCGTTACCGGGTAGCCCCTGGGGGTAGCGACGAAGATGTCTTTCTGGATGCGCAGATAATTCTTGATTTCATCGACACTTTCAATGGTTTCCTGAAGTTCTTCTATAAGTTCCGGAATCTCGAGCGAACCCTTGAAGGAGGTATCGGCGTGCTCCAGGACCGCTTCCTTCGACCCCAGGGAAAACAGGTTCCGGAAATCCTTCTCCACCGTTCGGAGCGACGTCACCATCGAACTCCACTGGTAGAACTGGTCGGAGTAAAAGCGGACCTTGGCGGCCATGGCGTTATGCTCGGCCCGGTACCAGAGGCCGCTGACGGCCAGGCGCACCACGTA
>CAZWXG010000078.1:4119-12139 GCA_964637825.1 uncultured Acidobacteriota bacterium
ACCGTCCGGATATGTTCCGCGTTGCGGAGATAGTAATCGGTCAGCGCGCGGACCTGCCGCTTCCCCTCCGCGGTGTATACGGCCGCGGCGGCGCGCTGGACGGGGTAGGCCACGCCGTTCGACTTGGTCGTGTGGCGGCGGTTCCACAGCGCGTGCAGGCTCTGGGCCTGCCCGGAGTCGTCGGTCGCCATGAGCGATTTGGGCACCACGGTGAAGGCGCAGCGGGTGCCGGTGAACCCCGCGGTCTTGGAAAAACTCCGGAACTCCACCGCGACCTCGCGCGCCCCCTCGATCTCGTATATGGAATGCGGGATCTCCGGGTCGCGGATGAAGGCCTCGTAGGCGGCGTCGAAGAGGATCAGCGCCTTGTGCCGGTGCGCGTAGGCCACCCATTCCGCCAGTTGGCTCCGCGTGGCGGTCGCGCCCGTGGGGTTGTTCGGAAAGCAGAGGTAGATGACGTCCACGCGCTCGGCGGGCAGGTCCGGCACGTAGTTGTTTTCCCGGGTCGAGGGAAGGTAGACCAGCCCCTCGTAGCGGCCGTCGACGAACCGCCCGGTACGCCCGGCCATGACGTTGGTGTCGACGTACACGGGGTAGACCGGGTCGGGGACCGCGACCCTCACGTCGGCCGGCAGCAGTTCCTGGAAATTTCCCGTGTCGCACTTGGCGCCGTCGCTGACGAAGATCTCGTCGGCCGCAACCTCGGCCCCGAGGGCCTGGTAGTCGTTCCGGGCGATCGCCTCGCGCAGGAAATCGTACCCCTGCTCGGGGCCGTACCCGCGGAAATGCTCCTCGGACCCCATTTCGTCGATGGCCTGGTGAAAGGCCGCGATACAGGCGGGGGGGAGCGGCCGGGTGACGTCCCCGATGCCGAGCCGGATGATCTTCTTCCCGGGGTTCCGGTTTTCGTATTCCGCGATCCGCCGGGCGATATCGGAAAACAGGTAGGAGGATTGCAGTTTTCGGTAGTGCTGGTTGAACCGGACCATCGTCTATTCGTCCCTCTCAGGCATACGGCATCGACCTCCCGCCCCCGGCGCACCCCGGGGAGGGTTGATCATAAGGTATTTTCGGGCGACGAGTCAAACCAGATCAACTTACGGTTGACACCTCCCCGGAGCCCCCTATTATAACAGCGGAGGATGCAAGGCGATGAAAATCTGGATTGACGGCGGGTACTGCAGCCGGGAGGAAGCCCGGATATCGGTCTTCGACCACGGCCTGCTGTACGGGGACGGGGTCTTCGAGGGGATCCGGGCCTACGGCGGCAGGGTTTTCCGGCTCCGGGAGCACCTGGAGCGGCTGTACAGGAGCGCACGGGCGATCCTGCTCGAGATCCCCCTGGCCCCGGAGGAGCTCCACCGCGTCGTCACCGAGGCCGTCGAGGCCAACGGCGCCCCCGACGCCTACATCCGCCTCGTGGTGACCCGGGGGGTCGGGGAACTCGGGATGAACCCCCGCCTCTGCCCGAAGGCGTCCGTCATCCTCATCGTGGACGAGATCCGGTTCTATCCCGAAAAATGCTATGCGGAGGGGATCGCGCTCATGACCTCCTCCCTGCGCCGGATCGGCCCCGCCTCCTTCGACGTCCGGATCAAATCGCTCAATTACCTCAACAACCTCCTGGCCAAGATCGAGGCCAACCAGGCGGGGTGCCTCGAAGCGGTGATGCTCAACCAGGAAGGCAAGGTGGCCGAGTGCACCGGGGACAACATCTTCCTCTGGTCCGGCGGCGTGCTGAAAACGCCCTCCGCCATGGACCAGGCGCTCGAGGGGATCACCCGCGCCGTCGTCCTGGATCTCGCGGCCGCGGCCGGCATCCCGTGCGCGGAGGAGTCGCTGACCCAATACGACCTGTACACCGCCGAGGAGTGCTTCCTCACCGGCACCGGGGCCGAACTCATGCCGGTGACGAAAATCGACGGGAGGGTGATCGGGGACGGAAAGCCCGGCCCCGTCACCCGCAGGATCCTCGAGCTCTTCCACGAGGAGGTCCGGAGGCCTTAGCTTCCGATCAAAACGGCGCGCGGTGCTCGAGCGAGAGCGCGTCGGGCATCCGGGAAAAATTGAAGTAGCGGTGCCGGACCCCCTCCGGACCCGCCTCGACCAGCCGCATCCCGCTCCCTTCGTCCCCGAACGGCATCGAGACCGGCCCGGTGACGGTCATTTCCAGCTCGCCCGCGCGCCCGACCGAATCCTGGTGGGCGTGTCCGGCGAAGACCAGCCGCACGCCGTACTCCCCCAGGAGGTCCAGCATCGGTCGGCGGCGTTCGACGGGGATGTTGGAGTGGCCGTCCGCCTCACCGGGGTCGCGGACGAACCAGGGGTGGTGCTGAAAGACGATGACGTGCGGGGCCCCCGATTTCCGGGCCGCGGCCAGTTCCTCCCGGAGCCAGGCGGTCTGCTTCGCCGATTCGTCCGCCGCCTTCTGCGGGGAGTGGATCAGCCCCGAATTCAGCACGATGCCGTATACCGGCCCGGCGCGGAAGGAGTAATAGTCCCTCCCGAAGTCGCGCCGGTAGGCCGCGAGCGACTCGGGCGTCGGCTCCTGGCCGATGTCGTGGTTTCCGGCCACGAGGTGCACGGGGACGGTGATCCCGGCGGTGATCCGCTTGAACTCGCGGACCTGGTCGGGATCCCCCGGCTTGTTCACCAGGTCGCCCAGAAGGACCACGAACGCGGGCCGGAGCCGGTTGACCGCCGCCGCCGCGAATTCGTAGTTGGCGGTCTCGCGCACGAAATCCCGGTCCGAGGAGTACATCCCCATCTGCGTGTCGGCCAGCAGGGCGAAATGGAAGGGGGGTTCCTGGCCGGAGCCGGGAACCCGCAGAAGGACAAACAGCAGCGCGGGCAAAACCCATCTCGTTCTCATCAGCACCCCCGTCGGAAAGGTTTCCGGAGAGCGGGCGGAGCCCGCTACCGCTGGATGCGGGCGGACCCGCCCCGGGCGAACGCCCGCACGGAATCGAGGGTCGCCATGGTGGTATCGCCGGGAAACGTCGTCAGCAGCGCCCCGTGCGCCCAGCCGAGCCGCACCGCTTCCTCGGCCGGCTCCCCGGCCAGCATTCCGTAGATGAAGCCGCTGGCGAAGCCGTCGCCGCCGCCGACGCGGTCATAGACGTCCAGGTCGCACGTCGGCGCGACGCACGACTTCCCGTCGACCCAGGCGACCGCCCCCCAGCGGTGGCGGCTGGTCGACCGGACCTCGCGCAGGGTGGTCGCCACCGCCCGGACGCGGGGAAACTTCCCGCGCACGTGCTCGATCATGCCGAGGAACGCGGCCGGGTCGAGTTTTGACGCCGCCGCAACCTCCGGCCCGGGGATGCCCAACCCCTTCTGCAGGTCCTCCTCGTTGCCGATCAGCACATCCACGTGCTCCACGATGCGGGCGATCACCTCGGCCGCCCGGCGCTCCCCCCCCCAGACGCCCCACAGCTTCTCGCGGAAGTTCAGGTCGAAACTGGTGGTCGCCCCCGCTTCCCTGGCCGCCCGCATCCCCTCGACGATGAGGGGGCCGGTGGACTCGGAGAGGGACGCGAAGATGCCCCCGCTGTGGAACCAGCGGACACCGCCGGCGAAGATCTCCCCCCAGTCGAAATCGCCCGGCCCGAGCAGGGCCGCCGCCTCGTTGGACCGGTTGTAGAACACCACCGGCGCCCGCACCCCGAATCCCCGGTCGCTGTAGACCGTAGCCATGTTCGGCCCGTTGACCCCGTTGTGCCGGAAGGTTTTGTAAAAGGGGCGCACGCCCATGGCCCGCACCCGGTGTGCGATCAGGGCGCCGATCGGGTACTCGACCATGGCGGAGACGACGGCCGTCTTCATCCCGAAGCAGTCGGAGAGGTTGGCCGCGACGTTGTATTCCCCGCCGCTGACGTGGATCCGGCACTCGGCGGCCTTGTGGAAGGGGACGATGCCCGGGTCCAGGCGGTGCACCAGGGCCCCCAGCGAAACCAGGTCGAAGGCGCCGCCGGAAAGAAGGTCTTTGTTCATGGTCGTCTGGATCGTTTCCATGGTCTCCATCGTCCGGATGGGCTCAGACCGAGTAGGCGGACGACGCCGTGTCGCCCCCCTGGCCGGTCCAGTTGGTGTGGTGGAACCGGCCGCGGGGCCGGTCGACGCGCTCGTACTGGTGGGCCCCGAAATAATCCCGCTGGGCCTGCAGCAGGTTGGCCGGCAACCGCGCGCTGCGCAGCCCGTCGTAGTAGGCCAGCGCCGAGGACATGGCGGGGATCGGGACTCCGTAGAGGGCCGCGGCCGCGACCACGCGGCGCCACCCCTCCTGCGCCCGGCCGACCCGCTCGCGGAAGAAGGGGTCGAGCAGCAGGTTCGCGAGGGCGGGGTTCTGCACGTAGGCGTCCCGGATTTTCCCCAGAAACGCCGAACGGATGATGCAGCCGCCGCGCCAGAGCAGGGCGATGGCGCCGTAGTCGAGCTTCCAGCCGTACTCCCGCGCCGCCTCGGCCATCAGGCCGAAGCCCTGGGTGTAGGAGACGATTTTGGCGGCGTAGAGCGCGGCTTCCAGGTCCCGCAAAAAATCCCCCCGGTCCCCGGAGAAGGTCCGCTCCGGGGCCGGGAGGAGGCCCGAGGCCTCCACCCGCAGCTCCTTCAGGGCCGAAAGGCACCGGGCGTAGACCGCCTCGCTGATGAGCGTCAGCGGGACGCCCAGGTCGAGCGACGCCACGCCGGTCCATTTCCCGGTCCCCTTCTGCCCCGCGGTATCGAGGATCTTGTCGACCAGGGGCGCCCCGTCGTCGTCCTTGCGGGCAAGGATGTCGCCCGTGATGCCGACGAGGTAACTGTCCAGATCCCCCCGGTTCCAGGCGCGGAACACTTCCGCCATCTCCCCGGCGCCCATACCGGCGAGATCGCGCATCAGATGGTACGCCTCGCAGATGAGCTGCATGTCGCCGTACTCGATCCCGTTGTGGACCATTTTCACGAAGTGGCCGGCGCCCCCCTGCCCCACCCATTCGCAGCAGGGGGTGCCGTCCTCCACCCGGGCGGCGATCGCCTGCAGGACCGGCCGCACCCGGGGCCAGGCGGCCTCGGACCCCCCGGGCATGATGGAGGGTCCGAAGAGGGCCCCCTCCTCCCCCCCCGACACCCCGGTCCCGATATAGAGCATCCCCGCGGATTCGAGCCGGGCGGTGCGCCGGGCGGTGTCCGGGAAATGGGAGTTCCCCCCGTCGATCAGGATGTCTCCCCGGTCGAGCAGAGGGAGGAGCCGCTCGATCAGTTCATCCACCGGCGCGCCCGCTTTCACCATCATCATGATCCGGCGCGGCGGTTCGAGCGACCGGACCAGGGCCTCCAGCGTCTCCGCCCCCATGAAATTCTTCCCCCGCCCCCTCCCGCGGAGGAACCGGGCGACGACCCCCTCTTCGACCCCCGGCACGGTGCGGTTATGGACGGCGACGGTGAAGCCCCTGCTTTCCATGTTCAGGGCGAGGTTCTCCCCCATGACCGCCAGGCCGATGATTCCGATATCCGCCAGCTCTTTCATGCAAAACTCCGATCGATGCGGTTAGACAAAACGCCGTCGTCACGGCCGGGACCGTTCGAATCGTTCCCTCGACGCCCACAGCCCGAGGCCGGGGTTCGAGATGAAATAGACCTCTTCCCCGTCCGGCAGGGTATTGTACCCCTCGGCGAGGGAGCCCGGATCGTAGCGCCCGAGGGCGGATTCCAGGCTGCCGTAACGGAAATGCACCCCCTCGATCTCCTCCCGCCGGAGCCCCCCGGGGCAGTAGGTGATCGAAAACCGCCCCTCCGCGGAGCCGTGGATGAGGTGGGCGGCGGCGGCGAGATTCCGCCCGAGTTCGCCGCCGGAGGAGACCTCCCCCAGGATGCGTTCCGTTCCCGCGTACCCGTAGCTCCGGATCAGGCGGTCCATCCCGTCGTCCTCGCCGAACCGCTCCACCCCGGGGGCGACCACGAGCAGCTCCCCGCCGTCCTCGAGCGCCATGCGGGTCCGGTAAATGGCCTTGTTCCCGAGCCAGGTGCTCTTGAATTCGGCGGGGTCGAGATAGACCACCGCTTTCCGGAGCGGCCGGTCGAGGATCCGGACGTTGACCTCCAGCGCCAGCGCCGACGCCCGGAGATGGCACTCCGGCTCGTCGCCGATGAAGAGCCCGCGCACTCCCGGCGCCCCCTGTCCGTCGGCCCCCACCACGGTCAGTACGTACACGATCGGCAGGTGGCGGGCGAAGTGCTCGGACTGGTAATGGAACACCCGGCGCACGGGGGTGTCGGCGCGGCCCAGGATCCGCTCCATGCCGAACACGGCGCCCAGGAAATGGGTCTTGTGGATCGCCTCGGCCCCCCCGGCGCCCACGAACACGTTCTTGTTGTACCCCGCCATCCCTGCCACCTCGTGGGGGACCACCTGGCCGAGCGAGACGACGAGGTCGTGCCCCCCGCGGGCCAGGAGCCGGCTGACCTCGGTGGGGATGGCGTAGCGCACCCGCCCCCCCGACACCTCCGCGACAAAATCGGCAGGCACCGTCCCGAGGCTGTCCACGCCGCGGCGCCAGTCGTGTTCCCGGAAGAGCCGGGCGGGCGTCCGGCCGAACATGCGGGAGATCTCCCCGGGCGTCATCGGCCGGTGGGTGCCGACGGCGGGGAGCACGTCCACGAGCGCCGGGCCGTAGTATTCGTAGAGGAGTTCGGTCAGGATCCCCGCCTGGGAATGGACGCGCGTGTAGTCGGGGGGGAGGGCCAGCACCCTCTTGCGGGGGCCCAGCCGGTCGAGCGCGCCGAAGAGCGCCTCCCTCAGTTCCTCCCTTGAAAACACGCGGTCCAAAGATCCGTCGCTCGCAAGTATCATGGGGTGATCCTGTCCCGGGGGCCCGCCCCCGCATCCGTCACCAATATGTATCCGAGAACGCGCGGCCGGCGCAAGCGGCGATTTCGGCCGACCGCCGTTCCGGGCGGGAATCCATTGACTATTCCCCCCGTTTGGATTACTACAAGTGCTCGGCCCTTCTCGCAGAGACCTCGACATGGCATCGAAGATACTGACTGTCGACGACGATCCACAGGTGGCCAAGCTCACCGTGCTGCTGCTCGAGGGGCTCGGGTACGACGCGCTGGGCCTGACCGATCCCCGCCAGGCCATGGACGCCGTCCGCTCCTTCCGGCCCGAAGCGTGCATTATAGACCTCAACATGCCCTTTGTCTCCGGCTCCGAACTCCTCGACCTGATCAAGACCGAGAGTCCGCATACGGAGGTCATCCTGCTCACCGGGCTGGACGACACCCTCCTCGCCGTCGATTTCATGAAGCGGGGGGCCGCCGATTTCCTCCTCAAGCCGATCGGCGCCGAACAGCTGGATGTCGCCGTCATCCGGGCCCTGGAGCACCGCCGCCTCCTGCTGGAAAACACCGCCTACGGTCAGCGCCTGGAGGCCCTGGTCGAGGAGCGGTCGCGGGCGCTCAACGAGGCGCTCTCCAACCTGGGCGCCCTCCACGAGGCCACGATCGAAACCCTGGCGCAGGCCCTGGACATGCGCGACCAGGGGACGAGCGGCCATTCGCGCAGGGTCGCGGACATGACCGTCGGGATCGCGCGCAAGCTGGGCATCCGCGACGGGCAGCTCGTGCAGATCGAGCACGGGGCGCTCCTGCACGACATCGGCAAGCTGAGGATCCCGGACAGCATCCTCTGGAAACCCTCGGCCCTCACCCCCGGGGAGTGGGCCACGATGCGGCGGCACCCGGAATACGGGTTCGAATTCGTCAGCAGGATCGGCTTCTTGCGCGGGGCGGCCGACATCGTCCTGTCGCACCACGAGTGCTACGACGGCACGGGCTACCCCCGCGGCCTCAAGGGGGAGGAGATCTCGCTCGGCGCCCGCATCTTTTCGATGGTCGACACCGTCGACGCCATCCTGTACGACCGCCCCTATCACCGGGCCTCCGCCTTCCCGGTCGCCCGGGACGAGATCCTCCGCAAGGCGGGCACCCACTTCGACCCCGCCCTGGTCCGGCCCACCCTGGAGCATCTCGAATCCTATCT
>CAZWXG010000079.1:0-3741 GCA_964637825.1 uncultured Acidobacteriota bacterium
GGCGAAGCCGGCGATCGGAATCATCCCGAAAAGCAGGACCATGGGAAATTCCGCTCCCGAAGACGGATCCGCGGGCAGGGTGAAGGGAAAACCTTCGATCAGGAGCAGCGCGAAACCGAGGTAGAGCGCGCAGACGGCGAGGCTGAAGCCGATGAAGAGCAGCCCCCACCCGATTCCCCAGAACCCGATGCAGGGCCCCAGCAGGAGGAGGTGAATGGCGGCCACGGGGAAAAAGAGCCCGAGCGCGATCCCGCGGACGAAGGGGCCGAGCCGGGCGAAAGGGAGCGGAACGAACATCATGCTCCCCTGGGGCTCGGCCGCATACGCGATCGCCGGGGCCAGGAGGATCATGGCGATTCCCAGCAGGTGCGGCAGGGTGTGCATGGGGGAAAAGCCCTGCAGCGAAAAGTCCCCCGTAACGACGATCGGGCGCCGGAGGCTGGTGAACGCCAGGATGAGCGGATAGAGGACACACATGATCATGACGGGGAGCGCCTGCCGGCGGATGTTCCAGTCGCGCCGCATCATGGTGCCCAAAAATGCGAACGCCGCGAATCCCGATGGCGCTCCGGTGAGAGCGCGCACCAGCGGCTGGAGCGGGGAGGACCGCCGCGCCCCCCCGGAGACGCCCGCGCTCCCTTCCATGAGCACCGACGCCCGGATCAGGTAATCCCTCCTAAAGGCGCGCCAGCCGAAACCCGCGGCGGCCAGGAAGAGCCCGACGGCCACGACCGCCTGGGGCAGGGAGAAATCGGTCGTCCGCCCATGTCCCGTGAGCCCGATGGCGACAAACCAGTTCCAGGGCATCCAGGAGGAGCGCAGGACCCCGGGGAGCACCCGTCGCGCGGCGTCATCACCCAGGGACAGAACGGCGTAGAGCGCGTACGAGGCGGGCACGATCATGGCATGGAACCCGAGGACGGTGCTCTTCAGCCTCCGGGGGGGGACGACCAGGTACAGCCAGCCGAAAAAGCCGCAGACGAGAAAGGCGACGAAACACCCGGCCGCGTAGGCCGCCAGCATGTGGGTCAGGGGGTAGTACCAGCGGCTCCCCGCGACGGCCAGCCCGGCAAGCGCGGGCACCAGGTTGAGGGCGGGCACGAGCATCCCGACGACGGCGGCCAGGTGGGTCAGCTTGGCCCCCACGTAGGTCGCGCCCCCGATCGGCAGGTGCGCCAGGACCGAGGCTTCGTCCGGGTTGACCACCGTCTGGGTCGCGTCCATCACGAGGACATAGGACATCAGCATCAGGGTATACCCGATCATGACCGACAGGTACGCCCAGAGGCTCGGGCCGATGAAGGCGGTCACGCTGAGCAGGACCGAGGCGGCCGCGTACCACCCGACCATCCGGTCGAGCCCCATGACCATGCCCATGACTTCCATGCGGTTGGCGAGGGTGTCGAACAGGTCGAGGAGCAGGCGGTACTGGACCGCGTCGACCCCCAGCGCGCGGCACAACCCGCGGCCGGCCCCGCTTTCGAGCAGCCGGTTTCTCAGGCCCTGGAGGCTCGTCATAGCTTCATCGCCTCCAGCGCGCGCCCGATCGCCGGGGCGGAACTCTCCGTATGGGTCAGCTGGCGGAAGACCTCCTCCAGGGTACTGCTCCGGGTCCGGTCCTTCAGGGTATCGAGCGCGCCGTCGGCGATCAGGTTCCCCTCGTGAATGATCAGGATGCGGTGGCAGACCCTTTCGACGACGTCCAGCACGTGGGAGCTGTAGAGCACCGTCTTCCCTTCCCGCGCCAGGGCCTGGATCAGGTCCTTGACGATGAGGGAAGACCGGACATCGAGCCCCGTCAGCGGCTCGTCCAGCAGCAGGATGGAGGGGTTGTGCAGGAGCGCGGCCGCGATCAGCACCTTCTGGCGCATCCCCTTGGAGAAGGTCGCAAGCCGCTGGAACCGGGGCTTGTCCACCTCCAGGATCTCGAGCAGCGTGGTGATCTTGACCTGCAGCGCCCGCTCTTCGATCTCACGCAGCCGGCCGGTCAGTTCCAGGTATTCCTGCGCCGTCAGGCTTTCGTAGAGCTGGGCCGACTCGGGCACGTAACCGAGGAGGCGCTTGGCCCCGACGCTCTCCTCCGGCATCCGGCAGCCCCCGACGCTCACCCTCCCTTCCCCCGAGGAGAGGAGACCGGTCAGGACCTTGATCGTCGTGCTCTTCCCGGCGCCGTTCGGCCCCAGCATCCCCACGACCTCCCCCTCCCCCACGCTGAAGGAGATCGCGTGCAGCACCTCCTTGACGTAGTAGCGGAAGGTCAGGTTTTCCACCTCGATCGCTCGCGCCATAGTCCCCTCTCAGGATAGGATCTTCGTTAGCCTGACCGCCCTCCGACCGGCGCCCGCACCTTCCCGGCGAGGGTCCTCCCGGGCGGGGCGCGGACGCCCCCCGGGTGCCCCCGCAGGAAATGCCGGATCCGGGTCATTCTGGATCTTTCCAATGAATTGCCGAAATGATATCACATTTCCATCCCGCGCGATCATGCGCGGTAAAACCAGACGGGACCTCCGGAATGCGGCGCGGCCGCCGGTCCGGCCCCCGGGGAGACGCCATGAAAGAACCGATCCTCTTTTGCTGGAGCAGCGGAAAAGATTCCGCCCTGGCCCTTCATGAACTCCGCGCCTCGGGCGCGGTCGAGATAGCGGCGCTCCTGACGACGGTGGGCGAGGACGCGATTCCCATGCACGGCGTCCCGCGCCGGCTCCTCCGGGCCCAGGCCGCGTCGCTCGGCCACCCGCTCGAGGAGATCCTCCTCCCGCCCGACTGCCCGAACGAAGCCTACGAGCGCCGGATGCGCCAGGCGCTCGAACCCTACGCGCGCCGGGGCGTGCGGACCGCCGCCTTCGGCGATCTCTTCCTGGAGGAGTTGCGGCAGTATCGGGAAGAACGGATGCGCGAGGCGGGGATGCGGTGCCTGTTCCCGCTCTGGGGCCGCCCGCCCCTCGAGGTGGCCCGGCGCTTCATCGACCTGGGGTTCCGGGCCCTCGTCGTTTGCGTGGACACGAGCGTCCTGCCCGTCGAGTTCGCCGGGAGGGAGTATGACGCCGCGTTTCTCGAGCAGCTGCCCCCGGGCGTGGACCCCTGCGGGGAAAACGGCGAATTCCACACCTTCGTGTTCGACGGCCCCATCTTCCGCCGGCCGATTGCGGTGCAGGCGGGGGGGACGAGGCTCGAGGGGGGCCGCTTCGCCTACCGCGAACTGCTCCCCGTCTCGGAGCCGGAAGCGCCGGAACCAACGGGGGCGTAAAGGATCAACCCCACGAAACAGACGGTGGTCTTGCCGAAGTAGTAGGGGAGTCCGGCGCGCTTCTGCAGGGCGATCACGTTCATCCCGTAGGCCTCGACCGAGGAGGCGGCCAGGAGCGGGTGCCGGCACGGTTCCCGGTCGAGGTAGGCGCACCGCTCGCACACGCTGCAGCAGCCGGCGCCCAGCGGCAGGATCTCTTCCGCGGGATACCGGGCCCGGAGGGCGCGCACCAGTTCCCGGAAAACCTCGTCGTGGGCCCGGGCCGCGGCCTCGATCCCCTTCCTGTCGAAGTTGCTCGCCACCGGGTGCGTGCTCTGAAACAGCATCCCCTCGGCGAACCCGAGCACCTTGCGCTTGAGCTCCGCGATGGGGCCGACGGCCGGCGGCCCCATCCAGTTGGTGTCGTATTTCCGGCAGAAGTTCTGCTCGCACGCCTTCCGGAAATCCTCGTGGAATTCGATCGCCGTGGTTTCGAGGATCCCGGCGTGGGACGC
>CAZWXG010000079.1:3841-10250 GCA_964637825.1 uncultured Acidobacteriota bacterium
GCGCGCAGGTTTTCCAGTTTCGGGAATTCCGGGGTGGCACCCGCCGACAGGAGGTAGCCGCCCCCGGCGCCCACCTCCTCGATCAGCCTGCGGCACTCGGCCTTTACCTCTTCGGGCCGGCCGGTGACGATGAGCGACGAGGCGAGGTTCCCCTGCAGGCAGCACCTGTCCCCCAGGACCCGCTTGGCCCGGACCATGTCGGTCTTGTCGAAGAACCAGCAGACCGAACCCTTGGGAAATTCGTTGATCGACTCCAGGCGGCTGTTGTATCCCCCTTCGGCGAACATGTGCTGCAGCAGCCCTTCCCCGATGAAGGCGTCCATCACCTTCTTCAGGGAGGGCCAGTAGAAGGTCTCGAACTGCTTCGGCGACATCCAGCCGTCCGCCCCCTTGTGCAGCGGGTAGCTCACCATGAAGATGTTGCCGATGTTGGGGGAAGCGAGCACCGACTGGATGGTGAAATCGGCGACGACATCGAGCGCGGCGAGCAGCCGTTCGGGCCGCCGGTACATGTCCTTCAGGATCGGCTGGGTGCCGCGCAGCGTGTCCCCCAGGGTGTCGAACGGGGCCTTGCAGAAGGCTCCGAAGCCGGCGGGGTACCCGCAGGCGGCGCCGGAAGGCCCGGCCGAGGCCATCGCCTCCATGAATTTCCCGTATTCCCTGCCCACCTCCATCAGCGTCTGCAGCATCGACTGCATCTCGGGGCTCGCGAGCGGCGCGAGCTGCACCAGGTTCACGATCTCCACGAAATCGGTCGCGGGGGGGAAGAGCCGCAGTGGTGCCAGCGCCCCGAACACGCGGGGGAGGTAGGTCCGGAGCCAGAAATTGGAAGGGTCCCGCATGAGGGCTTCATATTCGTCGTCCTTCATGTATTCCGCTTCCATGAACTGCACCGAGGGAACGTCCACGCCGAGCCGGTGCCCCGGCCAGGAGTAGAGCCGGTAGTCGAGCAGGTCCATGACCCGCCCCGGCGTGATCCAGGGGGCGGCGAAATGCTCCAGTTCCTCCCCGAAGTCCTCGTTGAATTTCCGGCAGGCCCGGACGGCCTGGTCGTAATCGTACATCGCCGTGTGGAGCGTGATCCCGTAGTGCCGGTAGGGGAAATTGCCGACCGGGAGGAGGACCGGCACCCGGTCCGGCTCCTTGAGGTCATACACGTCCACGATCCTCTGTGCCCGGATCCGGTAGTTCTGGGCGGCCTGCGGGCTGACGAACTCCAGCCCCGGCGGGTTCAGGAACCGGTCCATGCGCCGCTGCCGCTTCTCCTCGGGCCGAAGGCCGGCCCAGTCCGCCCCCATGACCCCCGCCTGGCCCGCCAGGCCGCCGCCGCCCAACATCGTGCCCATGGTCCCCTCCCGTCCGATTCCAAGCCACCGATGGCGCTGCCGTGCCGCGGCGGGCCCCTCGTCCCGCTCCGGCCCTTTTTTGAGCCTATCACAACTGCGGCGCCGCCGTCACCGAAACCGCGCCGGGACGGCGGCCCGGCGGGGGGGGAAATCGGGGCTCCATCGCCGGGGGGATTTCTGTTAGAATCCGCTCTCCGGCTATGACGACGCGCAAACCTCACAATTACGACGAAGACAAGATCAAGACCCTCTCCTCGCTCGAACACATCCGCAAACGCTCGGGGATGTACATCGGGCGGATCGGGGACGGGGCGGACTACGACGACGGGATCTACGTCCTGCTCAAGGAGGTGGTCGACAACGCCGTGGACGAGTTCATCATGGGCTACGGCGACCGGGTGGCGATCACGCTCGAGGGGGCCAGGGTGGAGGTGCGGGACTACGGCCGCGGCATCCCCCTGGGGAAGGTGGTCGAATGCGTCTCGCGCATCAACACGGGGGCCAAGTACAGCGACGAGGTGTTCCAGTTCAGCGTGGGGCTCAACGGCATCGGGACCAAGGCCGTCAACGCCCTGTCGCGCCGCTTTGAGGTCCGCAGCCACCGCGGCGGGGAGTTCGCCGGCGCCGTCTTCGAGCGGGGCCGGATCCTGGAGGAACCGAAGGGGCGGATGCCGGAGGAACCCGACGGCACCCTGGTCCGCTTCGAACCCGACCCGGAAATTTTCGGCACCGTCGCCTTCGCCCCGGAGCACGTCGAGCGCCGGTTGAAGCTCTATTCCTTCCTGAACACCGGACTGCGGATCGAATACAACGGCCGCCTGTTTCTCTCCCGCAACGGCCTGCCCGACCTGCTGCGCGAGGAGGCGGGGGACGAGATGATCTATCCCCCGCTCCACTTCAAATCGAAGATGCTCGAGTTCTCAGTCAGTCACACCCAGCGCTTCGAGGAGACCTTCCTCTCCTTCGTCAACGGCCAGTACACGGCCGACGGCGGCTCGCACCTGAGCGCCTTCCGGGAGGGCCTGGTCAAGGGCTTCAACGAATTTTCCAAGAGCAAGTTCGACGGGGACGACGTGCGCGAGGGGATGGCGGGCGCCGTCGCGGTGCGGCTCCAGGAGCCGGTGTTCGAATCGCAGACCAAGAACAAGCTCGGCAACACCGAGATGCGGGCCGAATGGGTCTCCCGGGTGCGAGAGGCGGTGACCGACCTGCTCCACCGCAACCCGAAGGCGGCCGAGACCGCCCTGCTCAAGATCCAGGAAACCGTCAAGCTGCGCAAAGAGCTGCAGTCGATGAAGAAAATGGCCCGGGAGCGCGCCCGCGCCACCTCCATCCGGGTCCCGCAGCTGAAGGATTGCCGCGTCCACTTCCAGCGGGCCGCGGGGACCGGAGGCGAGTCGATGCTCTTCATCACCGAGGGCCAGTCGGCCGCCGGCTCCATCACGAGCTGCCGCGACGTCAGCACCCAGGCGGTGTTCACCATGCGCGGCAAGCCGCTCAACGTCTGCGATCTCGGGCGCGACATCATGTACAAGAACGAGGAGCTCTACAACCTGATGCGCAGCCTGGATGTCGAGGAATCGCTGGAACGGCTGCGCTACCGGAAGATCATCCTCGCCACCGACGCCGACGTGGACGGCCTGCACATCCGCAACCTGCTGCTGACCTTCTTCCTGAGGTTTTTCGAGCCCCTGGTCCACGACGGGTTCGTCCACATCCTGGAGACCCCCCTGTTCCGGGTGCGCAACGGGAAGCGCACCGTCTATTGCTATTCCGAGGGGGAGCGGGACGCGGCGGTGGGCGAAATGCGCGCGGCGGAGGTCACTCGCTTCAAGGGGCTGGGGGAGATCTCGCCGTCGGAATTCAAGCGCTTCATCGGCGCGGACATGCGCCTGACCCCGGTCCGGCTCGACAACCGGCACAGCGTCCCGGCCATCCTGGGATTCTACATGGGGCGGAACACCCCGGAGCGGCGCCAGTACATCATGAACCATCTTGTCGTGGAAGCGGAATCATGACCGAGGGACCCAGGATCCTCCCCCTCTTCGGGGACCTCGAACCCCAGGCGGCCGAAGCGCCCGAAGCTCCCGACCAGGCCCGGGGCCCGCGCGCGGGCCTCGAGGCCACGGGGGACGGGCCGCTGAAGCGCCTGGTGGACGACAACTTCCTGCAGTACGCGGCCTACGTCATCCGCGACCGCGCCATCCCCGACGTGGACGACGGGCTCAAGCCGGTGCAGCGCCGCATCCTCTTCTCGCTCCACGAAAACGACGACGGCAAATTCATCAAGGTCGCCAATATCGTCGGCTACTGCATGCAGTTTCACCCCCACGGCGACGCCTCCATCGGGGACGCCCTGGTCACCCTCGCCAACCGGCAGTACCTGATCGAGCGCCAGGGGAACTTCGGCAACCTCGTCACCGGGGACCCCGCGGCCGCCCCCCGCTACATCGAATGCCGGCTGACGGAGCTGGCCCGGACGCAGATCTTCAACGACGACCTGACCGATTTCGTCCCGAGCTACGACGGGCGCAAGAAGGAGCCGGTGTCCCTTCCGGCCAAGATCCCCCTGCTGCTGATGCTCGGGGCGGAAGGGATCGCCGTCGGGATCTCCACGCGCATCCTGCCGCACAACTTCGCCGAACTGGTCGATGCGGAGATCGCGGTCCTGGAGAAGAAGCCCTTCACCCTGCTCCCCGACTTCCCGCAGGGGGGGCTGATGGACGCCCGCGCCTACGACACCGGGCGGGGAACCGTGCTCGTGCGGGCGCGCATGGAGAAGAAGGACGAGCACACCCTGACGGTGCGCGAAATCCCCGCGGGGACGACGACCGACACCCTGATCGCCTCCATCGAGGACGCCGCGCGCAAGGGGAAGGTCAAGATCAGGAGCATCCACGATTTCACCGCCGAGAACCCGGAGATCGAGATCCACCTTCCCCCCGAGGAGGACCCCGACCGCGCGCTGGAGGCGCTCTACGCCTTCACCCAGTGCCAGGTGCAGATCTCCAGCCGGATCGTGGTGATCCGGGATCAGAAGCCGGTGGAGATGGATGTCGCCCAGATCCTGCGGCACACGACCTCCCGGCTGGTGGCCATCCTCCGGAAGGAACTGCAGCGCCGGCGCCGGCGCCTCGTCGAGGAGATGCACCGCAACACCCTCGTCCGGATTTTCGTGGAGCACCGCCTCTACAAGCTCCTGGAAACCTCGACCTCCCCCGCCGAGGCCGAGCAGGCGGTCCGCGAGGCGCTCGCCCCCTTTCGCGCCGAACTGCAGCGCGACATCACCCACGACGACGTGGAAACGCTGCTGGGGATCCCCATCCGGCGCATCTCGCTCTTCGACGTGGAGAAGAACCGGAAGGACATCGAAAAGCTCCAGGGGGACCTGGGAGGGGTGGAAACGGACCTGTCGGGGCTCGTGCCCTACGCCATCCGCTACCTGCGCACCCTGCTGCGCAAATACGCGGCCGACTACCCCCGCCGCACCGAGATCGCGGCCTTCGGGACGGTGTCCGAACGCGAACTGACCGCCGATGCGCTCGATGTCCGCTACGACCGCGCCAAGGGGTACCTCGGGCACAAGGTCCAGGGGGAGGGTGTCATTACCTGCTCCCCCCTCGACCGGCTGCTCCTGGTGTGGAAGGACGGCCGCTGCAAGATCGTGGCCCCGCCCGACAAGCTCTTCGTGGACACCACCCTCATCCACTGCGCCGTCGTCGACCGGGAGCGGGTGATGACGGCCGTTTACGAACACGACTTCTTCATCTACTGCAAGAAATTCCAGGTCGGGCGCATGACGACCAACCGCGAAGCCCGCTTCGCGCCCAAGGGGTCGGCCGTCCGCTTCTTCTCCGTCGACGATCCCGCCGAGCTCTACGTGCGCTACGTGGCCGACGAGAGGGTCAAGATCCGCCAGCAGCGCTTTTCCCTGGCCAAGCACCCGGCGCGCGGCCGCGACGCGCAAGGGCTGGTGATGACGGCGAACGCCATCGAATATATCGGCCCGGAAAAGGCGCCGGACTGGGACGACGCGCTGACCGGCCCCCCCGGAAAATTCCTCGACCACTGACCGAAGATTCCGGGAGATAAACCCCCGCCTGCCGAAACAATACCGGGGAGGAACAACCGAACCGTGGAGACATGACCGTGGCACGATCGCTCCCCCCACCCCCGTACTCCGCCGCACCGGCGGCGGGCGTCCACCAGCACGCGGCGCGCCCTTCCCGCGCGATCGCCCTCGCTCCCGGGATCCGGCACCAGGCCGTGGTCCTGCGCCTGGCCGCGGCCCTCGTCCGGCACGCGGACGCCTCCGGGCAGGGACAGGTGCTGCAATCACCCTGTTGCGCCGTCCTGGACCGGCACACGGCCCTGCAGCCGGACATCTTCTTCGTCCGGCACAGCCGCCGCGGCATCCTGGGGAAACGAAATCTCCACGGGGTGCCGGACCTGGCGGTCGAGGTCTTCCCCCGGATGCCCCCGATAGAGGCCCCGGGAAGGCTGAAAGGGGAGTGCTTCCGCCATGGGGTGCCGGAATTCTGGGCCGTCGACACCGGAAAACGGTGTGTCGCCACGCTGATCTGGAGCGAATGGGGATACGTCCGCACCGGGCGCTTCCGCGGACCGGACCTGCTGGTGTCCCCCCTTCTCCCCGATTTCGGGCTCGAGGTCTCCGGGCTCTTCGATCCGGGCTGGGCCCGGCCCGGACGCTAAAAGGGGGAAAAGCGCGCGGTCAGGCCCGCCAGGTAGCCGGCCGCTTCCGGCGCCCCCTCTTCCGGGGCCCAGGGGGCGAAATTCTTGTCGTCGAGCGGGGCGTAGGGCCCCGGCTTGATCTCGTACAGCACCGTCCCCGGTGCCAGCGCGGCCACCGAATGCCAGACGCGGGCGGGGATCTCCACGCCGAACACCCCGGCGCCGCCGTCCAGAACCGTCCACTCGCCGGCCTGTCCGGCATCGTCGAAGATCACCACCAGCGCCCGGCCCGAGATGAGGAGGAACGCCTCCCATTTGTCCGGCGCCTCGTGCTTGTGCGGCCGGACGTAGGTCCCCGGCTCCATCGCGTT
>CAZWXG010000079.1:10350-11597 GCA_964637825.1 uncultured Acidobacteriota bacterium
GGGTCCTTCGCGAGGTTCAGTCCCGCGGCCACTTCCATGGCCTTGAGGATCCCCACCGGGACGGGGCAGGCGGTGTGAAAGCAATGCTTGTGCCCCATCTCGAGGATTTTCGGCATCCCCTGCCTGAAGCTGATCTCCCGGTAGGGGTCGACCTCTTCGAGTTCGGCCGCGATTTTCTGGATGGCCTTGCAGCTGCTCTCGATCCGGAGCTTGCACACCTTCCCCTCCATCGTCGCCGTCACCTTCGTCGTCATCCCGCACGCGCCGGACATGATTTCTGACTGCGCCATGACTCCTCCCCCTCGTCGCCGTTTCGGCAAAACATCGTTTGGACTCTCCCCCCCGGGTTGCATTATAAATGGAAAAGCCGGGTCGGGCGCAAATGATTGCGGAAAGGGAGGACGGGCGATGAACATCGGGTGGATCGGGACGGGGGTCATGGGGCAATCGATGGCCGGGCACCTCGCACAGGGGGGGCACAGGCTCCAGGTGCATAACCGCACGCGGGCCAAGGCCGCCCCGCTCGTCGAGCGCGGCGCCCGCTGGTGCGACTCCCCGGCCGCCGTGGCGGCGGGGAGCGATGTCGTGTTTACCATGGTGGGCTTCCCCGCCGACGTGGAAGAGGTCTATTTCGGGCCGCGCGGACTGTTTGCCGCCCCCGGCAGGCTCCCGGTCCTGGTGGACATGACGACGACCGAACCCTCCCTGGCGCGCCGGATCGCCGCGGAGGCCGCCCGGAGAGGGGGCGCGAGCCTCGACGCCCCGGTTTCCGGCGGCGATGTCGGCGCGCGCTCGGCCACCCTGGCCATCATGGCCGGCGGCGACCGCTCCGCCTACGACACCGTCCTCCCCCTGTTCGAGCTGATGGGAAAGACCGTCGCGCACCTGGGCCCGGCCGGCTCCGGGCAGCACACGAAAATGTGCAACCAGATCCTGGTTTCCGGCCTGATGATCAGCATGTGCGAGGCCCTGCTGTACGCCTCCCGGGCGGGGCTCGACCGCCAGGCCGTCATCGACATCGTCAGCCGCGGGGCCGCCGGCTCCTGGACCATCACGAACCTGGGCCCGCGCATCCTCCGCCGCGACTACGATCCCGGTTTTTTCGTGGAGCACTTCATCAAGGACATGGGGATCGCCCTGAAGGAAGCGGCGGCCATGAACCTTGCGCTGCCGGGACTGGCCCTGGTGCACCAGCTCTACCTGGCGGTCCAGGCGCAGGGGCACGGCCGGCTGGGAACCCAGGCCCT
>CAZWXG010000080.1:0-7728 GCA_964637825.1 uncultured Acidobacteriota bacterium
GGGCGTAGTGCTCGATGTTCAGGGCCCGCGGCAGGCCGTCGGTGAGGCCGGCGAGGTAGGCGGCCCCCCCCACGCTTTCCAGTTCGCCCGCCCGCTGCAACTCCTCCTTGAGCGTGATCAGGTCGATCGGCCGGGAGAGGTTCATCAGCTGGACCATCTTCTCGAAGATCCGGCGGTGCCCCTCGAGATAGAAGTCCTGCGACTTGGCCGTCTCGAACACGGTGAGCAGCGCCTTGTCGTCGAGAAGCACCGCTCCCAGGATCGAGCGCTCGGCCTCGAGGTTGTGCGGGAGGGTTTTTTCCAGACTGATGTCGGCCATGGCGAGCGGCAATCCCAAGGCGCCATACGATGGACGGCCCCGCCGGATCGTACAGCGCAAATCGTCAACTGCTGGTAGGCTCCCGGTTTCCGGAACTGCCGGATGGCTTCCGGTTCCCGGACTGCTGGGTGGCTTCCGGTTTCCGGAGTGCCGGGCGGCTCCCGTTTTCCGGAGTGCCGGGTGGCTCCCGGTTTCCGGAACTGCCGGGCGGCTCCCGTTTTCCGGAACTGCCGGGCGGCTCCCGTTTTCCGGAACTGCCGGGTGGCTCCCGTTTTCCGGAACTGCCGGGTGGCTCCCGGCTCCCGGACTGCCGGGCGGATCCCCGGCTCCCGGACTACGGGCGGCCTCCGGCTCCCCGGCTACTCGGCGGTTTCCGGCTCCTGCTCCTGCTCGGGCTCCACGACGACACGGATGGGGACGGTGACGTCCCGGTGCAGGCGGACCGGCACCTGGTATTCCCCGACCGCCTTGATCGGTTCGTCGAGCTGGATCTTGCGCTTGTCGATGTCGATGTTGTGCGCGGTGAGGAATTCGGCGATGTCGAGCGCGGTCACGGACCCGTACAGCGCGCCCTCCTCGCCGGTCTTGCGCCGGATGGACACCGTGAGCTTGACGATTTCGCGGGCCACGAGCGAGGCCGCTTCCTTGTCGCGGTGGTCGCGCTTGGCCTGGGCCACCTTCTCGACCTCCACGGCGTTGACGTTGCCGGGGGTGGCGATGACGGCGAGCTTTCTCGGGATGAGAAAATTGCGTCCATACCCGGGCGCCACCTTGACGATATCGCCGATCCGGCCCAGGTTTTCAATATCCTGCTTCAAAATGACCTTCATGGTTCATGCCCTCTGGGGAAAAGAAGCCTAGTCCGAAAGGAACGGGAGGATGGCCATGTGCCTGGCGCGCTTGATGGCCTCCGTGAGCAAACGCTGGTGCGTCGAGCAGACGCCGCTGATTCTCCTGGGGAGGATCTTCCCCCGCTCGGGGATGAAATGGTTCAGGAGCTTCGCGTCCTTGAAATCGATGTAGGTGATCTTCTCGGCGCAGAACTTGCACACCCTCTTGCGCCGAACGCTGAACCGTCTTTGAGCTGCCATAATGTATCGCCTTTCTGTTGGGATCCCGGCCGGGATCCAGGATCGGGTCCCTTACGCCTCTTGCCCCTCGGCCCCGACGGAGGGCTCCGCCGTCTCCGGGGCGAACGGCGCCTGAGCTTCCGGCTTGGGCGCCTTGCGCCGCCGGGCCGCCTTGATCTTCTCGGAACGCTTGAGGTCGAGATCGGTGCGGACGGAGATGTAGCGCACGATGGAATCGGTCACCCGGAAGCGGCGTTCCAGTTCCGCGATGGCGGGGCCGTCCCCCTCGATGGTGAGGACCACGTAGTAGCCCTCCCGGAATTTGTTGATCTTGTAGGCCAGGGACTTCTTGCCCCAGTTGTCCACCTTGACCACTTTGCCGTTCTTGCCCTCGACCACGGTCTGGGCGTGGGCGATAAAGCCGTCCAGCTCCTCGCTGGTCAAAGTGGGCGCGGCGACAAAGACCACTTCATAATTTCTCACGGTCTTCTCCTTGCTTCGTCATGCGTTATACAGCGCCATAGTTTTGGCAACGCCCTCGCTCAGTATCGATGTGACGGCGTTGACCCCTTTGCCGATCATCTCTTCCAGCTGCGCCGCCTGCTCCGCGGCGAAGTCCGAGAGGACGAACCCGGCCTTGTCTTCCGGCATCCGCTCCTCGGCGATTCCCAGCCGCACCCGCACGACCTCGTCGGTGCCGGCGTGGTCCAGGACCGATTCCAGTCCGTGGTGCCCGCCCGCGCTCCCGCGCGGCCGCACGCGCACCCGGCCCAGCGGCAGGCTGAGGTCGTCCAGGACCACGATGAGGTCCCCGGGACCGAGCCCCAGCGCCTCGAGCAGCATCCGTGCCGCCCGCCCGCTGTGGTTCATGTAGGTCAGCGGCTCGGCCAGCAGCACCGGCCGCCCGGCGATCCCGGCGCGGCAGGTGCGGGCGATCCCCCGCACCGACCAGCGGCCGGAGGCCGCGCGGGCCAGGGCGTCCAGCACCATGAAGCCGACGTTGTGCCGGCTGCGGGCGTAGGACGCGCCCGGGTTCCCCAGGCCGAGGATGATGCGCTCCGGGGTCCCGGTTTTCGGGTCACGGGTCTGGGCCATCCTGCGCGCGGCCCGCGCCTACTTGGACTCGGGCTTCTTGGAATCGCCCTTCTTCCCCTCCGCGGCCCCTTCCTCGCCCTTCCCCTTCTTGGCAACCTCGGGTTCGGCCGCCGCGGCCGCTTCCGCCGGCGCCTCTTCCTTGGCCGGAGGCGCGACGGTCACGACGACGACGTCCGGTTCGCTGAGGATGACGACCTTATCCCCCAGGTCGAGGTCCCTGACCCGGACGTAGTCGTTGATCTTCAGCGGGCCGACGTCGACCTTGACCGATTCCGGGATGTCGGCCGGCAGGCATTCGATCTCGATGGCGCGGGTCACGAAGTCCAGGATGCCCCCTTCGAGCTTGACCCCCTGCGCTTCGCCCTGCAGCTCCACGTTGACCGAAAGGACGAGGCGGCGGTCCATGGCGATCTCCAGCAGGTCGACGTGCAGGAGGTTCCCCTTGACCGGGTGGCGCTGGTAGGCCTTGACCATCGCGGGGTTCTCGGCGGAGCCGTCCACGCTGATGTTGAAGATCGTGTTGCGCCCGGCATCCGAATGGAGAATGTCCCAGACCACGACGGGGTCGACGGAAATGGCCACGGACGCCTTCCCGCGGCCGTAGATGACGGCCGGGATCCGTCCCGACTGCCGGATCCGCCGGTTGGCGTTTTTCCCTTCCGGGGTCCGTGCGGTAGCTTCGATGACTGTTGGCATGAATCCAACTCCTTTGCTAGACGAAAAGATTGCTTACACTGGTTTCTTCATGAATGCTCTGGATGGCGGTGCCCAGCAGGGGCGCGACGCTCAGGACCTTCATGTTCGGGAGGATCTTCTCCGGGGCGATCGGCACCGTGTTGGTCACGATGATCTCCTCGATCGGCGCGCTCCGGAGCCGGTCGATCGCCGGCCCGCTCAGGATCCCGTGGGTCGCGCTGGCGAAAACCCGCTCCGCCTTCTTCTTCTTGAGCGCCAGGACGGTGTTGACCAGGGTCCCGGCGGTGTCGATCATGTCGTCGCAGATGACGATGTTGCGCCCGCTCACGTGCCCGATCACGTGCAGCACCTCGGCCTCGTTCGGCGCCGTCCGCCGCTTGTCCACCACGGCCAGGTCGGCGTCCAGGCGCTTGGCGAAGGCGCGCGCCCGCTCCACCCCGCCCGCGTCGGGGGAGACGACCGTGAGGTCGGGGATGTTCATCCTCTTGATATGCTCGACCAGGACCGGGGCCGCGTAGAGGTGGTCGACCGGGATGTTGAAGAATCCCTGGATCTGCCCCGCGTGCAGGTCCATGGAGAGGATCCGGTTCGTCCCGGCCGCCGTCAGCAGGTCGGCCACCAGCTTGGAGGAGATCGGGACGCGGGGCTTGTCCTTGCGGTCCTGGCGCGCGTACCCGTAATAGGGGATGACGGCGGTGATCCGGGCGGCCGAGGAACGCTTGAACGCGTCGATCATGATCAGCAGTTCCATCAGGTTGTTGTTCACCGGGCAGCAGGTGGGCTGGATGATGAACACGTCCTTGCCGCGGACGTTCTCGAGGATCTGGCAGTAGAGCTCCCCGTCGCTGAACCGGGCGAGGTTGATCGCGCCCAGGGGGATGCCGAGGTGATTGCAGATCGCCTCGGCCAGGGGCGGGTTGGAATTACCCGAAAAGATTCTCAAATCTCCGTTTGCCCGCATATATCCTGTGCTTTCCATTCATTTTCTCCTGGAAGCTCCGCGAGATGGCTGGGGCGGGAGGATTCGAACCTCCGAATGCAGGTGCCAAAGGCCTGTGTCTTACCGCTTGACGACGCCCCAGCAATATCCGCAGCGAAAGGCACACGAACGGCCATTCGCGTTTGAGCCCCGGCGTCTACCCGAACATGCTTTGGAAATACTCAGCTCGAGAAAGGGTCCTCGCCGGAAACACCCGCCAGCCCGCCCCGGCTTTCTCCCGGGCGACGGCGAGTGCTGATTCCTCACTTGGGAAGAATCCGAAGACAGATGATCCGCTGCCCGAGAGCAGCACCGCCGCCGCTCCCCTGGCCTCCAGGAAGAGTTTCGCTTCCCGGATGGGGGGATAGGCGGGCAGGATCGAAGTCTCAAAATCATTAAAGATCCCGGCCGGGAGGGGTTCCCCCTCTTGTATCCGGCTGTGGAAACGGTGAATTCTATGGTCACGGCGCCCGGAAGTCAACCCCAAATTCAGGGAGCGGTAGGCGTCGCCGGTGGGGACGTGGACCCCGGGGTGGACGACCACCAGGTGCGCGCGCGCCGGCGAGGGGAGCGGGGTGAGGATTTCGCCGCGGCCGGTCCCCAGGGCGGTCCCCCCGTGGAGGAAGAAGGGGACGTCGGAACCGAGCGCCCCGGCGATCGCCTCGAGTTCGGAATCGGGCGCGTCGACCTGCCAGAAACGGCGGAGCCCCAGCAGGACGGCGGCGGCGTTGCCGCTCCCCCCTCCCAGGCCGGCCCCGGTCGGGATCGATTTGACCAGCGTCATGGCGACCCCGCGCCCGGGGGCGAAACGGGCCGCGAAGGCCGCGGCCGCTTTCCAGGCGAGGTTCTCCTCCTCCGCCACCCCGGGGAGGTTTTCGGTCCGGAGCCCGATCCGGGCGCTCTCCCGGAACTCGATCTCGTCGGCGAGGTCGATCGCCTGGAACACGGTCTCGATGTCGTGATAGCCGTCCGGCCGCCGCCCCAGCACGGCGAGGGCCGGGTTGATCTTGGCGAAGGAGCGGATCCGCAGGGGCTGCATCGTCACCGGCCGGACTTCCCCCGGCTCTGGGTCCGTTCGAGCTTTTCCAGCTTCCGGCGCACCTTGTCGGCCTCCTCCGGGTTGGTCCCGATGCGGACGGAGCTCCGGTAGAAGTCGAGCGCCTTGTCCAGGTCGCCGAGCTTGTGGTAGAGGTCCCCCAGGTGCTCGTCGATGGTGGGGTCGTTCTGCACCATCCGTTTCGCCTCCAGGAGATATTTCTCGGCCTGCTCCAGGTCTTCGAGCTTGAAGAAGGCCCAGCCGAGCGAATCGAGGTAGGCGCCGTTGTTGGGCTCGATGGCCAGGGCTCCCCTGACGTAGCGCACCGCCTCCTCGAGCCGGACCCCGCGGTCGGCCAGCATGTATCCCAGGTAGTTCAGGACCATCGCGTTTTCCGGGTTCCGGGCCAGGAGTTCCTTGAACAGGGATTCCGCGCGGTCGTAGTCCTTGCGCCGCTCGTACACCGCCGCCCGCTGGAACTTGAGCCTGTCGTCGGCCTCCGGGCTCACGCTTTCCGCCCGCAGCAGGATCCGCTCGGCCTCGTCGAAGCGGCGGGCGTCCAGGTGCAGCTGGCTCAGGTTGACGATGATGTCGAGGTTGTCCGGGTGGGTCGCGAGCATCCGGTTGAGGGCCGCGACCCCCTCGGAGGGCTGCCCCGACTCCCCGAGCGCCAGGGCGTGGAGGATGCCGGCCTGGATGTTGTCCGGGTCCTCGTCCAGGAGCCGCTGCCCGAGCTCGAGCGCCTCGTCGAAGCGCCGGCCGACCCGGTAGGCGTTCAGGAGCTGGATGTTGGCCCTGGGGTCCTCCCCGGCCATTTCGCGGTAGAGGGCGATCGCCTTGTCATGCTCGCCGATCTCCAGGTAGAGGGCGGCCAGGTTCTGCCGGAAGAGGGTGCGGTTGGGGCCCTCCCCCTCGTCCCCCGCGGTCTCGCGGACCAGGTCGGAGAAGTGGCGCACGGCTTCCTGGTAGCGGCCGGTCTCGGCCAGGGCGCGCCCGAGGTAAAAGCGCGCTTCGGTGTCCCCGGGGAGCGAGGCGAGGAGCGCCTCGAAGGTCCGGATGGCGTCGGCATGCGCGCCCGATTCCAGCTGGGCGCGGCCGAGGAGGACGCGCGATTCCCGGTCGGGCGGCGTCTTCCCGGCGAGGTCCCCGAGGATGCGTATCGTCTCGGCGTATTCCCCGTCGTTGAACCGCGCCTCGGCCAGGCTGCGGACCACCTCCGGGTTGTGCCCCGTGATCTCCAGCAGCGACTGGAAGGCCTCGGCCGCCTTCCGGTTCTCCCCGACCCTGGAGTAGAGGCTCCCCAGCTGCATGAGCCCCTCGGGGGACTCGGGCTCGGCCTGGATCGCCCGGGCCATGGCCTCGAGCGCCTTTTCGGGGTTCCCGGACTCCTCGTGGTATTTGGCGATGGCCCGGTACCCGAGGCCGCCGACGCCGGGGAGGCGCTGGTACTGCTCGTAGGCGGCGATCGCCTTTTCCGGCTCCCCGAGCTGGAAGTAGACCGAGCCCAGCAGGTAATGGACCCGCTCGTCCCGGGGCGTCAGCAGCTTCAGGGCTTCCAGTTCCACCGCCGCCTTGGCGAGCCATTCCCGGGCTCCGGGTCCCCGCTCGGAGGGGCGCAGGTAGATATTGGCCAGCAGCCAGCGGGGGTCGGGGTCGGCGGGGTCGAGGCGCGCCGCCTTTTCGGCGTAGGCGATCGCCTCCCCGAGGCTCCCCGTCTTTCCCAGCAGCATGGCCGTTTCCATGTGGACGGCGCTGCTGCCGGGGTTGTGCTCCAGCGCCCGCTTCATTTCGGCGAGCGCCCGGCGCGGGTCCCCGTTGTTGTCGTACCACTGGGCCAGGGAATAGTGGTAATAGCTGAGGGCCAGGCTGGCGGGGGCCGCTTCCGCCTTCTCCCCCGCTCCGGCCAGGGCCTCTTCGGCCAGTTTGGCGTCCAGGTCGATGGGCTGCGCGGCCGGGGCCTGCGGCGCGAGCCACACCCCCGCGGCCAGCAGGCAGGCCGGAACGAAACGGGAAGGGCGAACGATTCGAAAGAGCCCGGAATTCATAGGCAGAGGTTCCTTTTCAGACAGAATGCATGAGCCATTATGGCACAGGCGCCAGGCGCTTACCAGCATCGCGCCCGCCAGCGCTTTTGCTGGCGCCCCCGGCGGGGGCCGATTTTTTTTGGCTCAAAGGCGCCCCGGTTCATTAGATACGCAAAAGAGACATCGGATCACTCACCAAGGAGGAGGTTTTATGAAGTCTCACCGGATGGGCATCGTCTGCATTCTGGCGCTCTCGCTCGCTATGGTCTTCGGCTCGGTTTCGCTCCTGGCCCAGAAGGCCCCTGCGTCCACGGGCCAGGCGGCCGCTTCGGCCGCCTCGGCCGCCAAGATCAACCTCAATTCGGCGACGGCCGATCAGCTCGAGTCGCTCCCCGGGATCGGGCCCGCGATGGCCAAGAGCATCATCGAGCACCGGGGCAGGGTGGGGAAGTTTCAGCGCATCGAGGAGCTGATGAACGTCAAGGGGTTAGGGGAAAAGAAGTTCCTGA
>CAZWXG010000080.1:7828-11569 GCA_964637825.1 uncultured Acidobacteriota bacterium
CAGCGCATCGAGGAGCTGATGAACGTCAAGGGGTTAGGGGAAAAGAAGTTCCTGAAGATCAAGGACCGGCTGACCGTCTAGCGATCGGCGCCCGGCCGGGGAAGGCCGGGCGCCATCGGTTCACTCGCCGGCGAGCACCACCGTGGGGTGCACCCGGACCCAGCGGGCGGGCTGGCTGACGGCCGGGTCGAAGGACTGGACCCGGCGCCCCAGGGCGACGAGGTCTCCGGCCGTATCGACCAGGCGCAGCGTCTCCGCCTCCCAGTCGGGGGTCAGCAGGTTCAGGTCCATCCCGTGCAGGAGCTTCTGCCGGTCGCCGTCGGAGATGACGATGGCCGGGATCTCCCCGAGCAGGCTCCCGAGGGGGAGGAGGCGGCCGAGGAAGAAATCGCGCGGGTGGTATTCCAGCCCCTCGCCCGTTCCCGTTCCCAGCTCGACGGCGGCCTCGATGGGGAACTCGCCGCTTTTGGTGCGGCGGAGGCGGACGAGGTGCGCGCCGCAGCCGTATTCCGCCCCGATGTCGTGCGCCAGGCTGCGGGCATAGGTGCCGGCGGAGCAGGAGAGTTCGAATTCCGCCTCGCAGCCGTCGACGGCGACGAGCTCGAGCGAGCGGATGGTGACTTCCTTGGCCGGGGGGCTGACCTCGACCCCCGCCCGCGCGTAGGCATACAGGGGCTTCCCCTGGAATTTCTTGGCCGAGAAGGGGGGGAGGGTCTGCTGCAGGGTCCCCCGGTAGCGGCCCAGGATCTCCTCGAGCCGCCCGCGGTCCAGCTCCGGGCGGGTGTCCTCGCCCAGGGGGCGGCCGTCCACGTCGTAGGTGTCGGTGGCGAAGCCGAAGCGCATGACGCCCCGGTAGACCTTGTCGGACGCCTGGAAATAGTTGGTGAGGCGGGTGGCGCGCCCCAGCGTCAGCGGCAGCACCCCCGTGGCGAAGGGGTCCAGCGTCCCCGTGTGCCCCACCTTCCGGACCCGGGTCAGGTTGCGGATCTTGGCCACCACGTCGTGCGACGTCCAGCCGGCAGGTTTGTCGATGATGAGGACGCCGTCCGGGCTATTCATTGTCTTTTCCATGGATCTCGTCGAGCAGCCGGTCGATGCGCTCCCCGTACTCCTGCGAGCCGTCGATCGCGAAGGTGAGCTCGGGTATGAAGCGGGTGCGGATCCTCTGGCCGAGCTCGTGCCGGATCCATCCCGTGGCGTGATTCAGGGTTTTCAGCGAGGCGGTCTTTTCCTCCTCGGACCCCATCAGGGAGACGAAGACGCGGGCGTGCTTGAGGTCGGGCGTCAGCGTGACCCCGGTGACCGTCACGAACCCGACGCGCCGGTCCTTCATGTTGCGGAACAGCATCAGGCTGATTTCGTGCTGGATCTGCAGCCCCAGTCGCTGGGGCCGTCTCGATGGCTGCATAGGTGCCTCAAGGCTCCAAATACGTTACCTGGCAGTCGACGATCAGGTCCCCGAGGATATCCTCCGCGTCCCTCACGAACTGCCCGGCGACCCGTTCGAGGGTCGCATAATCCGCCGCGACCGTCACGGCTTCCAGCCGCGCCCGCTGCCACAGCTCCTGGTGCGCCACCTCGGCGATCGAGAAATTCGACCGGGCCCGGAGCCGGTCCTGGGCCTGGCGCAGGACCCTGCGCTTGTCCTTCAGCGAACGGGCGTAGGGAAGATGGATTTCCAGCGTGCAGCAGGCAATGGGCATGGGTCCCGTCGCAGCCGACGCCCGGCGCCGGGCGTCGGCGGTCCGTTACAGAGAAGTCGGCTGGACCTTCTCGATGACGTACGCTTCGATGATATCGCCCACCTTGACGTCGGAGAAGTGTTCGAACCCGATGCCGCACTCGAACCCCGACTTGACCTCCGAAACGTCGTCCTTGAACCGGCGCAGCGAGGCGATCTTCCCTTCGTGAACCACCGCGTTGTCCCGGAGCAGGCGCGCCTCCGAATTGCGGCGGATGGTGCCGTCGACGACGTAGGACCCGGCGATGACGCCGAACTTGGGGACCCGGAAGGTGTCCCGGACCTCGGCCCGGCCCAGGGATTTCTCCTGGGACGTCTTCTCCAGGATGCCGATCATCGCGGCCTTGATGTCGTTGGTCAGGTTGTAGATCACGGTGTAGAGCCGGATTTCCACCCCCTCGGTGTCGGCCAGTTCCTGCGCCTTGCGCTCCGGGCGCACGTTGAACCCGATGACGATGGCGTTGGAGGCGGAGGCCAGCAGCACGTCGGTCTCCGTCACCGCCCCCGCGCCGCTGTGGAGGATCTTCACCTTGGCCTTCTCCGTCCCCAGCTTGTTGAGCATCTCGCAGGCCACTTCCACCGAACCCTGCACGTCCGCCTTGAGGATGAGGGGGAGCTCCTTGACCGTCCCCTCGCGCATCTGCTCGTACAGCGCCTGCAGCGACAGGCGCGCCGACTTCTGCAGCGACTGTTCCCGGTCCTTGGTCTTGCGGTATTCCACGACCTGGCGCGCCTTGGCGGCGTCCTCGAACACCTGGATGAGGTCGCCCGCCATCGGGACCTCCTGCAGCCCCTGGATCTCGACCGGGACGGAAGGCCCGGCGGAATCGAGGTGGCGGCCGCGGTCGCTGACCAGGGCGCGCACGCGCCCGTGGACCGATCCGGCGACGACGTTGTCCCCCAGCCGGAGGGTGCCGTTCTGGACCAGGACCGTCGCGACGCACCCGCGCCCCTTGTCGATCTTGGCCTCGAGCACCACCCCCGACGCCAGCCGCTTGGGGTTGGCCTTGAGGTCCTTCATGTCCGCGACCAGGAGGATCATCTCCAGCAGCAGGTCGATGTTGGTCTTCTGTTTGGCCGACACCGGGACCATGACGATGTCCCCGCCCCAGTCCTCGGCGAGCAGCCCCTGGTCGGCCAGAGCCTGCTTCACCCGGTCGATCTGGGCCCCCGGCTTGTCGATCTTGTTGATGGCCACGACGAGGGGGACGCTGGCCGCCCGGGCGTGGTGGATCGCCTCGACCGTCTGCGGCATCACGCCGTCGTCGGCGGCGACGACCAGCACGACGATGTCCGTCGCCTGGGCCCCGCGGGAGCGCATCATGGTGAAGGCCTCGTGCCCCGGGGTGTCGAGGAAGGAGATGTTGCGCTCCTTGATCTCCACCTGGTAGGCGCCGATGTGCTGGGTGATCCCCCCCGCTTCCGACGCCTGCACGTTGGTTTCACGGATGGCGTCCAGCAGCGAAGTCTTGCCGTGGTCGACGTGCCCCATGATGGTGACGACGGGGGGGCGCGTGACGTAGTCCTCCGTGTTGTCGGGCACTTCCTGCTTGGAGACCGCCTCCTGCTCGAAGCTGATGACGTCGGCCCGGAACCCGAATTCGGCGCACACTTCCCTGGCGGCCTCGACATCCAGCGCCTGGTTGATGGAGGCCAGGATCCCCTTGGAAATGAGCTTTTGGATGATGTACTTGGACTTGATGTCCATTTTCTCCGCCAGCTCCTTGATGGTGACTCCTTCGGTGATGGTCATCGGCTTGTAATCTTCCGGGTTGGCGGGCGGGCGCGGCAAATCCACGACCTTGGCGATTCGTTCGGGGGCCGCCGTCCTTTCCGGCCGCCTCCTCCGGATCAGCCTCGTGGGCGCCCCCGGCCTCGAGAAGGTGGGCCTGGTGTCGTGCAGTCCTTTGAGGACGCGGCTGGGGGCTTCGGGGGTGACCGTTTTTTCGGCGCTCGTCCGCATGAGAATCTTGGTTTTGGCCTTCGGTACGACGATCTTC
>CAZWXG010000081.1:0-1261 GCA_964637825.1 uncultured Acidobacteriota bacterium
GCGGCCACGAAGAAGAACCCGAGCCCCCCGGCCACGGCCGCGGCGGCGACGGGGAGGCCATAGCCCAGCCCCGCCTCGTAGGCCATCTCCTTGGCGATGGCGCCGAAGAGGGGGAGCACCCCCGCCATCGAGAGCGCGGCCGCGCCCGCCCCGAGAGCCGTATACCGCATGGGGGCGAACAGCCCCCCCAGCACCCGCACGTCGCGCGTCCCGGCGCCGTGGTCGACCGACCCGGCGGCCAGGAAGAGGGCGCCTTTGTAGAGCGCGTGCGCCGTCACGAACACGACCGCCGCCCCGAGCGCCGCCGGCGTCCCCATCCCGGCCAGCAGCGTCATCATCCCCAGCGCGCTCACGGTGGAGTAGGCCAGCAGCCGCTTCAGGTCGGTCTGCCCGAGCGCCAGGAACGCCCCGAGGAGGAGGGTGACCAGGCCCGCGCCCCCCACCCCCCAGGTCCAGACGGCGTTCCCCCCCAGGAGCGGGCCGAGGCGCAGAAGGAGGTAGATCCCGGCCTTGACCATCGCCGCGGAGTGCAGGTAGGCGCTCACGGGCGCCGGGGCCGCCATGGCGTTCGGGAGCCAGAAGTGGAACGGGAACTGGGCCGACTTGGTGAAAGCCCCGACGAGGACCAGGACCAGGGCGGGGAGGAAGACCGGGTCCGCCTGGATCGCCGCGCGCCGGGCCAGCAGGGTGGAGATCTCGAAGCTCCCCCCCGCGAACCCCAGGAGCACCACCCCCCCGAGCAGGCAGAGCCCCCCCGCGACGGTCACCACGAGCGCCTGGAGCGCGGCCGCCCGCGACTCGGCCTCCTCGTGCTCGAAACCGATCAGCATGTAGGAGCTGACGCTCGTGATTTCCCAGAAGACATAGAGCAACAGGAGGTTGTCGCTGAGCACCACCCCCAGCATGGCGGCCATGAAGGCCAGCAGCCACCCGTAGAAGCGCCCCAGCCGCCGGTCCGCCCCGAAATAGCCGGAGGAGTAGACCGCGACCACGGCGCCGATGCCGCTGACGATGAGGGCGAACAGGAGCCCCAGCCCGTCCGCGGTGAAGGAGAGGTTGAGGCCGAGGGAGGGGGCCCAGGGGATGACGCGGGGCCCCGCGGGTTCCGACCACGCCAGGGAAAGGTAGTACAGGGCGAGCGCGGCGGGAACCAGGGCGGTCCAGGCCCCGGCCCGCGCCCCGAACCGGCGCACCAGGCCCGGGGCCGCCCCCGCCGCCACGAATCCGGCCAGGATCGACGCCAGCAGCATCAGGAGTCCCT
>CAZWXG010000081.1:1361-5103 GCA_964637825.1 uncultured Acidobacteriota bacterium
TCCCGAGCGCGCCGAGAAAGCGCGCCTCGAACTCCCGGGCGTTGGAGCCGTAGATATGGTAGCTGTCGGCCATGTGGCAGTAGCGCCCCACCCCCAGCGGCTCCCCGGTCATCCGCTCGATCCGCTCCGCCATGAGCCTCTGCAGCCCGACCAGGGCGAAGATGTTCATGAAGGCGGCCCGGTAGGCGTCGTTGGACCGGAAGCGCGCGTTCATGCTGAGCCGGCGCCCCCCCTCCCCTTCCGTGATCCGGCACCAGAGGCTCTGCAGGCAGGGGGGGTCGAAGCAGTCGTTGTCGGTGCCGACCTGCCAGGTGACGGCCTGGGCCCGCCGCGTGTAGGCAACCTCCGCCAGGGCGCGGCACATCGCCTCGATCTGGTCGAACGGCTTGCCCGAGGGGGCGGCGTAGGCGAACAGGCGCTGGTGGTAGGTGTAGTCCCAGCGCGTGTCTTCGGGGTCGGCCGGGTCGCGGACCAGGTGGTCCTTGATCCCCTCGCACACCTCCATCACGTATTCCTGCAGTTCGACCGGCCCGCCGGGGAAATCCCTGTGGATCATCGGCTCGGCGAGCGGTTCCCGGATGGTGAGGATCATCGTGCAGTCACGGCTCGGGGGGTCCCCCTCCCGGTCGTACTGGGTCCGGACCACGGCCCCCTCCCGGTGGAGCGCCAGGAGCGACTCCTCCCACCCGCGCGCGATCGAGTCCGCTTCCACGTGCAGTACCGGAATCCCGTTCGTCTCCCCTCCGCCCAATCGCGCACCCCCCCTTTTTTATAGCACGCGCGCACCCCCGCGGGGGAAAAAAGGGATCTATTTCCGCGCGAGGGCGCGATCATGTTAGACTGGGACGTTTAACGAGCCCCTGACCCATGACGAACGAGGCAGCGAGCGAAAAACCGGTCGTGCGCGCGGATACGCCGCTGGAGGTCCAGTCCGACACCCTGCTCCGGCAGACGCTGGCCCCCCAGGTGGTGGAGCACGCCGTGGCGCGCCTCTGCTGGGTCTGCCTCCTCTGCGCGGCGCTGGCGACCTTTTCGATCTTCTTCCAGGCCTGGCTCCAGCCGGAGTTCGTCAGCGTCTTCCGCCACCCCGCGGTCTCGGTCACCTGGGCCGTCGTCATCCTGGTTTCCCTGGCGCTCGGCCTGATCCGGAGCTTCCGCCTCCTCCCCCCCGCGAAGCTGCTGAACCTGGGGCTGGGTTTCGAGGTGCTCGTCGCCTTCGCCATCGGCTTCTCGGAGACCTCCCTCCCGCTCGACCTGGACGCGCCGGTGCTCGGAATCTCCAAGGTGGCGCTCTGGATCGCCGCCGTGGGATTCCTGATCCCGAACCGCCCCGCGGTCAAGCTGACGACGGCCCTCGTCTCCGCCTCGATGTGGCCCGCCGCCTACTACCTGAACCTGCAGCTGTACGGGTTCGACCCGCTCCCCGTCAACCGGCTGATCGCGTGGGTCCACGTCCCCTACCTGATGGCCCTGGTGACCTACGCCCTGGCGCGCCGGATGGTGGTGATGGAGAGCGCGGCGGAGCGCGCGCGCGAACTCGGCTCCTACAACCTCCTGTCCCGCATCGGTTCGGGCGGCATGGGGGAGGTGTGGCGCGCGCGCCACCGCATGCTGGCGCGCGACGCCGCCATCAAGCTGATCCGCAACGACCTCGCGACCGGCCCCGGCGGGCCCGGGTCGGACGTCGCCCGCCGGCGCTTCAAGCGCGAGGCGCAGGCGATCGCCTCGCTCCGCTCCCCCCACACCGTCTACCTCTTCGATTTCGGCGTGTCCCAGGACGGTTCCTTTTACTACGTCATGGAACTGCTCGACGGCGTCAGCCTGCAGATGATGGTGGACCGGTTCGGGCCCCAGCCCGCCGCCCGCGTGGTGCACATCCTCGGGCAGGTGTGCGAATCGCTCGAGGAGGCGCACCGCAGCGGCCTGGTCCACCGCGACATCAAGCCGAGCAACATCTTCGCCTGCAACGTCGGGATCGAGTACGATTACGCCAAGGTGCTCGATTTCGGCCTGGTGAAGAACGTGGCGCACCGGGACGCGCTCGACCTGACGATGGCAGGGACCTCGGCGGGGACCCCCGCCTACATGGCGCCCGAAATCGCCCTGGGGGAGGAGACGCTCGACGGGCGGGCCGACCTCTACGGGCTGGGGTGCGTGGCCTACTTCCTGCTGACGGGGGCCCCCGTGTTCGAGGAGAAGACGGCCACCGCGACCGCCCTCGCCCACGTCCGCACGATCCCGGTCCCCCCCTCCGAGCGGAGCGAACTGGAGGTCCCCGAGGCCCTCGACCGGATCATCCTGCGGTGCCTGGAGAAAAAACCGGAGGACCGGCCCCGCTCCGCCCTGGAACTGCGTCGCGCCCTGGACGCGTGCGGCGCCGGCGCCTGGACCCAGGAGCGGGCGGCCGAATGGTGGGACACCTACCTGCCCGCGTCCTCCGCCCACCGGGCGGCGCGCCGGGCGCGCCCGGAGCCGCCCGATTCCCTGATATAGCCGCGAAAGGACCCCGTGCCGGAAAGCAGGATGACCATCATCGCCATGGCGGGCGCCGCCCTGATGGTGGCGCACCAGGTGGCCGGCAAGGCGGTCCGGGACTCCTTCTTCCTGTCGCATCACCCCGCGTCCGACCTCCCCCGGGTGGTGATCGCCGCGGCCGCCGTCTCCATCATTCTCGTGCTCCTCTCGGCCCGCCTGATGGGGCGCTTCGGCCCGGCGCGCACGGTCCCGGCCGGGTTTCTGCTGAGCGCCCTGCTGCACCTGGTCGAGTACGCCTGCCTGGGGGACTCCCCGGCCCGCTGGTCCGTCGTCGTCTACTTTCACATCGTCGCCCTGGGGGCGATCCTGCTGTCCGGCTTCTGGTCCATGATGACCGAGTCGTTCGACCCCCCGAGCGCCCGGAGGGTGTTCGGGCGCATCACCGGCTTCGGCACCCTGGGGGGGATCACGGGGGGGCTGCTGGCCGAGCGCCTGGCGACCCTCTCCGCCCCGGCCGATGTCCTGCTGCTGCTCGTGGCGCTGCACCTGGGCACGGCCGCCGTCCTGGCCCTGGCCCCCGCGCCGCGGGCGCCGGGCGCTCCCGCGCCGGCGGGGGAGGCGATCCCCCCCGTGGCCCTCTTCCGCCGCGCCCCCTACCTGGCGCTCGTCGCCCTGACGGTGCTGGCCGGCACTTCGTCGGCCGCCATCCTGGACTACCTGTTCAAGGCGGGGGCGAGCGCCGCGTACGCCGGCGGCGCCGGGCTGCTCCGCTTTTTCGCGCTCTTTTACATCTGCACCCAGCTCCTCACCTTCCTCGCGCAGACCTTCCTGGCCCGCCGGGCGCTCGCGCGCCTGGGGATCGGGCGCACGATCTCCGCCCTCCCCTTCGGGGTGGGGGCCGGCGCGCTGGCCGCCCTGATGATCCCGGTCTTTCCCGTCTTCGCGCTGGCCCGCTCGCTGGAGTTCGTCCTGCGGGGTTCGCTCTACCGTTCCGCCTACGAGCTGCTCTACACGCCGGTGCCGCCGGAGGAAAAGCGCGCGGGGAAAACCCTGATCGACGTGGGGTTCGACCGCGCCGGGGACGCCCTGGGGGGCGGGCTGGTGCAGCTGGTGCTCTGGATCGGCGCCGCCTACATGACCTCCGAACTGCTGGGGATCACCCTGGCGCTGGCCGCGGCCGGCATCTGGCTCTCGCTCCGCCTCGACGGCGCCTACACCCGCGTGGTGCAGCAGCGGCTCCTCGACCACGCGGTGACCTTCGATCTCG
>CAZWXG010000081.1:5203-10116 GCA_964637825.1 uncultured Acidobacteriota bacterium
GACCCTGGCCGAACTCCGCTCCGGGGACCGGGAGCGGGTGCTCGCCGCCCTCGCCGGCCTGGGGCGGGTCACCCCGCTCGAGGCGGCGCAGCTGGTGCGTTTGCTGGCCTGGGACGAGGTGAGCGACGCCGCGCGCGCGGCGCTCGAACGCGAGGCCACAAGCGTCACCGGGCTGCTGGTGGACCAGCTGACCCACCCCGGGACCCCTTTCGGCGTCCGCCGGCGCATCCCCGCCCTCCTGATCCGCGGCCGGGCGGAGCTGGCCGTCCCGGGCCTCCTCGCCGCGCTCGGGGACGAACGCTTCGAGGTGCGCTTCCGCTCCGCGCGCGCCCTGGACGCCCTGAAGCTCCGCCACCCGGAGATCGCGATTCCGCCCGCAACGGTCTTCGCCGCCGTGGAGCGGGAGCTGGCCGTCGCCGAGCCCGTCTGGAACTCGCGCCGCCTGCTCGACCCGCGCGCCGAATCGGACCGGGAGGCCTTCCTCGACGAGGTCCTCCACAAGCGCGCCGACCGGAGCCTGGAGCATGTCTTTTCGCTCTTCGCCACCGTCCTGCCGCGCGAACCGGTCAAGATCGCCTTCCGGGCCCTGCACACGGACAACCCCGAACTGCGCGCCCTGGCGGCCGAGTACCTGGACAGCGTCCTCCCCGCCGGGATCCGCGCGCGGCTCTGGACCCTGGTGGAACCGGGGCCGGCCCGGAAAGGGGACGCCGCGCCGGGGCGGGAGGCGCTCGACCGCCTGCTCGAGTCGCACCAGTCGCTCATGATCGAGGTCGACCGGGGCCGCCCGCCGGGGGAGGGGGAGGAAGAGGAGGAGTAGGCCGGCTTACGGCAGGGCGGGGCCGCCCGGCCAGGTGCGCTCGACCCCGACGACGTCCAGCCGTTCCCCCTTTTTTCTCAGGTAGACGAAGATCTCCTGGCCCGGCCGCCCGGCCGCCCCGAAGACGGCGCGCAGGTAGCCGTCGCCAGGCATGGGGGGAAGGCCGGGGCCGGCGGCGCCGGCGATCGGCCCGCCCCGCCCGCGCTCGTTGTCGAAAGTCTCCCAGCGGACGCTCACCTCGAGCGGCGGGGCGAGCCCCGCGGCCGCCGCCACGTCCACCCACCGCAGCCGGCCGTCCCCCACCTCGAAGCGGTCGAGCGGCAGCACCCGGGCGAAGGCCGCCCGGCCGATCTTGTCCCGCCTCTCGGCCAGGCACGAGAGCACCCACGCGGCCGCCCGGGGGTCGCTGTAGCGCGCCGACGCCACGATCGCGCCCAGGTCACGGTCGTCGAGGTGGACGATCTGCTTCGCCATCCAGAAGTCGTCGTCGGGGAGCCGGTTCAGAAACGCCGGGTTGGGGTACTCGGGCACCCACCGGTCGGGGTCGAACAGGGCGCTTTCGAACCGCCCGACGGCCTCGAGGGGGGGGTAGTGCGCGCGCGCCCAGGGGGGGACCGCCAGTCCCAGCGTCAGGAGTTGGGTGACGGCCGAGCGCCAGCCGAACAGGTACTCCCCGCCGGAGCGCGGGCTGTTGACCTTGTCGCTCCCGCTCCCCAGCGTCGACCCGAAATCGAGCTGGTAGTGCCGGATCACCTTCCCCCGGGGGCCGTCGGCGAGCACGTCGACCGTGTTGATGGAGCGGCTGTCGTCGTGGTTGACCAGGGCGCAGGCCAGGTGCATGCCGCGCAGGTCGCGCCGGTGCTCGTGCGGCACGGTGTCGTTCGGGTCGTCGGAGCGGGTGCCGTAGTAGCGGTAGGGGCCGAGGGTCTTCCCCGGCAGGGCCAGGCTGGCGGTCGCGCGGTAGCGGCCGTCGGCGCACCGGTGGACGCGCATGAAGATCTCCGAGAGGTCGCGCGGCGTCATCCGGTGCTTGCGCCCGAGCCGGTCCTCGATGCGGACCTCCTCCCCGAGTTCGAGCATCTCCGGGCGGAAATAGACGATGTAGTTGTCGGGCACGTGATACCCCAGGGCGTAAAAGATCTTGGAGGCGATCTGGTCCGCCCCGGTGGCCATCTCCGGGTTCGACGGGGGGTCGAATTTCACGAAATAGCGGCGCCCGAGCCGGTCGAGGATCACGAACCCCGGGGTGATCCCCTCGCTCTTGGCCGAAACCACCGTCCAGGGGAGGGCCGGGGGGCTCTCCCCCCCGGGGCCGCGCCGCAGCTCCTCTTCCGTCATCCGCCGGTAGTAGTGGCGCCGCTCCCACCACGCCCCCTCCATCGGCTCCCCGAGGGTGTTGACCCCCCGGGCCGCAATCCCCGCGCCGCGTCCCAGCTCCCCGGGGGTCGCCAGGGTGTGCGTCAGGATGTCGTAATAATCGCTCAGCTTGCGCGCCCGGGCCTCCGCCACCGGCCGGGGCTCCGGCTCCCCGTGGAGCGGGTCGTCCTCGAAGAACTTCACGCCCAGCGCCTCCCCGGGGAGAAGGGCCGCAAGTGTCAGGATCGCCAGAAGTCTCTTCACGCCGCCCTCAGTACAGTGGTTGCCGGGTGCCGGCGCCGAACAGGCGCGGCAGGAACGGGTCGTTGAACTTCAGCCAGACCACCGCCCCCTCCTCGCTGACCCCGACGTCGATGCGGACGAAGGTGCGGTTCCGGGCGTTGAACCGGAAACCGACCCCCCCGGAGGTCCGCAGCCCCGAAAAGCCCCATTCCCCCCAGGAGGGCATCGTCTTCCCCGCGTCGAAAAAGAGGGCGCCGTCCAGCCCCGAGAAGATCTCCCACCGGTACTCGGCGTTGTAGACGATGGCGTTCGGCCCCGTGAAGCGGTAGGGGCGGAACCCCCTCAGGTCGTCCGACCCGCCGAGGTAGGGCTGGAGGTAGAAGGGCACCCGCTGCCCGTCGCCGGGGTTGGTCAGGGTCGCGCGCGCGCGCAGGGCGAAGCGGCGGCTCCGGTTGAAGAACGGGAGGTACTGCTGCACGTCGATGTCCCAGCGCCCGAAGCCGTACTCGCCCATCGACCGGTCCCGGTGCCAGGTGTACTCGGTGACGTAGTTCCCCCCCGCCTTCGGCCCCGCGGGGTCGTCCCGGTAGTCGAACTGGCCGAAGACGCTCGCGAGGAGGTAGTCGGGCTGCCGGTCGAGGCCGGGCGCGCCGGCGTCGTCGAACACCTCTTCGATGCTCGGGACGTGGTCCCCGTCCCCGCCGCCGATGTCATCCCCCTCCCCGGGGCCGATGTCGGGCCAGAGCCCGCCCAGGCTCCCCCCGAGGCGGAAGCGGCGTGTGGGGCGCCAGCCCGCCCGCCCTTCCAGGCTGGTGTCCCGGAGCCGGTAGGCGGTGCGGTCGCCGCGCGGGGCGCCCGCGCCCATGCCGTAATACTCGAGCGCCCGGTAGTCCCTCCGGATCGCCTCCGCCTCGAGCACGAGGCGGCCGCCGGCCAGGCGGGGGGCGGCCACGCTCGCCCGGAGCTTATGCCACAGATGGGTGGAAAGGGCGGCCGAGAGTTCGACCCGCAACCGCCCGTCGAGGAGGTCGCGCCGGGAAAACTGCGGTCCGGCGGCGAACCCGCTCCCGGTGGCCATGTCCCCCATCTGGAAGCGCAGCCCGTTGTAGCCGGCCGCGATCCGCTCGAGCACCTTGCGCTCCTTGAACTGGACCGCCAGCTCTTCCACGCGCGAAGCGGTTTCCGGCCGGAGCGCGCGCGCCTTCTCCTCCCGCTCGGCCCCGATCTCCTCCGCCCGCGTTCGCGCTGCGGGGGGATCGGCCGGCCCGGCGGGGAGGGCCGGAGCGCACAGCGACAGGATCCACAGCCAGGCGGCGCCCGATCGGCGCTTCATCGACATTCCGGCACCGTCAGCCTGAGGCGGAAGGTGATCGGGTAATGGTCGCTGGCCCCCTCGTCCCGGTGCACCACCGCGCCTTCCGCCTCCACGGGGCCGCGGACGAAGACCCAGTCGAGGGCCGCTCCGCGCCGGGTGGTGACCTCCCCCCCGGCCGCGGTCCGGAAGCCCGCGTCGAGGAGCGCCCGCACGACGGGGGAATCGTCCTCGCGCGTATTGAGGTCGCCCGCGACCAGGAGCGGGGTATCGGCGGGATGGCGCCCCAGGTCGGCGATCACCTCTTGCATCTGCCGGAGCCGGAGCGTTTCCGGCCCGCGGCTTTCCAGGTGCACGTTATAGACCGCCAGGCGGCGCCCCCCCGTCCCCAGCTCCAGGGCCAGGGTGTTGCGCCCCCCCCGGCGCCGCTGCATGACGGACCAGTTGGGCAGGTACCAGCGGGGGCGCCAGAAGCCGCTCTGGGCGCCGAACCGGAGCATCCGCGCGGAGGCGACGGGGAGGCGGGTCAGCACCGCCTGGCCGTGCCAGGCCGGCCGGCCGCCCGACCCCTGCCCCAGTTCCTCGAACTCGGGGGCGAAAAGGGAGTGGGCCCCCAGCCGGGAGGCGAGGACGTCGGCCACCGCCACGCGCCCGGAGCGGGAGGCGTCCAGGTCGACCTCCTGAAGGAGGGCGAGCGCGGGCTTCCGCTCCTGGAGGAACCGGGCGACGCCCGGCAGGTTTTCCCCCCGCTCGATGTTCCAGCTCAGGGCGTCGAAGGCGCACTCCATCCCCCCCGCGGGGGCCGTCCCGCCGCGCCCGATCCGTTCGAGCGGATCGTCGTCGGCCGCGGGGGAAACCGGGGAGGCGGCCGCAGCCGCCAGCAGGACCAGGGTCAGTATCCGGTATCTCATCATTCTTTATTATGCAGCCTTCCGGGGCATAATCGAACCGGAATCTGCCGGGGAATTCCCCGCCCCGCGACTGACGAACCCTTGACATTGCGCGCTTTAAAGGTTATTTTTCTGATCTTATATCTCTCGTGATCGTGGGATGTGGACTTTTGCCGTTGCCTCACAACTCGAATCAGACTCCTAAGCGCGGGCCCAAGTCCGTCCCATACCCGTACGCACTCATCGTTTTAGAAATATTCGGTCCCACCCCCGTCTCCCGGGGGTCCGGATC
>CAZWXG010000081.1:10216-11533 GCA_964637825.1 uncultured Acidobacteriota bacterium
CGGCGCCCGGGAGGAAGAGCCCTCTTTCGAGTCTCTCCTGGCTGCGTATGAAGGCAGGACCCAGACCTTTTCCGAAGGGGAGGTCATCCGGGGCAAGGTCATCGCCGTGACCGGAGGCGGCGTCATCGTCGATGTCGGGTTCAAGTCCGAAGGGATCATCGCGCTCGAGCAGTTCATGAACGAGCGCGGCGAGGTGTCGGTCCAGATGGGGGACGTCGTCGACGTTTTCCTCGAACAGACCGAGGACTCCCGCGGCCACGTCGTGCTCTCGCGCGAAAAGGCCGAGCGGATGAAGATCTGGGACGAGATCGAGCGCGCCTACCGCGAGGGGAGCGTCGTCAAGGGACGCGTGATCGAACGGATCAAGGGCGGGCTGGCGGTGGACATCGGCGTCCGCGCCTTCCTCCCGGGTTCGCAGATCGACGTGCGCCCCGTGCGCAACCTCGACAGCCTCCGGGGCGAAGAGTTCGAGATGCGCGTGATCAAGGTGAACAAGAAGCGCGGAAACATCGTGCTCTCCCGCAAGGCCGTCCTCGAGGAATCGATGAAGGAGGAGAAGGCCAAGACCCTGGAGATCCTCGAAAACGGCAAGATCATGGACGGCGTGGTCAAGAACATCACCGACTACGGCGCCTTCATCGACCTGGGGGGCGTGGACGGGCTGCTCCACATCACCGACATGTCGTGGGGCCGCGTCAACCACCCCTCCGAGCTCTTCAACGTGGGGGACAAGGTCCAGGTCAAGGTGATCAAGTTCACCCGCGAGGACGGCCGCGTGTCGCTCGGCTACAAGCAGCTTTCGGAAGACCCCTGGCTGGCCGCCGACATGCGCTACCCCAAGAACCTGCGCGTTTCGGGCAAGGTCGTCAGCCTGACCGACTACGGCGCCTTCATCGAGCTGGAACCGGGGGTCGAGGGGCTGATCCACATCTCGGAAATGACCTGGAACAAGCGGGTGAAGCACCCCTCCAAGATCCTCAACGTGGGGGACCCGGTCGAGGCCGTGGTGCTCGACATCGACGTGGACTCCCGCCGCATCTCGCTCGGGCTGAAGCAGACCGAGCCGAACCCCTGGGACGTGATCGAGACCCGGTACGCCCCGGGGACCGTCATCACCGGCAAGGTGCGCAACATCACCGATTTCGGCGCCTTCATCGAGGTGGAGGAGGGGATCGACGGCCTGGTGCACGTATCGGACATCTCCTGGACCAAGCGGGTCAAGCACCCCTCGGAAGTGCTGAAAAAGGGGGATGACGTCCAGGCGGTGATCCTCAGCATCGATGCCGCCAACCAGAAGCTCTCGCTCGGGATCAAGCA
>CAZWXG010000082.1:0-5669 GCA_964637825.1 uncultured Acidobacteriota bacterium
CGTTCACGTGGAGTTTCGTCGCCACCGGCAGCACCCGCCCGGGGTGGGCCGAGGTGAAGTGCCCCTGCAGCGCGGCAAAGGTGGCGAAATCGGCGCTGCAGATGGGGCAGCGGAAACTGGTCAGGGTGGTCGGCGCCAGGGTGCCCGGCAGGGTCGACGCCGTTCCCGTCCCCAGGGTGAGCCCGGCACCGAGCGTGCCGCCGGTCACCGCGATCCCCGCGTTTTTCAGAAAGCTCCGGCGGCCGAGGCCTCCTCCTTCGCTCCGTCTGGTTTCTTCGTCAGCCATGGATACTCCTCCTTGAAATGAGTGCCTGGTCAGGGAACCCCGGTGTCTGCCGTTCGGTTTCCGAACGAGCGGGCCGTACGCCCGGGCTAAGGATACATACTGTGAAAGGGCCTCCGATGTTGCACCGGCCTTACTATTTATCAGTGCGATTCGTCATCCGCGCAGAAAGCGCACAACGGACCCATTCTAGCCAAAGGGGGGGGTAAACGCCAGCATTTACGCAAACCCCGGGTACGGGGCCTTTATCCCGCACGCGCAGGCGGGAGGGTGGTACACTGGGGCGGGCCCTTATCACGAGGCGGCGGGAACGCCGCCGGAATGGATGGCGATGGAAATTCCACTTGCGGAGCGTGGGAACTACTACCGGGGGTTGCTGGTGCTGATCCGGAAGGACCGGGTGATCAGCGCCCGGGAACGGGACCTGATGATCCGGCTCGGGCGGCGGCTCGATTTCGACCCCCGCTTCTGCGAGGGGGCGATCGACGACATCCTGAAAAACCCCCACATCAAGAACCGGCCGATGAAGTTTTCCGACCGCGCCATCGCCCGCCGCTTCGTGAGCGACGCCCTCATGATCGCCGGAATCGACGGGGAGATCCACCCCGAGGAGTGGACCTGGATCCGGGAGGTCGCCAGGGAAAACGGCCTGAACATCGGGGACGGACCAGGATATCTTATAGAAAAATAACAAGATATCCTGCCATCCGCCCCCCATCGCTCCCGGACGGCGCTAGAACTTGACCCTGGGGATCAGGTGTTCCTTCATGCTGTCCCCCATTCCCCAGAAATAGGCCTCTCCCGTATAGAGCTGGAACACGGCAAGCAGGGGGTTGTCCGGCCCGGTGATCCCGAAATTCTTCACGAAGGGGCGTTCCTCGATGCATCTCGCTCTCACCTCGAGGTCTTCGATGAAGCGGACCTTGCCCGAGACCCTCATCACCCGGCTGAAATCCTTGGCGTGGAAATAGACCTCGACCTTCGGGTTCTGCTTCAGTTGCCGGCACAGCGCCTTGACCGACTGCGCCTGGAAATAGAACCCGGTTTCATCCGCGTACCACATACCGAGGCAGCGCACCCGGGGCTGATCGCCCTCGACCGTCGCCAGGTAACAAGCCTTGTTCTCGTTGGCAAAATCGGCGTATTCCTTCAGACTCATATTCCACTCCTTGATAAGGGAGGCAAAAACGGGCGCCCGTGACGCCTCATTCCTCCCACAATTTCACGATCCTGTTCATCAGCCTCCCCCCGGGGCAGAACGACATGCACTTCATGTAGACGTCGTAGTCGAAATCCCTTCCCGGCGTGAGGTCGATGTCCCGGTGGATGCCCCTTCCCTTGAAATAGACGATGTCGCCCGATTGGGATTCCGCGCAGAACCTGACGCATTTCCCGCACAGGGCGCAGTCGGTATTCCCGTTGCCGAACCTGTCCCCCTCGGCGCCGTATTCCTCCGCATATTCGCGCATGTTGGGCCAGGTCAACTCGATGATCATCCTCCGGATCCTGTCGATCCGGAGGCTCCGGGTCGTGACCGCCAGCCCCTCCTCGACTTCGTACAGGCACGACGCGACCAGCCGCCGGCGACCCTTTCCGGCGACCTCCACCAGGCACATCCTGCAGGCCCCGTAGGGGTGCAGGTTCTCATCGTGACAGTGGGTCGGGATCTCGATGCCGTTGGCCCTGGCCGCCTCGAGCAGGGTCGTGCCCCTGGCCGCCTCGATCGGCCTCCCGTCGATAGTAAGGGTCACCCGTTCCATTACGACCTCCGCTGCTGTGGATAAGCATAAGCGCCCCCGCCGAACATCCAAACAGAAAACTCCCCGGCGATCAAGGAGCTGAAGGCCGGGGAAGAGTCCTCTGCAGCCGGGACGGGGCCCGCCTATTCGATCGGTTCCAGCGGCCAGCCCATCGTCTGCGCCCGGGGACCGACGATGGAGTGGATCAGGTCCACCTTGCCGTCCCTCATCCTGAACATGTGGCAATCCACCAGCCCGCTGCCGGTGGGGTTGTCCTTGTTCGCGGACGCTCCGCCGCCGAACATCATGAAGCCGATCGAAATCCCCTTTTCGGTGTCCACCAGCACGCGCCGCGGGCCATGGTCCATGCTGACGCCGATCCGCTTTCTGAAAGTCACCGGCGAACAGTCATGGTCCTGCCCCGTGGTGAGAAAACCGTTCTCCCAGCGGTCGCACACCTCGGCGAAGGGGACGCTGACCGTCGAGCCCTCCGCGAACAGGGCGAAATAATTGTTGGCCGCGTCCGCCAGCACCTTGCGCGGCGTCCTCTTTTCGGGGGGAAGAATGGTCTCCCAGTCCTGGTCCTTCGTGGCGAGGACGACCTCGGGGTTGAACATGAATTCGTTCTCCCGCGCCACGATGGTCTCCACCTCGGCGATCTTATCCTTCTCGACCTTGAGCCGGACGGCGAACAGGATCGGCCGGACCGTCCCTTCGGCCGGCTTCGGCCTGGGCTTGGCCGCCGGGACACCCGGGGCGCCCATCCCGCCGCCGGCCCCGCCGCCAGGCATCCCCTTGGGCTTGGCCATCGTGCCGCCGGCCGCACCGGCAGGCATCCCCTTGGGCTTGGCCGTCGGGGCGCCCGGCGCGCCCATCCCGCCGCCGAAACCTCCCGCGCCCGCCTGGCCCACCGTCCTGGAGTCGTACGGCTCTTCGACGACGGCGATGACGGCCACGGAGCATTTCGCGGTATCGATCAGGGTCCGCCTGAGCAGGGGCTTGCCCGCCGTCTGCCAGAACCCTTCCCCGACCTTCCTCGTCACGCCGTTCTCGGTAAACCTGGCATCCGCGGCGAGCGGCAGCATCGATGCGGAATGCGCCGCAAGCGATTCAAAGTACTTTTCCGTCACCTCTTCGAGCCGGCCGCGCGAGCAGTCGGCCAGGGCGTTGGACAGGCTTCCCAGCGCCAGGAGCGCGACCGCAGCCACCCAAGGCATCCTCTGTTTCATGTGCAAATCCTCCCGATCATTCAAGTTGAAAATGCGGACATCGGCGAACCGATCCCGCGGACGGGGAATTCATCCCCAGGCAATAAACCGTTCGATGTGCGGACTGGAGAGGCGCCGGCAGAGAGTTGGCTGGGAGACAGGGATTCGAACCCCGATCAGATGGTCCAGAGCCACCCGTCTTACCATTAGACGATCTCCCAGCTCTTCAGACATTGTAGGAAAAGCGTCCCCCGGATTCAAGCTCAAAGCGCGCTCCCGCCGGATCAGGAGGACGCCTTACGGACGATCTTGGCCCAGGCGTCGCGCAGGGTCACCGTGCGGTTGAACACCACAGCCCCCGGCCGGGAGTCGGGGTCCATGCAGAAATAGCCGAGCCGCTCGAACTGGAAGCCGTCCCCGGGCCGGGCCGCCCCCAGGGAGGCCTCCAGCCGGCAGCCGTCGAGGATCTCGAGCGAACCGGGGTTCAGGTGCGCCTTGAAGTCCTTCCCCTCCTTTTCGTCCCCCGGGTTTTCCACCGAGAAGAGCCGGTCGTAGAGCCGGACCTCGGCGGGGAGGGAGTGGGGGGCCGAGACCCAGTGCAGGGTCGCCTTCGCCCGGGGCAGGTCTTCCGCCTCCCCCCGGGGATAATATTGGCAGTGGACCTCCACGACCTCCCCCCGCTCGTCTTTGACCACGCCGGTGCAGGTGACGAGGCAGGCGTAGCGCAGCCGCACCGTCCGGCCCGGGGCCAGGCGGAAAAACTTTTTGGGAGGGTCCTCCATGAAGTCCTCCCGCTCGATCAGGAGTTCGCGCGAAAACGCCACCTCCCGCGTGCCCGATGAGGCGTCCTCCGGGTTGTTGACCGCCTGCATCATTTCCACCTTCCCCTCGGGGTAGTTGTCGATGACGAGGCGCAGCGGGCGCAGCACCGCCATGACCCGGGGGGCGCGGGCGTTCAGGTCCTCCCGCAGGGAGTGTTCGAGCAGCGCCACGTCCACCACGCCGTCCCGCTTCCCCACGCCGATCCTCTCGCAGAAGTCCCGGATCGATGCGGGCGTGTACCCGCGCCGCCGCAGCCCGCACAGGGTGGGCATCCGCGGGTCGTCCCAGCCACGGACCAGGCCCTCCTTCACCAGCTGGAGGAGCTTGCGCTTGCTCATGACGGTGTAGTTGAGGTTGAGGCGCGCGAATTCGATCTGCCGGGAGCGGGAGGGGAGCCCGAGGGTCTCCTGGAACCAGTCGTACAGGGGCCGGTGATCCTCGAACTCGAGCGTGCAGATCGAATGGGTGATCCCCTCGAAGGAATCGGACAGGGAGTGGGCGAAGTCGTACATCGGGTAGAGACACCACGCGTCCCCCGTCCGGTGGTGGCTCACCCGGCGGATGCGGTAGATCGTGGGGTCGCGCATGTTCAGGTTCGGGGAGGCCATGTCGATCCTGGCCCGCAGCACGTGGCTCCCGTCCTCGAACTCCCCCGCGCGCATCCTGCCGAACAGCTCGAGGTTTTCCTCCACCGGCCGGTCGCGGTAGGGGCTCGCCTTCCCCGGTTCGGTCAGGGTCCCCCGGTAGGCCCGGATTTCCTCGGCCGTCAGGCTGTCGACGTAGGCCTTCCCCATCCGGATGAGCTCCAGGGCGCAGGCGTACAGCCGCTCGAAATAGTCGGAGGCGTAGTAGAGGCGGTCGCCCCAGTCGAACCCGAGCCAGCGGACGTCCTCCTGGATCGATTCGACGTACTCGATATCCTCCTTCGCGGGGTTGGTGTCGTCGAAGCGGAGGTTGCAGCGGCCGCCGAACTCGGCCGCGATGCCGAAGTTCAGGCAGATGGCCTTGGCGTGCCCGATATGCAGGTACCCGTTCGGTTCGGGGGGGAACCGGGTGCACACCCGCCCTTCGTTTTTCCCCGCGGCGACGTCGTCCCTCACCGCCACCCGCACAAAATCGACGGGCTGCGCTGTTTCCCCTTCCCCCCCGCCGGAGCCCCGGCCGAAATCCCCGTTGTTTCCGCTCGATTCCATGATGCCTCCGATGCCCCCGTCCCGGCCCGCCGGCCGCGCCCGCGGGCCGGCTCCCGCCCCAAAACCGGGAATGAAAGCCCGAATCATACCATAATTCCACCCTGTTACAGGAAAGTCGGGGAGGCGCCGAAATTCTCTCGACGATCGGGCCTAAATTGTGATTTAATCCCCGTTTGAGGATGGCGGCCGGGAGCGGCCGGCATCCCCCGGGATTCGGTCCTCCGCCGGCGGCGTGAAACTTTCGGGGCACGCACGGCATCTATATAAGCGGAGGATGTCCCATTGGCGCTTGTCTGCGACATGCGGCGGGCCCTGGGTTCCTAACGGTTTAGTACGGGGAAAACAGGGAGATCCGCCCGGCAGAACCAGGAGGGGGAACTATTGATGAAATGCACTAGCAGAACTTTCTTCGCAGCCTTGCTCG
>CAZWXG010000082.1:5769-11431 GCA_964637825.1 uncultured Acidobacteriota bacterium
CCGGGCGATCTGCAGACCCTGGCCTACCTGGCCAAGGCCTCCGAGATCCTCGAACACGACCAGAAATGCGTCGACTGCTACGAGAAGATCTACAAGCTGCGGCCCACGGGCAGCATCGCCTACCAGATCGCCAGGCTGTACAAGAAGATGGGCAACGACGACAAGTACCTGGAATGGAACGCCTCGGTCATGATGTACCCGGAATACGAAACGGACTTCCGGTTGCGCTACGAAATCATGCAGTTCTTCGCGGCCAAGAACGACATCGCCAAGGCCACCGAGTTCGCGCGGGAAACGATCAAGTCGGCCGATCTCGTCAAGCAGCCCGGTGAGGACACCCGGAAGCACCTCGCCGTGGCCCGCCACGACGCCTACCACGTCATCGGGGTCCACCTCTACGACCAGAAGCAGTTCGACGAGGCCATCGCCGCCTTCCGCAAGGCCATCGAGGCCGAGCGCTACGCCGAGGGCTACTACTGGATCGGGATGTGCGAGTGGGAAAAGAAGCTGGTGGACGAGGCGATCGACTCCTTCGCCAAGGCCGAAGTCCTCGGCGGCGACATCGCCCCCAAGGCCAAGGAGAGGATGGAGCAGCTGTACAAGGCGATCCACAACGACACCACCATCGGGATCGAAAAGGTGTACCGGAGGGCCAAGGAGGAACTGGGGCTTTCCTAGGGGAATCGCGGAAAAACGGAAGCCGCCGGCGGGGGCCACCCTCCGCCGGCGGCTTTTTTCATGTCAGGAACGCTGCTGCCTCTTGACGAGCCGGTGCGCCGCGTCGAGCCGGGAGATCGCCTGCATCAGGGCGAGCTCCGCGCCCCGGAAATCGGTCCCGGGATCCCGGGACGACAGCATCTTTTCCGCGCGCGCCTTCGCCTCCTCCGCGCGCTTGACGTCGATGTCGGAGGCCATCTCCGCCGTCTGCGCGAGCAGCACCACCCGGTCGGGCAGGACCTCCAGAAACCCCCAGGAGCAGAACATGTAGTCGGTGTCCCCGCCGGTCCGGATGGAGATCTCCCCGATCCCCAGTTCCGCCAGGAGCGGCGCGTGCCCCGGCAGGATCCCCATGTAGCCCTGCCGGGCGGGGACCACGACGGCGTCGACATCGCCGCTGAAGACCTGCCGGTCGGGCGTGACGACCTCGAGATGAATGGTATCGGGCAGTGCCATGGCTTCCCCCCGCGCCGTCAGGCGGTTTCGATCTTGCGCGCCTTCTCGAGGACCTCGTCGATCCCCCCGACCATGTAAAACGCCTGCTCGGGGACGTGATCGTACTTCCCTTCGCAGATCCCGCGGAACCCCTCGATGCTCTCCTTGACCTGCAGGTACTTGCCCGGGATCCCCGTGTACTGCTCGGCGACGAAGAAGGGCTGGGACAGGAACTTCTGGATCTTGCGGGCGCGGCTGACGGTCAGTTTGTCGTCCTCGCCGAGCTCGTCGATCCCCAGGATGGCGATGATGTCCTGCAGGTCCTTGTAGCGCTGCAGGATCCGCTTCACCTCGCGGGCGACCTGGTAGTGGTCCTCGCCGATGATGCGCGGGTCGAGGATGCGCGAGGTCGAGGCCAGCGGGTCCACCGCCGGGTAGATCCCCAGCTCCACGATCCGCCGCTCGAGGTTGGTGGTGGCGTCGAGGTGGGCGAAGGTGGTCGCGGGGGCCGGGTCGGTGTAGTCGTCGGCCGGCACGTAGATCGCCTGGATGGAGGTGATGGAACCGTGCCGGGTCGAAGTGATCCGCTCCTGCAGCTCCCCCATCTCGGTGGCGAGGTTGGGCTGGTACCCCACGGCCGAGGGCATGCGCCCCAGGAGCGCGGAGACTTCCGACCCCGCCTGCGTGAAGCGGAAGATGTTGTCGATGAACAGGAGCACGTCCTGGTGCTCCTCGTCGCGGAAGTACTCGGCCACTGTCAGGCCCGTCAGCCCCACGCGCAGCCGCGCGCCCGGCGGCTCCGTCATCTGCCCGTAGATCAGGGCCGCCTTCTCGATAACGCCCGACTCCTTCATCTCGAGCCAGAGGTCGTTCCCCTCGCGCGTGCGCTCCCCCACCCCGGCGAAGACGGAAAATCCCCCGTGGTGCAGGGCGATCCGGTGGATCATCTCCATGATCACGACCGTCTTGCCGACGCCGGCGCCCCCGAACAGCCCGATCTTCCCCCCCAGGACGTACGGCTCCAGCAGGTCGATGACCTTGATGCCGGTCTCGAGCATCCGGGTCTCGGTGCTCTGGTCCTCGAAACTCGGGGCGGGACGGTGGATGGGGTGGCGCTTCGCGGTTTCGATCGGGCCCAATTCATCGACCGGCTCGCCGATCACGTTCATCACCCGGCCGAGCGTCTCCTTCCCGACCGGGACAGTGATCGGCTCCCCGGTGTCGACCGCCTTCATGCCGCGCACCAGGCCGTCGGTGGGCTGCATGCTGACGCAGCGGACCCGGCTCTCGCCGAGGTGCTGCTGGACCTCGGTCGTCACGCGCATGGGCCGGCCGGCCGCGTCCCCCTCGATGACGACGCAGTTGTGGATCGACGGAAGGTGCCCCTCCTCGAACTGGCAATCCACCACCGGACCGATGATCTGAACCACTTTCCCGACCTGTGCCATTCCCGTTTCTCCTTCGCTCCGCGCCGCGCGCGGGCTTCGTCCCCTACCGGCTGGCGCCGCTGACGACCTCGATGAGTTCCTTGGTGATTCCCGCCTGCCGCACCTTGTTGGCGTAGAGCGTCAGCCCTTCGATCATCTCGGCGGCGTTGTTGGTCGCCGCTTCCATCGACGCCATGCGCGCCCCCTGTTCGCTCGCGGCGGCCTCGAGCAGCGCCCGGAAAACCTGCGCCTCGACGTGGCGCGGGAGCAGGCTGCCGAAAATCCGCTCGGGCGCCTCGTCGTAGAGGTACTCCAGGCGGCCGGCCGCGTCGGAGATTTCGATGCGCGGGATCGGCAGGAGCTGCTCCACGACCACCTGCTGCCGCACCACCGATTTGAACTCGTTGTAGACGAGCCAGACCTGGTCCTTCCGCCCCGAGGTAAACTCCTCGATGAGGTCCCGGGCGATGGCGGCCGCGTCGGCGAACGCCGCCTGCTGCAGGATGCCGACGGCCTCGTGCCGGACCGGGTAGGGGCGCCGGCGGAAGAAGTCGCGCGCGCGCTTCCCCAGGATGTTCAGCTCGACGTCGCGGTCCGCGTGTTCGTTGAGGAACTCCAGCGCCTGCCGGATGATGTTGGTGTTGTAGGCCCCGCACAGCCCCCGGTCGGCCGTGATCACCACGAGTTCGATCTTCCGGTCCCCGCGGCGCGCCAGCAGGGGGTGCGCCTGCTCCGGCACCCGGGCGGCCAGGCTCTCGAGCACCTCGGTCATCCGGCGCGCGTAGGGGCGGGCGGCCACCACCCGCTCCTGCGCCTTGCGCAGCCGCGCGGCCGAGACGAACTTCATGGCCCGGGTGATCTGCTGGATGTTCCCGGCGCTGCGGATGCGGCGGCGGATGTCGCGGATGTTGGCCATGGCAGGTACGCCCTACACCGCGCCCTGCGCGGCCGTGAATGTGTCCTTGAACTGCGCGAGCGCCTCCTCGAGTTCGGCCTTCAGGCCGTCGTCGAGCGCCTTGGCGGCCTCGAGCTTCTCCATGAGCGGCTTCTTCGCCGACTGGAGGTGCCGGAGCAGCCCTGCGAAGAACCCGGGCAGGTCGGCCACCGCCAGGCTGTCGGCGAACCCCCGGGTGCCGGCGTAGATCGACACGACCTGCTCGATCACCCCGAGCGGCCGGTACTGGTCCTGCTTCAGGATCTCCGTCAGCCTCTCCCCGCGCGCCAGCTGGGCCTGCGTCGCCTTGTCCAGGTCGGACCCGAACTGCGCGAAGGCGGCCAGCTCGCGGTACTGCGCCAGTTCCAGGCGCAGGGTGCCCGCCACCTGCTTCATCGCCTTGATCTGGGCGTTCCCGCCGACGCGGCTCACGGAGTTGCCCACGTGGATCGCCGGGCGGATGCCGGCGTGAAACAGGTCGGACTCCAGGAAGATCTGCCCGTCGGTGATCGAAATGACGTTGGTCGGGATGTAGCCCGAAATATCCCCCGCCTGGGTCTCGATGATGGGAAGCGCCGTGAGGGTGCCCCCCCCCTTGTCGGCGTTCATCTTCGCCGCCCGCTCCAGCAGCCGGGAGTGGAGGTAGAAGACGTCGCCGGGGTAGGCCTCCCGCCCCGGGGGGCGGCGCAGCAGCAGGGAGATCTCGCGGTAGGCGGCCGCGTGCTTGGACAGGTCGTCGTAGATGACCAGGGCGTGCCGCCCGCGGTCGCGGAAGTACTCCCCCATGGTGCAGCCGGAATAGGGGGCGATGTACTGCATGGTGGCGGGGTCCGAGGCCGAGGCCGAGACGACGATGGTCCGGTCCATCACACCGGCGTCGGTCAGGGTCTTCACCACCTGCGCCACCGTGGAGCGCTTCTGTCCGATCGCGACGTAGATGCAGACGACGTCCGTGTTCCGCTGGTTGATGATCGTGTCGATGGCGATGGCCGTCTTGCCCGTCTGGCGGTCGCCGATGATCAGTTCCCGCTGCCCCCTGCCGATGGGGATCATGGAGTCGATGGCCTTGAGCCCCGTCTGGAGCGGCTCCTTGACCGGCTGGCGGTCGACCACCCCGGGCGCCAACCGCTCGATGTTGGCGTATTCGGCGGCGTCGACGGGGCCGCGCTCGTCGATCGGCTCCCCCAGGGCGTTGACCACCCGGCCGACGAGGCCCTCGCCCACCGGCACCGACATGATCCGCCCGGTCCGCTTGACGACGTCCCCTTCGCTGATCCGGGTGTGCTCGCCGAACAGCACCGTGCCGACGTTGTCCTCCTCCAGGTTGAGCGCGATCCCCTTGACCCCGTGGGGGAAATCGAGCAGCTCGCCCGCCATCACGTGGTCCAGCCCGTGCACGCGCGCGATGCCGTCGCCGACGCTGATCACGGTGCCGACCTCGTTGACCGTCACCCCCGCCCGGTAGTCGCGGATCTGCTCTTTCAGGATCCTGCTTATTTCCTCAGCCTTGATTTCCATGCACCCGTTCCCTCTCTGCGAGCCCTGCGCGTTCAGTCCTGCCGCGTTTCCGGCCGGCTCCCCTGGTGGTTTTCGGCCAGGCGCCGCTTCACCTCCGCGAGCCGGGTCCGGATCGAGCCGTCGTACACGGTGCTCCCGATCTCGACCACGCAGCCCCCCAGCAAACCCGGGTCGGTGCGCGGTTCGACCTGGACCCGCGCGCCCGTGAACCGGGACAGGCCGGCCTCCACCCTTTTCAATTCCTGCTCCCCGAGCGGCGCGGCCGACGTCACCCGGGCGCGCACCAGCCCCCGGCGGGCGTCGACCGTCTTCCGGAATTCGTCCAGGATGGGTGAAAAATGCCGAATCCGGTTGTTGTGCAGAAGCACGTGTAAAAAATTGGACGCCACCGGGCTGACGGGATAGCGGCCGAGCAGCTCGTCCAGCAGCCGGCCCTTGGCTTCGCGCGCGACGGCGGGCGAATGGAAGGCCTCGAGGACGTCGGGCACGGCGGCAAAGATCTCCCGGAAGCGCTCGAGATCCCCGACCACCCGCTCCTCCACCTTCTCCTCGAAAACCACATCGGCCAGCGACCTGGCGTACCTTCCGGCAACCGCAGAGGAAATCACCCGTTTTCTCCCGATATAAACGG
>CAZWXG010000083.1:0-6995 GCA_964637825.1 uncultured Acidobacteriota bacterium
GAGGCTCCCCTTGTTCCGCGCCCGGTAGGCGATGTCGAGCTGCGATTTCGCCCGTTTCTGGAAACGGTTCGCGATCAGGTGGCTCTTGGCGAACGCCTTCATCGCCTCGTCGAATTTCCCTTCGTTCTTGAGCGCCACCCCGAGGTACAGGTAGGCCTCGCCGAACTTCGGCCGCACGGCCAGGGCCCGTTCCGAAAGGGCGCGGACCGCGGCGGAGTTCTGCTGCTTGAGCAGGGCGTCCAGGTTCTCGGTGAACAGCCCGTCGGCGTAGACGGTGAGCTTGACATCCATCCCGGGCCGATCCTTGTAGAGCGCCACGAGCCGCTCCGCCCGGGTGACCGGGTTTTTCACCGCCGCGATCCCCTGGAGCCGCTCGTAGTCCTCCGCGTACTTGATCTCCTCCAAATCGGGGTCCTGCGCGGCGGCGGCGGGGGCCGCCGCCGGCGGGACGACGGCCGACGCGGGCGCGGCGGCGGCGGCGAGGGCGAGGGAGAGAATCCAGGTCCTGAGGGAATGTCTGCTGTGGTCCGACATGAAATGCACCTCCCGAGGAAAGTCTATTTACAAATGGGAACCGGAATGTTACAAACTATCTGCGCCGGGGGCGCCTAGCTCAGCTGGTAGAGCACTGCGATCACACCGCAGGGGTCACAGGTTCGAGTCCTGTGGCGCCCACCACCCCTTTCCCGCCATTGTAACGGCCCCGCCCCATTTTCAAAAGCTTTTTCCTTTTCCGTATGCCGGGGGCGCCCGGCCCGGCCGGCAGAGCGCCGCGGGCGGCGCACGGGCCGCTGGTTTCGGCGCGGCTTTTGGGTTATGGTAGTCGCACCGCGGCGCGCATCCAACCCGGGGGAAGGCAGATGGCCGAAGTCGTTGGGCACTACGAGATCCTGGAGAAACTGGGGGAGGGGGGGATGGGCCTCGTCTACCGGGCCCGCGACACCCGCCTCGGCCGCGAGGCCGCCCTCAAGTTGCTGCCCGAACGGCTGGCGGCGCTCCCCGCCTACCTGCAGCGCTTCAAGCGCGAGGCGCGCGCGGCCTCCTCGCTGAACCACCCGAACATCTGCACCATTTACGAAATCGGGGAACACGAGGGGCGCCCCTTCATCGCCATGGAACTGCTCGAGGGGGAGACCCTGCGCCAGCTCCTGGCCGGACGGCCGCTCGAGGAGGACCGGATCCTCACGCTCGGGCTCGAGATCGCCGACGCCCTGGAAGCGGCCCACTCCAAGGGGATCGTCCACCGCGACCTCAAACCGGCGAACCTCTTCGTCACCCGGCGCGGCAGCGTCAAGATCCTCGATTTCGGCCTGGCCAAGCTGGCCTCGGCGGGCGAGGGGGCGGGGGAGGGTCCGGCGGACGAAATCGCCCCGGAGTACCGCAGCTCCCCGCAGGTGGCCGTCGGCACCCTCCCCTACATGTCGCCCGAACAGGCCCTCTCGGAGGAACTCGACGGGCGCTCGGATCTCTTCTCGCTCGGTTCGGTCCTCTACGAGATGGCCACCGGCCTCCCCGCCTTCACCGGCAAATCGCAGCCCGTCCTGTTCCAGCAGATCCTGACCCGCGTCCCCGCCCCCCCGAACCGGCTCAACCCGGAAATCTCGCCGCGGCTGGGGGACGCCATCTGCCGCCTGCTCGAAAAGGACCGGGAGCTGCGCCACCAGACCGCGGCCGACCTGCGCGCCGACCTGAGGCGCATCCGGCGGGACCGCGAGCTGGCGCGGGGGGTCCGGCCCGTTCCCGTCCCCGCTGCCGCCGCCGGCGACCCGCCGGCGCGGCGCGCCCCCCTGGCCTGGGTCCGTCCCGGGGGCACGGCGGGCGGTCCCGTCGCCACAGCGGCCGGTCTCTGCGCGGCCGGGGTGCGCCGGCTGCGGTCCGCCCTCCTCCTGCTGCGCCGCCCGGCGGTCGCCGCGCCGGCGCTCTTAGCACTTCTGGCCGTGGCGGCTCTGACCCTGTTCGCCCTCGCCCGCCCCGCCTACCTCCCCTGCATCCAGTTCGAGCCGTTCTCGGGGGGCTCGGAATCGGTCGACCCGACGCTGGTGGGCTTCGCCCTCGATCGCACCCTCTCCCAGTTCCCCGAAATCAGCGTCCTCGACCGCCAGGAATTCGGCCACCTGCTGCGCATGGAGCAGGCGCGCCGGCAGAGCGGCGGGCGCGCTTCCCTGCCGGAGCGCCTCGCCTTCTGGCGCCGGGAGCGGCTGGAGCCCGCCGTGCGCGTCTCCGGGCAGGTGAGCGACTCGCTGGGACTGCTCGAGATCCGCCTCGAGTGCCGGGTGCGCGGCGGCAGGAGGGTGCTGGTGAAGCGCTTCCGGGGGGTGGACGACCTCCTCAACCAGGGGATCGACGAACTGGCGCTCTACACGCTCGAGGAGTACGACCCCGCGGAGGCCGAGCGCCATTACCACGGCAGTCCCCGCTCCCACCGGACGGCGGTGGAACTGCTGTCGTCGCGCTGGGACGCCCTGCGCCACTACCACCGCGGCGCGCGCGCCTGGGAGAGCTTCGACATGAACGCGGCCGAGCGGGAACTCCGTTCCGCGCTCGAGATCGACCCCAACCTGGCCCTGGCCCACCTCAAGCTCGGCGAGGTCCGGATCTTCCAGAACCAGTGGGACGCGGCGCAATCGGAGATCCTGGCCGCGCGGCGCCGGTCGGGCTCCCTGACCGAGGAGGACCAGTTGCGGGTGGAGGCCTTCCTGGCCCGCGTCTTCGGCCAGCCCTTCGAGGAGCGGGTCTACCTGCAGCGCCTCATCGGCCTGCGCCCGCACAAGCGGGAGTACCTCTACGAGCTGGCCGAATCGTACTTCCACACCGCCGACGTCGACGAGGCGATCGGCCGCTACCAGGACGCGCTCAGCCTCGACGCCGGTTACGCCCGGGTCTACAACCACCTGGCCTACTGCTACTCCTGGAAGGGGGAGCACGCGCGGGCGCTCGAGGCCTGCCGCCGCTACCTGGAACTCGACCGGAGCGCCAACGCCTACGACAGCCTCGGGGACGCCCACATGCAGGCGGGGGAATACGCCCGGGCGCGGGAGATGAAGGCGCGCGCCATCTCGATGGACCCGGAGATCTACTACGCCATCCGCACCCTCGCCTTCATCGAGATGCTCGGCGGGGAGAGCCGCGCCGCCCGGGGGCGGCTCACGGAACTGGTCGCCGCCACGGACGACAAGGTGCAGATGGCGCAGTCGTACGCGGCGCTGGCCTACGTCGACTACCGCGCCGGCCGGATGGCCGAGGCGCGCGAGATGTGCCGCCGCGGCCTGGGCCTGCTCGGCCCGGTGCAGTACGACGCCCCCCACGACGAGCTGGTCTGGATCCTCGGCATGATCGAGATCGACCGCGGCGACCCCGGGGCCGCGCGCCGCGCGCTGGGGCAGCTGCGCACCATCCTCGACTCCAGCTCCATCACGGCCATGAACTACAAGCCGGCCTACAAGTACTGGCTCTACCTGAACGCCCGCATCCTGGCCGAGGAGGGGCGCCGGGCCGAGGCCGCCGCCGCCATCAACGACCTGGTCTGGATCCGGGACAAGCTCGGCTACTGGAGCACCCCCTACGACTGCGCCTTCTTTTTCGACCGCATCGGCAAGATCCACGAACGGATGGGGCAGGAGGGAGAGGCCGAGCAGGCCTACCTCGACAGTCTCACCTACAACCCCCATTACGCCGAAGCCCGGCTGCACCTGGCCGAACTGCTGCAGCGCAAAGGGGCGGCGGAAGCCGCGCGGCGGGAGATGAGCCTGTTCTGGAAGGGGTGGCAGGGGGCCGACGAAGACGACCCCCTCACCCTGGCCGCGCGCCGCGCCTCGGCCCGGATGGGGGTCGCAGAGCCCGCCGGGGCGGGGCGATGATTCGACGGGGGGCGATCATCCGCGCGGTCCTGTTCGACCTGGACGGGGTGCTCTTCGACACCCTCGGCTACCACTGCCGCGCCTGGCGCCGGGTGTTCGAACTGCGGGGGGGAACCATCCGGGACGAGACCGTCCTGCAAAACGAGGGACGGAACACGCGCGCCTTTCTCCCCATCCTGATGCGGGAAGCGGGGGTGGAGATCCCGCCCGGGGAGCAGGAGGCGTTTCTCGAGGAAAAGCGCCGCTACTTCCGGGAGATCCTCGAAATCCGGCCCTACCCGGGCGCCAGCCGGGTGGTCGCCCAGCTGCGGGAGCGCTTCCGTCTCGCCCTGGTGACCGGCAGCGACGCGCAAACCGTCCGCCTCCTCCTGGACGCCCCCCTCTACCGGTGCTTCGAAACCATCGTTACCGGGGACACGGTCGCCCGCACCAAACCCGCGCCCGATCCCTGGCTCGCCGCCGCACGGCAGCTCGGCCTCACCCCCGCGGAGTGTCTCGTGGTGGAAAACGCCCCGCTCGGAATCGAGGCCGCCCGCGCCGCCGGGATGACGTGCATCGCCGTCCAGAGTACGCTCGGGGCCGAGTGGCTGTCGGGCGCCGACTCGATCGTCCCCGAGATCGGCCGGGTTCCCGGCCACCCCCTGCTGGCTCCCCGACCGGGCGAGCGGAAGATCAGCTCTTGACCAGGTAGAGGTGCGGCCTCGAGCGCGCGGCCTCCTCGGCCCCCCCGTCCCAGGGGCGGAGCGCGCTCGAGCGCAGGACCAGGTCGTAGGCCGAATCCTCCACGATCCGCTCGTCCACGGCCCCGAGGCCGATCGAGGAGGCCAGCGACAGGGAGTGGCGGCAGAGCATGTTGACGTTGAGCGGGATGCCGCGCGCGTACAGCGACACCAGGTCGAGCGCGGCGGGGGTGAACGCCCCCGGGGCGCAGCCCGCGAGCCGGAGCCGGTGGAGCACGTAGGCCCGCGTCTCCTCCCCGTCCATGGGGGTCAGCCGGCAGTAGACGCCGATCTTCCCCCCGGCCGGGCCGGACAGGCGCTCGAGGAGGCCCGGCCGCCCGGCCACGATCACCGTCAGCAGCCGCCGCTCGCCGAGCGCCGGCTCCCCGAGCGCGATGAGGTGCCCGAGCGCCTCCCCGTCCAGTTCCTGCGCGTTGTCGACGACGACGGCCGTTCGCCGGCCCGACAGGGTGCGCCGGACGAGCTCCCGCTCGAGCCGCTTCCCTTCTCCGCCCGCACCCTCCCCATCGATCCCCAGGGCCCCCAGTACCGCCCGCACCGCTTCCGCGGGGTCCCGCGAGCGGCCCGAGAGGTGGACGAAATCGCACTGGCGCCCGAGGCTCCCGGCCAGGACCTGGACCAGCGTCGTCTTCCCCATCCCCGCCTGGCCCAGCAGCGCGGCCGCGCCGCGCCCCTCGAGGACGGCCGACCGGAGCGCGGCCAGCACATCGCGGTGCGCGCGGGTGTGGCAGTAGAGCTTCGGCTCGGGGGCGAAACCGAAGGGGTCCACCAGTCCGCGGGCGCGCCGGTCGCGCGCGCCCGGCGCCGCCGCGAGCCCGCGCTCGAGCAGCAGGGCGACGGCCGCTTCCGTCGGGGTTTCGGCCCAGCGGGCGGCGAGCTGGAAGGCGCGGCAGAGGTAGCGCCGCTTCCCCGACTGGAACTGGGCGACGGCGGCCCCATCCGCACGCAGCTCTTCCGGGTCGAGAAACGACCGGATCCTGTCCCCGATCAGGGCGTCGAGCCCCCCGGTCCGCCCCGCGGGATTCGGGTAGACCAGGACCCTGACCGATTCCGGGTCGGCCAGGAGGGGTCGCAGGGCGGAATCGAGCAGAATGATACCGTTCACGCACAGCCTCCTTCGCTCCCCTTATCGGGCGGGGGCGCGCGCCGGAATACGCCATTCTTCGCGCCCGGGGCGCGCCCGCTCCCGTTATGCGCTACAATGAAGGGGAAAGGGGGCCGCGCCCATGAAGACCAAACCGCCGCTTGCCGCCGTCGCGCTCCCGGATCGGGCCGCCGTCCTCGGGGACTACCGCACCGCCCGGCTCTGCCGCTTCCTCAGCATCGTCGCCCGCCAGGAGGTCTTCACCGGCAAGGCCAAGTTCGGCATCTTCGGCGACGGCAAGGAAGTGGCCCAGGTGGCCCTGGCCCACGCCTTCCGCCCGGGCGACTTCCGCTCCGGCTATTACCGCGACCAGGCCCTGATGTTCGCCCTGGGGCGGGTGACCCCGGAGCAGTTCTTTGCGCAGCTCTACGCCCACGCCGACCCCGAAGCCGAGCCCTGGTTCGGCGGGCGGCACATGACCGGGCATTACGCCACGCGGCTGCTGGACGCCGACGGCGGGTGGCGCCCCCAGCTCGACGGGGTGAATTCCTCGGCCGACCTCTCGCCGACGGCGGCGCAGATGCCGCGCCTGGTCGGGCTCGCGCTCGCCTCGAAGCTCTACCGCCGGATGCCCGCCCTGGGCGCCGGGCGCTGGAGCGACGGCGGCAACGAGATCGCCTTCGGCACCATCGGCAACGCCTCCTGCGCCGAAGGGGCCTTCTGGGAATCGGTCAACGCCGTCGCCGTCATGCAGGTGCCGATGCTCCTCTCCATCTGGGACGACGGCTACGGCATCTCGGTCCCGAACGTCCTGCAGCTCGCCAAGAGCGACATCTCGACCATCCTCGAGGGCTTCCGCGACCGCGCGGCAGACCGCGGCGGCGCGGCGGACCGCGAGCAGCGCGGGATCCGCATCTACAGCGTGCACGGGTGGGACTACGCCGCCCTCTACCGCACCTTCCAGGAGGCCGCAAGGGCGGTGCGGCGCGACCACGTGCCCGCCATCGTCCACGTCACCGAACTGACGCAGCCGCACGGGCATTCCACCTCCGGGAGCCAGGAGCGCTACAAGCCCCCCGAACGGCTGAAGTGGGAACGGGAGCACGACTGCCTCCTCAAAATGCGCGCGTGGCTGATCTCCGCGGCGCTCGCGACGCCCCAGGAGCTCAACGCCATCGAAGCGGAGGAAAAAGCGCGCGCGCTCGACGCGCGCGAGCGTGCCTGGAGCGCCTTCCGCGCGCCGCTCGACGCCGAGCGCGACCGGCTCCTCGGGCTGCTCGACGCCGCTCGCGGGCGCGCCGCCGACCCAGGCGC
>CAZWXG010000083.1:7095-9726 GCA_964637825.1 uncultured Acidobacteriota bacterium
GCGGCCGAGGCGCGGATCATCGCCGGGGAGGACCCGGCGCTCGATGCATGGGTGGCCGGGCAGAAGGAAGCGGCGGCGGAGCGGTACGGGTCGCACCTCTACAGCCAGTCGGCCCGCTCCGCGCTCCGGGTCGAGCCGGTCCCCGCCCGCTACTCGGAGCATTCCCCCGTCCGGCAGGGGTTCGAGATCCTCAACGCCTGCTTCGACGCCGCCTTCGAGCGCCACCCCGAACTGGTGGCGATGGGGGAGGACGTGGGGCGGCTGGGGGACGTCAACCAGGGGTTCGCGGGGCTGCAGGCGAAATACGGCGCCGACCGGGTCATGGACACCGGGATCCGCGAGGCCACCATCGTGGGGCAGGCGATCGGCCTGGCGCTGCGCGGCTTCCGCCCCATCGCCGAAATCCAGTACCTGGACTACATCCACTACGCGCTCGAGGTCCTGTCGGACGACCTGGCCACCCTGCGCTGGCGCACCCGCGGCGGGCAGGCGGCGCCGGTGATCCTCCGAACCCGCGGGCACCGCCTGGAGGGGATCTGGCACTCCGGCTCCCCGATGGCGGGGATCCTGAACCTGGTGCGCGGGATTTACGTCTGCGTCCCCCGCGACGCCACCCAGGCCGCCGGCTTCTACAACACCCTGCTCGGCTCGGACGACCCGGCGCTGGTGGTCGAGGTGCTGAACGCCTACCGCCTGAAGGCGCCGCTCCCCGACAACATCGGCGAGTTCGCCCTCCCGCTCGGGGTCCCGGAGACCCTGCGCCCGGGGCGCGACGTGACGATCGCCACCTACGGCGCCTGCTGCGCCATCGCGCTCGAGGCCGCCCGGCAGCTGGCCCCGCTCGGGATCGAGGCGGAGATCGTCGACGTCCGCACCCTGCTCCCCTTCGACACGGGGGGGCGCCTCGCCGAATCGCTCCGGCGCACCCACCGCATCCTCTTCCTGGACGAGGACGTCCCGGGCGGGGCCACGGCCTACATGATGCAGAAAGTGATCGAAGAACAGGGGGGGTTCGACTGGCTGCTGGCGCCGCCGCGCACCCTCTCGGCCCGGGAGCACCGCCCCGCGGCCGGCAGTGACGGGGACTACTTCAGCAAGCCGAACCGGGAGGAGATCGTCGAGGCGGTGCGGGAACTGGTGCGCTACACCTAGAAAGAAAGCAGTTCGTCGAGCGACGACAGCAGCCGGTCGGCCGCCGCCTCGAGGCCCGGGCCCGGGAAGCCGCTTTGGATCCCGAACACGCGCACCCCGGCCCGGCGCCCCGTCTCCATGTCGACCGGGTGGTCCCCCACGTAGCAGGCGCGCTCCGGGGCGCGACCCATCGCCGCGAGCGCCGAGAGCACCCCCTCGGGGTGGGGCTTGGGACGGCCGACGTCCTCGCCGCAGACCACGGCGTCGAAACACCCCTCCAGGGCGTGGGCGGCGATTTCCCCCTTCACCCGGGCGCGGGAGCCGCTGGAGACCACCCCGAGGGCGCAGCCGCGCTCCCTGAGGGCGCGCACGGTGTCCCCCGCCCCGGCGCGCAGTTCCGGCACGCGCTCCCCGTAGAGGCGCGTCCACAACGCTTCGGCCTCCGCCCACCGGCTTTCGGGGAGGCCGAGCTCGCGGTACATCCTCCGCCAGTCGGGGGTGAAGTGCCGGGCGTAGATCTCCTCGCTGAAAGGGACGCCGAAATGGGCCATGCTCGAGCTGAAGGCCTCGTAGCACGCCCGCTCCGAATGGACCAGCGTCCCGTCCCAGTCGAACAGGACCGTGTCGAGCCCCCTCATGCGATCATGTCGAGGATCCGGGCCACGAGCTTCTCCGCGCCCGCCCCCACTTCGGCGATCCCCTGGGCCATCATGTAGCAGGGCGTGGTCACGATCCGGTGCTTCTCGTCGACGACGATGTCGGTCGCCTGCGCCTTCCTGTGCTTCGCCCCCATCTCCTCGAGCGCCCCGGCGGTGGCTTCGTCCATCCCGATGGTGAGCGTCGGGGCGAGTTCGCGCCCGAAGAGGGCGGCGAGGATGGTGGGGGCGATGCAGAGGGCGCCGATCGGTTTGCCCGCGCGCACGACTTCGCGCAGGAGGGCCGCCACGTCCTCGTCGACGAGGCAGTCGGCCCCGTCGACGGCGAAGGTGCAGAGGTTCTTGGCCGCGCCGAACCCGCCCGGGATGATGAGGGCGTCGATGTCGTCCGTCATCACCGTCTTCACGTCGCGGATCTTCCCCCGCGCGATGCGGGCCGCCTCGGTCAGGCAGTTGCGCGTCTCCTCCACGGGGGAGCCGGTGACGTGGTTGACCACGTCCATCTGGTTCTTGCCCGGCGCCATGCAGAGGATGTCGGCCCCCATCTTGTCGAGAAAGTAGAGCGTGAGCGTCGCCTCGTGGATCTCGCTCCCGTCCTGCACCCCGCACCCGGACAGCAGCACTCCCACCGTTTTCCTTTTCATGGTCCCCTCCAGGGTGATGACTTCGATTTCTCCGGCGCCCCCGCGGGCCCCGATGACGGCCTTACCAAATTAAATCAAAAAGCGGCCCGACTTTCCACCCTTACCGGTCGCCGCGCCCGGAAAGGCTCGAAATCGGCGCGCCGGCGCGCTACAATCGCCCCATGCGCATCCGACTGCTGGCCCTGCTCCTCCCGCTCCTG
>CAZWXG010000083.1:9826-11265 GCA_964637825.1 uncultured Acidobacteriota bacterium
GTCGGGGTCGACCTGGGCACGAAGCCGGGGACGCACACCCTGCGCCTCGAGGGGACCCTCCCGGGGGGCGAAAAGATTTCGGGGAGCGACACCCTCACGGTGCGCGCCCGGAGCTTTCCCACCCGCCGCCTCAAAGTGGAGCCGAAATACGTGACCCCGCCACCCGAAGTGCTCGCCCGGATCGAGCGCGAGAGCGCCGAGGTGGAAGAGGTCTTCCGCACCCTGTCGAAGACGCGTCACTGGCGGGGGGCCTTCGACAAACCTGTCCCGGGCGCAGTCATCAGCGTCTTCGGGAAGCGCACGGTCTATAACGGCCAGGAGCGCAAGCCCCACACCGGCGTCGACCTCAAGGGGAAGGCGGGCACCCCCGTCGCCGCCCCCAACGCCGGCCGGGTGGCCCTGGCCGCCGACCTCTACTACTCCGGCCTCACCGTGGTCCTCGACCACGGCCTGGGCGTCTGCTCCTACCTCGCCCACCTTTCGGAACTATCGGTCAAGGTCGGGGACACGGTCAACAAAGGGGACATCGTCGGCAAGGTGGGCGCCACCGGCCGCGTGACCGGCCCCCACCTCCACTGGACCGTCACCCTCTCCGGCGCCCGCGTCGACCCGATGTCGCTCATCGACGTGACGAGGTAGGGACCGGCGCTCCCATTCCCTTTATGAAAGGATTTCGACCTTGTGGGAAGTACCGGCAGCGGCCGCAATTCTTGAGTCAAAGGTAAGCAATACTGCACGATTATGGGTAGCCAGGGCGAGAAGATAGGCATCCGTTACCTGCCGGTACCCCATCAATCCCTCCAATGAGCTGAGGAATGGCAGCGATAACGGCGACGGCATCGAATCAAGAAACACATGCCTGGAGTCTTCCATCATGGCGGCCAGTACCAGCGCCGCTTCCATCGGGCTTTTTCGAGTTCCAACCACTGAAGCATTTGACGAAAGCCGAATGAATCCGATTTCGGTCAGGGCGCAGGTGGCCCAGCGATCTTCCGGTTGATCGAGTCTCCGCAGGGCGGCCTGATGAAACTGATGGTTCGGCCAAGCTATCGCCACGAGAACGTTCAGATCCAGCAGGAGCAGCTCAGAAGATTCCTTCCTCATCAATGGCTTCCTGAATCCGGGATGCGGGAATGATCGGGGCATTCGCGGGAACGTCGAAAACGGGAAAGCGAGACCTTCCCTGCTTCTGCACCTTTGCAGGGTTTCTCAATCCCTTCCGGGCCAGTTCCGAAATGACCTTGCCCAGTCTCCGACCCGTGGTGCGAGAGAGATGCACCGCGGCTTCGTATACGTCCTGATCAAGCGTTACCGTGGTCCTCATACCTTGATTATGATACGTCGATACGATGATGTCAATACATCACAGCCTATCGGGTTTCCACCGTCTCCTGGGTGTGGGTGACGCGCATCCCGCCGTTCGGAGAGGGCTCCTGCAC
>CAZWXG010000084.1:0-9809 GCA_964637825.1 uncultured Acidobacteriota bacterium
GTCTCCGCGGACGCGGCCCCGGGCGGCAGCAGCTGCGCGGCGGCCGGCAGGGCAATGGTGGCGGCAAGAGCCAGCGCCGGAATCAACGGTCGGAGAATACGGTTCGAGATCTTCATACGGTCAACTCCCTTTTCAAGTGGGTACTGCGATGCACTACGGACAGCTGAAATGTTACGCCCACCCCTGGGGGGGCGTCCAGCCGCCTGTCAGTGGAGACGCCGGAGGGCTTCGATGCGCTCCTCGAGCGGGGGATGGGTCATGAACAGGCGCCGGATGCCGCCGGCCCCTTTCCCCGAGATCCCGAAGGCGGCCATCTGGTCGGGGAGCCCGGCCCGGCCCGAGGCGCGCCGGAGTTTCTCCAAAGCGGCGATCATCGGCTCGCGCCCGCCGATGCGGGCCGACCCGGCGTCCGCCCGGAATTCGCGCTGGCGGCTGAAATAGAAGACGACGACGCTGGCCAGCAGTCCGAAGACGAGCTGGGCGGCGATGGAGGTGATGTAGAAGGCGGGCCCGTGGCCGCGCTCGGTTTTCAGCACCAGGCGGTCGACCAGGTGCCCGACGACGCGGGAGGCGACGATGACGAAGGTGTTGACGACTCCCTGGATCAGGGCCAGCGTCACCATGTCGCCGTTGGCCACGTGGCTGATCTCGTGGCCGAGCACCGCCTCGACCTCTTCGCGGTTCATCGAACGGAGCAGTCCCGTGCTCACGGCCACCAGGGCCGAGTTGCGCCGCATTCCGGTGGCGAAGGCGTTCGGTTCGGGGGAGTCGAAGACGGCCAGCTCGGGCATCCCGATGCCCGCCTGCCCCGCCTGGCGCCGAACCGTCTCGAACAGCCAGACTTCGGTTTCGCTGCGGGGGGAGGCGATGACCTGGGCCCCCATCATCCGCTTGGCGGTCCATTTCGACATGGCCAGCGAGATGAACGATCCCCCCATGCCGAACACGGCGGCGAAGATCAGCAGGCTCTTCACGTCGAGCCCGACCCCCTGTTCATCCAGGATGCGGTCCACCCCGAAGAGGCTCAGCACCACGCCGAGCACCAGGACGACGGCGACGTTGGTCACCAGAAACAACAGTACTCTCTTCATGCGACTCTGCCTCCCATGCGGGATCCGCCCGCCGATCCATTAAAGGTACCAGACCCCCCGCCCTTTTTTAAGACGCCGGGCGGGGTCAGCGGTTCCGCTTTTCCGCCACTCCCAGCCTGGCCAGGATGTCCTCCATCAGGCACCAGCGGGTGAGGGCCGACTGCAGGAGGTTGGCTCCGACGAAGGCGGTGAACCAGAGCCAGCCGGGATGCACCCAGTGGGCCAGGGCGAGACTCAGGAGAATGAAGCTGCCGGCGATCAGGCGGATCCAGCGTTCCATGGTCATGGGAGGCTCCTTGATTCGTTGGCCGGCACGGGGGCGTGACGCAGTTCCCGCCGCCGCATCCGGTAGAAAAGGATCGGGACCGTCATCCGGCTGAGCAGCAGCGAGGCGACTTCCCCCGCCATCAGCGAGATGGCCAGCCCCTGGAAGATGGGGTCGGCCAGGATCACGGCGGCCCCCACCACCACGGCCGCCGCCGTGAGCATCATGGGGCGGAAGCGCACCGCGCCGGCGTCCACCACCGCCTGGGCGAGCGGCGCCCCGGCGGCCAGGCGCAGTTCGATGAAATCGACCAGGATGATGGAATTGCGCACCACGATGCCGGCCCCGGCGATGAAACCGATCATGGAGGTGGCCGTGAAGAAGGCGCCCATCGCCCAGTGCCCCGGCAGGATCCCCACCAGGGAAAAGGGGATGGCGGCCATGATCACCAGGGGGGTCTTGAAGCTCTCAAACCAGGCCACCACCAGGACGTAGATCAGGATGAGCACCGCCGCGAAGGCCAGCCCCAGGTCGCGGAAGACCTCGTAGGTGATGTGCCACTCGCCGTCCCATTTCATCGCCAGCCGGTCGCTCGAGGAGGGCTGGCGCGCGGTGAAGGTCTCGAGCCGGTACCCTTCGGGGAGGTCCAGCGCCGCGATTTTTTTGTTCAGGGCGAGGATCGGGTAGACGGGGCTTTCCTCGCGCCCGGCGACGTCGGCGGTGACGTAGACGACGGGCATGAGGTTCTTGTGGTAGATGTTCCGTTCCCGCTCCCCCCGTTCCCACACCCCGAGTTCCCCGAGCGGGACCAGGGCCCCGGAACTCGAGGCGACCCGGAGACTGTCGAGCGCCGTCACGCTCGAGCGGTCGGCCAGGGGGAGCCGGACGACGATGGGGACGTCCTCCGCCTCCCGCTCCCGGTGCAGCAGCCCGGCCCGCGCGCCGCCGAGGGCGACGGCCACCGCCTGCTGGACCTCCGCGGCCGAGACCCCCGCCATGGATGCCTTGAGCCGGTCGAACCGGAAGCGCAGCTCGGGCTGCGGGTCCTCGACGTACCAGTCGATGTCGACCACGCCCGGGGTCTCCTCCATCAGCGCACGCAACCGCGCGGCCAGCTCGATCTGCCGCCCGTAATCGGGCCCGTACACCTCGGCCACGAGCGTCTGGAGCACGGGCGGCCCCGGGGGGACCTCCGACACCTTCATCTGTACGCCGTGGGCGGCGGCGACCGGTTCGAGGATCTCCCTCACCCTGCGCGCGATGGCGTGGCTCTGCCGGGAGCGCTCCCCCTTCGGCGCCAGGTTGACCTGGATGTCGGCCACGTTTTCCCCGCTGCGCAGGTAGTAGTGGCGCACCAGCCCGTTGAAATTGTAGGGGGACGCCGTCCCGATATAACTGACGGTGTCGGTGATCTCGGGGACCCGGTCGAGCTCCGCGGCCAGCGCGCGGGTCGCGGCCGCCGTCCGTTCCAGGCTGGTCCCTTCCGGCATGTCCACGATCACCTGGAATTCGCTCTTGTTGTCGAACGGGAGCATCTTGACGATGACGAGCTTGAAGGCGACCATGCTCGCGGCCCCCAGGAGCAGGAGCAGGACCAGCCCCAGGAACGCCCACTGGTTTCTGTCGTTCGCGAGGATCGTACCCATGAAGCGGCGGTAGAGCCGGGTCGTGCGGTCCTCCCTTTCCCCCGCTTCGTGCTTCGGGGAGTTCTTGCGCATCAGGCGCACGGCGGCCCAGGGGGTGATGACGAAGGCCACCAGGAGGGAAAAGATCATGGCCGCGGAGGCGCCGATCGGGATCGGGCGCATGTAGGGGCCCATCAGCCCGCGCACGAGCGCCATCGGCAGGATGGCGGCGATCACGGTGAAGGTGGCGAGGATGGTCGGGTTGCCGACTTCGTTGACCGCCTCCACCGCCACCTCGGCGAAGGACCGGTGACGGTTTTCGGGCAGGCGCCGGTGCCGCACCATGTTTTCGATGACGACGATGGCGTCGTCGACGAGGATCCCGATGGAGAAGATGAGGGCGAAGAGGGTGATCCGGTTGAGCGTGTAGCCGTAGAGCAGGAAGACGACCAGGGTGAGGGCCAGGGTGACCGGGATGGCCACGGCGACGACGCCCGCTTCCCGCAAGCCGAGGACCAGCCAGATCAGCAGCGTCACCGAGACGATGGCGATCATCATGTGCAGCAGGAGTTCGTTCGATTTCTCTGCCGCCGTCTCCCCGTAGTTGCGCGTGACCGTCATTTCGATCTCGGCGGGAAAGTGGTCGCGGCGAAAACGCTCGGCCCTGGCGAGCGCCGCTTCCGAAAGCTCCACGGCGTTTTTCCCCTTCCTCTTGGCGAAGGTGATGGTGACGGCCGGAGCCGGGGCGGCGGCCCCGACGCCTGCCGCTTCCGTGCCGGGGCCGGGGGAGAAGAGGACGTAGTCGGCGGGCTCCTCCGGCCCGTCGACGACGCGCGCAACGTCGCCGAGATAGACGGGGACGCCGCCCCGGGCGCCGACGACCAGGCGTTCCAGCTCCCCGGCGTCCTTGAAGAAGCCGTCGACGTGAACGGCGATCGCCTCGTTGCCGCGGGTGACCGTCCCCGCGTGCGCCTCGCGGTTCTCCAGCTCCAGCAGGCCCGCGATGCGCGTGGGGCTGATGCCGTAGGATGCCATCCGCGCCGGGTCCGGCTCCACCCGCAGCGTCCGGCGCTGGCCCCCGATGATCCGGGTCTCGGAAATGTCCGGGATCTGCTGCAGATCGTTGCGCAGCTCGGCCGCGGCGCGCCGGAGGGCGAACCCGTCCAGCTGCCGGCTCCAGAGGGTGAGCGCCAGGAAGGGGACGTCGTCGATCGACCGGGGCTTGACCAGGGGTTCGGAGGCCCCCGGCGGGATCAGGTCGAAATTGGCGAACATCTTCTGGTTGAGGCGGACGATGCTCTTCTCCTCGTCCTCCCCCACGTAGAATCGAACGATGGCCATGCTCGATCCCGGGCTGGAGGTGGTGTAGACGTACTCCACCCCCGGGATTTCCCACAGCAGGCGCTCCATCGGCCGGGTGATGCGCGTTTCCACCTCTTTCGCGGTGGCCCCCGGGAAGGAGACCATGACATCGATCATCGGGACGATGATCTGGGGCTCCTCCTCCCTGGGGAGCATCACGACCGCCGCGATGCCGAGCGAGACGGACGCCAGCAGGATGAGGGGGGTGAGCTTCGAATGAATGAAGGCCCGGGCCAGCCGGCCCGCGAACTGGGGTTTGCTCATGAGAGGAGTCTCCTTATCGTCCTGCCTCTACCCGCATCCCGTCGGTGACAGCGCCGTCGAGGCGCGCCACGATGGTTTCCCCGGGCTGCACCCCGGACAGGATCTCCACCCGCGCCCCGTCGTAGGGGGCCAGCTTGACCAGCCGGAAAAAGGCCCTGGAGTCGTCGGCGACCACGAACAGACCGGTGAGCTGGCCCGTTTCCCGGATCGCCCCGCCGGGCGCCAGGAGGACGCTGCGGGTCCCGACCGGCACCTCCACTTTCATGAACCCGCCGCTCGCCGCGGAGGCGCCGGGGGGCAGGTCGACCTTGAACTCGACCGTATGCGTCCCCGGGTCCGACAGCGGCACGATCTCCGACACCCGCCCCTCGACGGAGGCTTCCCCGGAGCCGGCCCGGACCCGGACCTTCATCCCCGCCTTGAGCGCGTGGGCGTGGGCGGAAGGGAGATGGGCCACGACCCGGGGGCTGTCGGTGGTTTCGATCACCAGGAGCGGGGTGCCGGGGAACAGGGCGGCCCCCGGGTCCACCGACAGCTGGACGATCCTCCCGGCGGCCGGGGCCGTGATCTCGCTCCAGCCCAGCAGCACGTCGGTCCGCCGGGATTGCGCCGTCGCCTGGGCGATCCGGGCCTCGACCTGCCCGATGCGGTCCTCTGCCGCCGCCACCTGGGCCGCGCGCGCCGCCCGTTCCGCCGCGGCCGCCCTCTGCCGCATGCGGACCTCGTCGATTTCCTGGGGGGAAACCGAGCGGGCCGCGAACAGCCGCTCATAGCGGACGAGGGTCTGGCCCGCGAGGTCGTCCGCGGCGTCCGACGCCGCCTTCATCTCGAGGGCGGCGTCGTGCGCCCGCCGCGCCTCGGACAGGGCGGCTTCCGCCTCCCGGATCGAGGAGAGCGCCGCCGCTTTCTGGCTTTCGGCGTCCCGGGCGTCCAGCACGGCCAGGAGCCGCCCCCGGGCCACCGCGTCCCCGACCCGTACGTGCACGGCGCGGACGTAGCCCTGGACCTGCGACGCCAGCGGGATCCGCTCCCGGGGCTGGACGGTTCCGGGGGCCTCGACGACGGCGGGGACCGATTCCGGCCGGATTTCGACTACGGGCACGGCGACCGGGGCCGAGGCGTCCCGGGCGGAAGGATCGGGGCGTTCCGCGCACGCCCCCTGCAGCAGTGCGGCCGCCAGAAGGGTCCAAAGCAGGGTCTTGGGTTTCATAGGTCAGTCCTTTTCTCCCGTGGGTGTCCTTACCGCAGGCTCATCGCCGGAGACGAGGGATCGAGCGTCCCGGCGGCGTATTCCACTTCGGCGCAACTGACCCGGTAGCGGTACACGGCTTCCGCCAGCCGGGTGCGCGCCGCTGCGCGGGCGGCCTCGGCCGACAGCAGGTCCGTCATCGTCGCCAGGCCCGCCTCGTACCGGTTCTGCAGGATCCTCAGCCCCTCCTCGCTCTGCCCTTCGGCGGAAAGCGCCGCCTGGACCTGCCGTTCCGCGGCCCGCCGGCGGATGAGGGCCCGCCGGATCTCGAGCGCCATCGCCGATTCCATGGCCTCCACCTGCCGCTTTTTCTGCTCCCATCCGCGCCGTGCGGCCCCGAGCGCGGCCGCGTCGCGGCCGCCCGCGAACAGGTTCCATTTCAGGGCGAGCCCCGCGCTCCAGTTGTTTCCCCCGGCCCCGTCGAGGGAGGGGTGGTTCGCTTCCCACGCGCCGAAACCCGCGACGACGGGATAGAACTCCTTCGCTCTCGAGTCCGCCAGGGCTTCGGCCTGGCGCAGTTCGGCGACGAGGGCCCGGTAGTCCGCCCGGCGGCGCTTCTGCTCGGCGAGCAGGGGTTCCTCCGGGATGGGGGGGAGGATCGTCGGGGTCAGGGGGGCGGTGGCGCCCGTCGGCAGGTCGAGCGGCCGTCCCATCAGCCGGTTCAGGTGCGCCCGGGCGCTTTCGAGTTCGCCCTCCGCCTGGATGAGGCGCTGCCGGGCCTCGGAAAGGTACACCCGGCTGCGCAGCAGGTCCGCGTCCACCGCCAGTCCGCTTTCCACGCGCGCGCGCGCCTGGTTTTCTATCGCCTCGGCCGAGCCGAGGACGATGGCGGCCGTGTCCAGCGCGGAGCGGGCGAGCGAATGGGCGTAATAGGCCTGGAGCACCTCCATCAGCACCCGCTGCCGGTGCGCCTCGTGGGCGCTCTCGGCGGCGGTGATCCCGGTTTCGGCCTGTTCCCGCAGGCTGCGCGTCCGGCCGAAATCCCACAGGACCTGCTCGGCCGTGACGCGGGTCTTGAGGTTGTCGAGCGCGTCCGGGGTGTTGAGTTCCTCCAGCGCGAAGTTGGCCGCGGTGAACCTCTGCTGGCCGAGCAGGGTGCCGAAGACGAACACCGGGTTGTTTCCCGCCTCGTAGGCCTGTTCGAAATCGACCCGGGGGAGGTAGCCCGCCCGCGCCGCTTTCGACTGGAGCCTCGCGGCCTCGATCCCCGGCAGATCGACGGCAAGGTCCGGATTGTGCGCGAGCGCCTCCTCCGCCGCCTCGGCCAGGCCGAGCGGCTCCTCTTCCGGCGCCCCGGCCGCGAGTGGAAGCGGCAGCAGCGCCAGGGACAGGGACAGGGCCCTCCATCTTCGGCCCGCGGATGTCTTCATGGTCGACATGGTCTCACCTGGACGATGGGTTCGCATCTGTGCCGGCGGTCAGAAGGCGGCCGGCTCGATCGCGGAGGCCAGCCGCTCCCCCGCCTTCAGCCTCCGGTAGAGAATGGAGCGCATGATGGCGCAGGCCCGGTGGATATCGGGGTCGGCGAGGCGGTAATAGATGTGCCTCCCCTCCCGTCGCGGCTCCACGATCCCCTCGCGCGTCAACAGCGACATGTGTTTCGAAAGCGTCGCCTTCGAAATTTCCAGGTCGGCGAGCAGGCCGGCGGCGGGGGCCTCCCCCGCGTTGAGCCGGTCCACGATGGCCAGCCGCAGGGGGTGCCCCAGCGCCTTGCAGATCGCGCACTGCATCCGGAAAATTTTTTCCCTCGCCGACTTGCCGGGCTTTCCGTTTTTCATAGTTGCATAGTTCCATAAAACAGAAACAATATAGCGATTCCCCTTGCCGCTGTCAACCGGAACCGGACCCGTGATAGGATGGGACGAATTCCCACGAGCGCGCGGAGACGCGTATGCCCGACCAGAACACCCGAGAGAGCGGAACCGGAAGAAAGGATGCCCGGCGGAGACCCCCCCCGCGGGCGCAGGAGCTGAAGCTCGCGCGCGCCGAAGCCATCGCCCACATGGGGAGTTGGGAACTGGACTTCGTCCGCCGCACCCTTTCCTGGTCCGACGAAGCCTACCGCATCTTCGGCGCCGAGCCGGGGGAGTTCGCCCCCTCCTTCGAGGCGTTCGTGGCAAGGGTCTTTCCCGAGGACCGCGAGACCATGCGCGGCGCCTACGCGCGATCGCTCGGCGCCGGCGGCGAAGGGTACGAGATCGCCTACCGCGTGCTCCGCCCGAAGACGGGCGAGATCCGCTGGGTGCTGGAAAAATGCCGGCACGTCCGCAGCGCCAGGGGGCGGGTGACGCGATCGGTGGGGATGGTGCTCGATATCACCGAACGCAAACTGGCCGAGGAGGCGCTCGAGCGCAGCCTGCGCCGGTTCGAACTCCTCGCGGGGACGGCCGAGGAGCTGCTGCGGTCGGCCCGGCTGCAGCCGGCCGTGGAATCGATCTGCCGGAGGGCGATGGAGCACCTCGACTGCCAGGTGGCGCTCCACTACCTGGCGGACGAGGCTTCGGGCCGCCTCCGGCTCGACGTCGCTCTCGGCGTCGAGCCGGAGGCCCTGGCTCGGATCCAATGGCTCGACTACGGCAGGGCCATCAGCGGGGTGGCCGCCCGGGACCGCCGCCCGGTCGTGGCCGAGAACATCCCCGGGGAGCCGGAAGGGGAACTCGGCATCCTGGGCGGCGCCGGGCTGCGCGCCTACGCCTGCCACCCCCTCGAGGCGGCCGACGGCCGCGTCCTGGGGACGCTGTCGTTCGGAACGCGCGGCCGGGGGGGCTTTTCCCCCGACGACCTGTCGCTCATGAAGGCGATCGGGGGCCAGCTGGCGGCGGCCCTGATCCGCACGCAGGGGGAGCTGTCGCTGCGGCGGACGGCCGAGGAACTGGCCCGTTCCAACCGGGACCTCGAGCAGTTCGCCTATGTCTCCAGCCACGACCTGAGGGAACCGCTGCGTACGGTTACCGGTTTCGTCCAGATCCTCGAGGACCGGTATCGCGACCAGCTCGATGCCCGGGCCCACGAATACATCCGCTTCGCCGTCGACGGCGCCCGGCGGATGCAGCAGCTGATCGACGACCTGCTGGCCTACGCGCGGGTGGGGAGCGCCCTGTCCCTCCGGTCCTGGAACACGCGGGAGGCTCTCGACCGGGCGCTCGATGCGCTCAAGGGGAGCATCGAGCGGTCGGGGGCCGTGATCACGGCGGACCCGATGCCCGTGGTGCGCGCGGACGGGACCCTGCTCTGCCAGGTGTTCCAGAACCTGCTGGAAAACGCGATCAAATTCCGTTCGGCCGACCCCCCGCGGATCCACGTCGGCGCGCGGCGGGAGCGCGGCGGCTGGCTCTTCGGGGTCAGCGACAACGGCATCGGGATGGAGCGGGAGCACGGCGAGCGGATCTTCGTCATCTTCAAGCGGCTGCACCCCCGGGAGAAGTACCCCGGGACCGGCATCGGCCTGGCGCTGTGCAAGAAGATCGTGGAACGCCACGGAGGGCGGATCTGGGTGGAATCTGGGCCCGGGCAGGGGTCCACCTTCTACTTCACCCTTCCGGATGTGCTCGAATAGGCACGGCCGCACTTTTCCCTTCCCGGGGGCGTCGGGCCCGGGTATCATCTGATTTTTTTCGATCGGTGGGGATTATGGGCGATTTGCGGTCATTCTTTTTCACGACGGCGGTAGCGCTCGGCGCCCTTCTATGCGTTTCCGCCGCCCTGCCCGCCGAAGGGACGGAAGAGATCGCGGCGCTCGAGGCGGAGGTGGCCTCGCTCCGCCCCGATCCCCGGTACCCGCACGATCCCTTCATCCTGGTCACCCTCCGGGAGGCGGTGGCCGCCAAGCGCGAGGGGAGCGGCGGGGTGGGGGCATGCCTTGCGCACGAAGGGTCCGGGGACATCGTAGCCCGGGGGCGCAACCGGCAGTACGTTCCCTACTGGCGCAGCGACCTGCACGCCGAGATGGACCT
>CAZWXG010000084.1:9909-11162 GCA_964637825.1 uncultured Acidobacteriota bacterium
CTCCACCTGACCAACGTGGGGACGGCGCTCGATTACGTGCCCGGGGTGTCGCTCGACCGGAGCGCCAACCGGAACGAGGCCCAGATCCGCCTGCGCGGGTTCACCAACCGCGGGCAGATCCCCCTCTATCTCGACGGCATCCCGATCCAGGTGCCCTACGACGGGACCCTCGATTTCAGCCGCTTCCTGACCGGCGACCTCGCCGAGATCCAGGTGGCCAAGGGGTACTCCTCCCCCCTGATGGGGGCCAACAACCTCGGCGGGTCGATCAACCTGGTGACCAAGCAGCCGGAGGACAAGCTCGACGGGGAGGCCATGATCGGGACCGGCTCCGGGGACGCCCTGCTGGCCTCGATGCGTCTCGGCTCCCGCTGGGAGAAGTTCTACCTCCAGGGCTCGCTCGACTGGAACCAGAAGGACTACATCCCCCTGTCGGGCGATTTCGCGGCGCCGGCGCCCAACCAGCCCGACTATAAGCTCAATCATTCCGATTCGCGCGACGCCAAGTACAGCGGGCGCATCGGCATCACCCCGCGGGGCGAGGACCAGTACGTCTTCAGCTACATCAACCAGAAGGGGGAGAAGAGCCAGCCGCTCTACACCGGCTACGGGGCCAACGCCCGCAACCGCTACTGGAGATGGCCGGAGTGGAACAAGACCAGCTACTACGTCATCACCAACACCGGGATCGGCGACGCCAGCTCCATCAAGCTGCGCCTCTACTACGACCAGTTCAGGAACGCGCTGGGGAGCTACGACAACGACACCTACACCACGCTGACGACCCGGCGGGCGTTCTTCTCGATCTATGACGACCACGCGGGCGGGGCCTCGGCCGAGTTCAACACCCGCCTCCTGCCGCGCAACAACATCAGCGCCTCCTTCTTCTTCAAGGACGACACCCACAAGGCCTACGACCTCGTCCCCTTCCGGACCGCCACCACCCTGGACCGGATCCAGACCTTCTCCTTCGGGTTCCAGGACGTGATCACGATCACCCCCAAGGTGCAGGCCATCGTCGGCTTCAACGTCGATCACCTCAAAGGGCTGCAGACGATGGAACTGACCGACGACGAGCTGTCGACCCGGCCCATCATCTGCGCGTCCAACCCGGACAACGACAGCTTCGCGGGGTGCACGCCCGACGCCTGGGTCTTCAGCCCCCAGCTCTCCCTCTCCTACAGCTTCACCCAGAACGACAAGCTCTTCGCCACCTTCTCCGACCGCGGGCGTTTCCCGCTGATGAAGGAGCT